>CACFNV010000005.1 GCA_902567635.1 uncultured Alphaproteobacteria bacterium
TATAGCTAATTTTGGCTACAAAGTTTGGGTTTTAGATCTGAGGAACCACGGAGAATCAGAATGGGGCAACAATCATACTTATTTTGACTTAGCTCTCGATGTAGATAACTTTTTTAGAGAAAACAATATTTCGGATGCTTGCCTCTTAGGGCACTCCATGGGGGGAAAGGCAGCAATGCTTTTCGATTTACTCTATCCTAACCTATTAAGTAAACTAATTATCGTAGATATTGCTCCTGTAAAATATTTTTCTGCCTTTGAGTATTATCTTAAAGTCTTAAAGTCGATCGATTTGCATTTATTTAATAAAAGATCTGAAGTCGAAGATAAGATTTCAAGTGAAATAGAGGATTCTAAGATTCGGTCTTTTTTATTGCAGAATATTAAAGTTGATGAAAGAGGTGTTTTAAATTGGAAAATTAATATTCAATCCTTGATAGAAAACTCAAGAGACATAAGTGATTTTCCGGAGATTAAGGTCACTTCGAAAACTAATGCCTTGTTTTTGTTTGGCGCAGAATCTGAATACTTAGTAAAATCTCATAAAGGTTGCATAGACAAACTATTCTCAAATAACCGTTTCGCAGAAATTAAAGACGCTGGTCACTGGGTTCATTCAGAAAAGCCAAAAGATTTTTTAGAAATTATTACAAATTTTTTGAAATCAAACTATACTTAATTTCAAATTAATAGATAGAAATTGAACAATGGATGATTACATTTTAGATAAAGTGATAGAAAAACGAGGTAAGGCGGAACCATCGAAGAGGAAAGAATACATTGAGTTTTTTGTAAAATTCAAAGGTAAGAAATTTCCAATTACTTATTTTGACAAGAAAGTTTTGGAGATAGAAACAACTTTGGCACCAAAATTAAGAGGGTTAGTAGATATTTATCGCGCGAACAAGTATTATGCACAATGTCTGATTGTAGTTAGTAATAGTAATGGCTTTAGGACCAGATATGAATATAAAAGATACACTGAAAAATCGACAAACCCTCCCAAAGATTACATAAAGTTTGAAACTCCCACAATAGAGACAGCTGACAACTAATTTGGAATGAGTCTTGAACAAACAAGTTTATGTAAATGGAAAGTATTTTGATAAAAATGACGCTGTGGTATCAGTTTTCGATAGAGGTTTTTTGTTTGCCGACGCAGTTTATGAGGTGACAGCAGTAATAAATGGCTTTCTTGTAGATTGGAAGGCTCATTTTAGTAGATTGAAAAATTCTCTCAAAGAAATTAACCTAAACTTTAATATCCAAGAAAAAGAGATTTTTTCAATTCAGAAAAATCTTATTGAAAAAAATAAAATAAAAGAGGGTCTTGTATATATTCAAGTTACTAGAGGTGTTGGGGAAAGAGATTTTAATTTCTCAGAAACTCAATTTAAACCAACGATAGTTATTTTTACTCAAGAAAAGAAAATATTGAATACAGATAGAGCAAAAGAAGGTATCAAAATAGTCACCCTTGAGGAAAAAAGATGGAAACGAAGAGATATAAAAACAACTCAATTATTAGCTTCATCAATGGGAAAAAGTGAGGCAAGTAAAATAGGAAAGGATGATTGTTGGTTCATAGAAAATGGGTTTATAACCGAGGGTTCATCGAGTAATGCATTTATTATAAATGATAATAATGAAGTTATTACAAGAGAATTATCTCATAACCTATTAGGAGGCATAACTAGATCTTCACTGCTCCACTTCTGCAAAAAAAATAATATGAAATTTAGGGAAAGTAAGTTTACGGAGTTGGAAGCTAAAAATGCTAATGAAGCTTTTATAACATCAGCAACCAACTTTGTGGTTCCCGTAATAGAAATTGACGGAGATAAAGTTGGTAAAGGGGTGGTAGGGAGCCACGTGAAGAAGTTTCAAAAACTTTACTTGAATGAAATACAGAAAAGGCTTTCATAGTCTTTTTATCGTTTTTTTATTTCTGGAAATTCTCTTTCCAGTTTTCGTAAGTCATTCCATAAACGTATTCTTGTGCTGCTTCTTTAGAGTAGGTTATATTCAGTTTTTCTGCTTCTTCACTCATCCATCTAGACAAACAATTTCTACAAAAGCCTGCCAAGTCCATTACGTCTATATTTTGAACATCTGTTCTCTTTTGTAAATGTTTTATGAGCCTTCTGTAAGCAGCACTCTCCAGTTTTTCTATATTTTCAATATCCATTTTTTCTCCAACATGTAAAATAAGAAGTGCTTTATTTTATATTTTCTTTATGCTTGCCAGTAAATAAAAATATAAAAATGAGCAGAAAATGGCTAACCAACTTCACCGAAGTAGAAAAGTAAAAATTGTAGCAACTCTTGGGCCTTCTTCAGACTCCTCTACTGAAATTAAGTCCATGTTTTTAGCTGGAGCGGATATTTTTAGACTTAACTTGTCTCATGGAGATCATTCCGCAGTCAAACGAAGACACCAAATTATAAGACAGCTAGAAAAAGAATTTTCAAGACCAATTTGCATACTTGCTGATTTACAGGGCCCCAAGCTAAGGTGTGGTGATTTTCATAATGGAGGGGTTGAACTTTGCTTAGGAGAAAAATTTACTTTTGATCTTAATAAGAATTTGGGAGATAAAAATAGAGTTTGTTTACCTCATCCTGAGATATTTCAATCAGCAAAAAAAAACCACATTCTTCTAATTGACGATGGAAAAGTGGCTTTAAAGGTAACTAATAAAACGTCTGATGTAATAGAATGTGAGGTCACTAGCCCAGGTTTTGTATCTGATAAAAAGGGTGTTAATTGTCCGGACAGCATTTTGGACTTGGCGCCATTAACCTTAAAAGACAAGAAAGATTTAGATTTTGTCTGTGATTTGGGTGTCGATTGGATAGCTTTATCATTTGTTCAAAGAGCTAAAGATATAAAAGAAATTAAAGTGCTTTTGAACAATAGAGCAGGTATTATATCGAAGATAGAGAAACCCTCTGCTGTGGATGTTTTTGATGAAATTTTAGATCAATCTGACGGAATTATGGTTGCTAGGGGGGACTTAGGCGTAGAGTTGCCTATTGAAGCTGTTCCCCCCATTCAAAAAAGATTGGTTATGAAATGCAGGGAGAAAGGTAAACCAGTAATAGTTGCCACACAAATGATGGAAAGTATGATTAAGTCATCCATTCCTACACGAGCTGAAGTTTCAGATGTTGCTCAAGCAATTTATGATGGTGTTGACGCTGTCATGCTTTCAGCAGAGACAGCTATAGGAAATCATCCAGAAAAAGTTGTTTCAACTGTCGATAAGATTGCAATTGAGATTGAAAGGGATGCTCTATATTTTGAAAGTCTGGAAGCATCGAGAACGAGTTCTAAGCAAGGGGTTTCTAATGCCATAACTGTAGCAGCCAGAGAGGTAGCTGAGACGGTGAAAGTTAAGGTGATATGCTGTTTTACGCACGGTGGCACTACCGCATCACTAGCGTCAAGAGAAAGGCCAAGAGTTCCGATAATTGCATTAACGCCGAATATAATGACTGCTAGGAAGCTTACACTTTTATGGGGTCTACATTGCGTTATTACAACCTCGGTAGACAGATTTAAAAAAGCAGTTATAAACGCTTTAAAGGAGGCTAAAAAATTTGAATTTGCAGATGGTAAAGACTTAATAATTGTTATTGCTGGAGTACCATTTAATACTCCAGGTACCACAAATATATTAAGGGTAGTTTCAATGGATGAAAATTTTGAGGATTTTTATTAAAATTATAAAAGAAATACTTGTATAGTGGAGATTAAATTCCTATAACAACTTTTATTGAATAAAGAACTGAGTTTAATATGCCTAAAATGAAAACAAAATCTGGAGCAAAAAAGAGGTTCAAATTAACTTCTTCCGGTAGAATAAAATCAGCTCAAGCTGGAAAACGACATGGTATGATAAAGAGATCAAGCAAATTCATTAGAAATGCTAGAGGTACAACCACATTGTGTAAGGCTGACGAGAATATCGTTAAATCGTACATGCCATATGCTCGATAGGAGATAAACAGTTGACTAGAGTTAAGTCAGGAGTAATTACACACGCAAGACACAGAAGGGTTGTCAAGGCAGCAAAAGGTTACTATGGAGCTAGAAGTAGAAACTTTAAAACAGCTAAACAAGCTGTTGACAGAGCTATGCAGTATGCGACTAGAGATAGAAAAGTAAGAAAAAGAGTTTTCAGAGCATTATGGATTCAAAGGATAAATGCAGCGGTAAGGGAATATGATAATAAGATGACCTATTCAAGTTTTATTTTCGGGTTAGAGAAATCAGGTATTTCTTTAGATAGGAAAGTATTAGCAGATCTTGCAGTAAAAGATCCAAAAGTTTTTGGAGAAATAGTTACAAAAGTCCAGAGCGCCCTTTAGTTAGGATAATCCTTTTGTATAAGATTTCGTGCCATTCATATTTATAAGGTTTGAATAGCAACCAAAATGTTAGATATAGAGACCATTAATAAAAAGTATCTGGATCTAATAGGATCAGCCGAAAGTACAGAGAAATTAGATAATATTCGATTGGAAGCTATTGGCAAAAAAGGTGAGGTTACCTTATTGATGAGGTCTCTGGGTAACATGGAACATCAAGAAAGGTTGCACGTATCACCACTATTAAATAATTTAAAAAAGAATATTGAAGAAGCTTTACTCGCTAGGAAAGAAAACTTAAAAGAGGAAGAAATAAAACTTTCTATGAACAACGAATGGCTAGATTTATCTCAGGATTCTCGTGAGATAAATAAAGGTTCAATTCATCCGGTTAGTCGAGTTACAGAAGAAATTATTTCTATTTTTGCTGATTTAGGTTTTTCTGTTGCAGAGGGCCCCCAAATAGAGAGTGATTGGTATAATTTTGATGCTCTCAATATCCCTCCTGATCATCCAGCCAGGCAAGAGTTTGACACATTTTATGTCGATGGAGGAAAGCAGATAAAAGAAGGAAGCGTGCCAAATGTATTGAGAACACATACAAGTCCTGTACAGATTAGGTTTATGGAAGAAAATGGAGTGCCTTGTAAAATTATTGCTCCTGGAAGAGTGTTTAGATCTGACTACGATCTGACCCATACCCCAATGTTTCATCAAGTAGAAGGTTTAGCAATTGGTGAGAAGATATCTATGGCCAACTTAAAATGGGTATTAGTTGAATTTTGCAAAGCATTTTTTGAACTTGAAGATTTGGACTTGCGTTTTCGAGCTAGTCATTTTCCATTTACTGAACCTTCAGCTGAAGTAGATATAAGATGTTCATGGTCTGATAATAAATTGGTAATAGGAAAAGGAGACGACTGGCTAGAAATTTTAGGTAGCGGAATGGTTCATCCCAAGGTCCTTGAAGCTGCGGGAGTGGATAGTGAGAAATATCAAGGATTTGCTTTTGGTATGGGTATTGACAGATTAGCTATGTTAAAATATGGGATTCCTGACTTAAGATCTTTTTTTGAAAATGATCTTAGATGGTTAGAGCATTATAGTTTTTCCCCAGAAAGTTCACCAAATCTCTACGACAAACTAAGTGGTTAAGGGTATATTTATATTATGGAATTTATTTTAATATGAGGTTTTCTTTTTCATGGCTAAAAGATTATCTGGAAACTAGTGAAACTCCTGAAAGCATTGGTGAGGCTCTTACCGATTTAGGTTTAGAGATAGAAGCTCTTATCAACCCCAAGGCCAGCTTGTTTGACCTTACCGTCGGGGAAATATTATCTTTTGTTAAACACCCCAATGCTGATAAATTGAAGGTATGTCGCGTGAAAACCTCAGATAATATTTTAAATATTATTTGTGGAGCTCCAAACGTTAAAAAAGGCATGAAAGTTGTAGTTGCAAAACCAGGAAATTTTATTCCAGGCCTGAACATGACACTGAAAAAATCTGAAATACGAGGAGTTCAGAGTGAAGGTATGATGTGCTCAGAAAGAGAGTTGGAGATTTCAGATGAACATGACGGAATAATTGAATTACCAAAGGGGGCAGAAGTAGGGACGTCTTATTCAAGCCTTGTAGACGAGAATAAAATATTTTTTGAAATAGCTATAACGCCCAATCGCCCTGATGCACTGGGAGTGTTTGGAATTGCAAGAGACCTTGCAGCTCGAGGTTTAGGCGTTCTTAAACCTGCCAAGCATGAAACATTTAAAGAAGATTTTGTCAGTAATCTAAACATTGAGTTAGATAAGAGTGTTAAAGGAAAAGAATGTCCTTTTTTTGTAGGAAGGTCTATAAAAAATGTCACCAATGCTGAATCTCCGCAATGGCTAAAACAGAGATTAGAAAGCATAGGACTTAAACCAATATCTGCGTTGGTGGATATAACAAACTATATTACCTTCGATCGAGGAAGACCATTACATGTGTTTGATTCTGACAAAATAAGTGGTGATTTAAGAGTTCGTAAATCCTTTTCGGGTGAAAAATTCCATGCCCTTGATGAAAAAATTTATGATTTAGATGCAGGAATGACAGTTATCGTAGATGAAAAAGAAATTATTTCACTAGGTGGGATAATTGGTGGTCTAAATAGTGCTGTTTCAAGAGAAACAAAAAACGTTCTTTTAGAGGCTGCTTACTTTGAACCAATTTCTATTGCATCAACCGGTAGAAAATTGAAGATCAATTCGGATGCTAGATATAGGTTTGAAAGAGGCATAGATCCTAGCTTTACTATTCCTGGTAATACCATTGCAACCAAAATGATTTTGGATATCTGTGGAGGTAGAGCTTCCAAACCGATTATAGCTGGATTTGATCCAAAACCAAATAAAGAAGTTCTCTTTAATCCCCAAAAAGTGAATAATTTAATTGGAATAAAGATAAATTTAGAAGACCAAAAATCAATCCTAAAGTCACTGGGTTTTATTTTAGATGACAAAAAAGAGAATATACTTGTAAGAGTACCCTCATGGAGACCGGATGTCCATGGTGAGGCAGACTTAGTTGAAGAAATCGCAAGAGTAAGTTCATTAGCCAATTTGCCAAGCGCTCCGCTTTATAGAGACACTTCAGGAGTTATGAAGCCAATACTCACAAGAAAGCAAAGCAGAGAAGGATTAGCAAAAAGAACATGCGCGTCGTTAGGTTATGTTGAATGTGTCTCTTATAGTTTTTTAGATGAATTTGCCTCTAAAAAATTTAATTCTGGAAAAGATGAAGTCCTGCTTTCCAATCCCATAAGTTCTGAAATGACTAATATGAGAAATTCAATTATTCCAGGATTGATAAGAATTATTGAGAGAAATCAAGCCAGAGGCTCAGCAGATATGGCTCTTTTTGAGCTTGGTCAGTGTTTTTTAAGCAATAAAGTAGGTGATGAAAGTAGTGAGATTAGCGGTGTATTGATTGGAAATAATTATTCAAATAGCTTATACAAGAATAGTCGTGCTTACGATGTTTTTGACGTAAAGAGAGATCTAGTAGAATTATTAAAGGCCATGGGCCTTAACTTTGAAAAGCTTAAAATGAGTAGAGATACACCACATTTTTTACATTCGGGAAGATCAGCAAAAATGTCCTTAGGAAATAAGTGTGTAGCTATCTTCGGTGAAATTAGTCCTTTATTTCTAAAAGATTTTTCAATAAGAGGTAGAGTTAACTGTTTTACTGTTTTTTTAGAAAATATACCTTTTTCGAAGAACAAAAAGATAAGTAGGAATCCTTTAATTATCAATACTCTTCAGGCAGTTGAAAGAGATTTTTCATTTATAGTTGATCAAAGATGTGAATACGAAAATATCAAGACAGCTATATTTTCCATTAAGAATGAACTTATAGAGAAAGTCACGATTTTCGATATATTTTCGGGAAAAAAAGAATTAGAAACAGAGAAAAAGTCGTTGTCCGTGAGGGTAAAGATACAACCTAAAACCGCTACTTTAAAAGATCACGAGATAGACAAAATTAGCAAAGAAATTATTAGCGTTGTTGGATCAAAAGTAGGTGGTTTATTAAGGCAGTAAGCAAAAATTTTTATTTGTAAGTTATTTTGATTACTTCATAAGATTTTGTTCCACCAGGAGTTCTGACTTCTACTTCATCACCCTCTTCTTTTCCTATTAAGGCTCTTGCTAACGGAGAATTAATATTGAGCAATTGATTTTCTAAGTCTGCCTCTGCTTCTCCTACTACTTGATATTCAACCTCTTTATCTGCCTCATCTAAGTACAAAGTGACAGTTGCTCCAAATTTTATAGATCCAGAGAGGCTAGATATATCAATAACTTCTGCTAATGATAAAATACCTTCAAGTTCCTTTATTCTTCCCTCTATAAAAGATTGCTTTTCCCTTGCTGCGTGATATTCGGCATTTTCAGACAAATCGCCTAGTTCTCTAGCTTCGGCAATCGCCTGAATTATAGCTGGTCTATCTGTGGACTTTAATTTTTTCAACTCTGCCTCTAGACGACCATGTCCTGATTTTGTTAAAGGGATTTTCTCCATTTTTTTTATCTAATTTTTTTTATTTTTATTCTATCATTTTTTAAATTTTTTTACATCTTTATTAAGAAAAAACTATATGCTAATTATACGGCATTATTTTATCCAATATTTTGAAGTTTTGTGGTTAGAGAATGAGAGAGAAAATTGAATATGACATTGTAATTGTAGGTGGAGGTCCTTCAGGTCTGTCCGCTGCTATTAGGGCAAAGCAGCTTGATCCTAATTTAAATATTGTGGTTCTTGATAAGGGATCTGAAATAGGTGCCCATATCTTGTCTGGAGCGGTTCTTGACCCTATCGGACTAGACAAGCTTATCCCTGATTGGAGGCAAACAGATATTCCCGTAAAAACTAAAGTTCTTGAGGATAATTTTTTCCTTCTTGGGCCCTCAGGAAAGATAAGGATCCCAAGGTTTTTTCTTCCACCCCTCATGGGCAATCACAACAATTACATTGTTTCAATGGGAAATGTTTGTAGGTGGCTAGCTCAGTATGCTGAAAATTTGGGCGTAGACATATTTCCGGGCATGTCGTGTAATGATTTAGTTTTTGGGGATAACGGTGAAGTTAGAGGGGTAATAGCTGGTGAGTTCGGCATTGATAAAAATGGGAAAAAAACTCAAGGTTATGAACCTGGTATGGAAGTCTTAGGAAAATTTGTTCTTATCGGTGAAGGTGTCAGGGGATCATTATCAAAGATACTAATAAAAAAATATAAATTAGATGAGAGCTGTGAACCTCAAAAATTTGGTATTGGAATGAAAGAAATATGGGAAATTAAGCCTGAATTTCATAAAGAGGGAAGTGTATTTCATTCTATGGGTTGGCCTTTGGGTAGAAATGCGGGGGGTGGTTCATTTTGCTATCATGCTGAGAATAATCAAATTTATTTAGGTTTAGTAGTGCATTTGAATTATGAAAACCCATATTTGTTTCCATATATGGAGTTTCAAAAATTCAAACATCACCCTTCAATTAAAAAAATGTTGGTTGGAGGAAAGAGAGTTTCGTATGGAGCTAGAGCTATAAGTGAAGGGGGTTATCAATCAATTCCCAAATTAAGTTTCCCTGGAGGGTTATTGATGGGATGTTCTGCTGGTCTAGTTAATGTACCAAGAATTAAAGGCAATCATAACGCTATGTTATCTGGAATTTTGGCTGCTGAGACGGTATTTAATTCGATAACTTCGGGTGAAGAAAATGTTGAATTGAGAGGGTACGATTTAGAAATCAGGAAAGGGAAAATAGGAAAAGACCTTAATCCAGTTAAAAATGTAAAACCATTGTGGTCACGGTTTGGTTTATATGCGTCTCTAATTTTGGGAGGTATTGATATGTGGATTGCAAATATTTGTGGATTTAATATTTTTGGGACCATGAAACATAAAAAAACAGATGCTCAAAGTACTCTCCCAGCGAAAAATTTTAAGGAAATTGACTACGACAAACCAGATGGGATTATAAGTTTTGATCGACTTACAAATGTTAGTTTTTCAGGAACTAATCACGAAGAGGATCAGCCTTGCCACTTAGTCTTAGGGAAGCCTTCAATTCCCATAAGAATAAATTTACCGACTTATGATGAACCAGCTCAAAGGTATTGTCCTGCAGGGGTTTATGAAGTTATTGAGAAAAAGAAAAACTCGTATTTATTCCAGATCAACGCACAAAATTGTGTTCATTGTAAAACCTGCGATATTAAGGATCCTAGTCAGAACATTACCTGGAAAACGCCACAAGGAGGAGATGGCCCTAACTATCCTAATATGTAAGAGACACAAACAGAAAATGATTAAAACAACAAAGTTCTTTTTATTTCTATTGGTGCTTAATATTATATTTTTAAAAACTTTGTTTGCAACTTCCGGCTCATACGTGGCAGGTAAGTTTGCAGAAATGAACAGAGACTTTTCAAGAGCATCAGACTATTTCATTGATTTGGTTAGTAGAGGAAAAACAACTGATTCCATTTTAGGGAAAGCAATTGTCTATTCATCTATTTCTGGTGAGTTTGATATTTCGCTAGCGATTGCGAGGAAAATAGATAGCACAAACCTGGTTTATCGCCCTTCTAGCTTATTACTGTTCGCAGACGCGATAAATAAAAGAGATAAAAAATTATTATCTCTGAGCTTTTCTAAACACAAAAATCAGTTGCCCAATTTTTTCAAAAAGATCACAAACTTTTGGATGTTAATAATTAATAATAAAAAAGAAGAAGCTTTTAGATTTATTAATTCCATAGAAGTAAATAATGAAACTCAACTCAAAGTGGTTCACTACAATCAACTTCTAGGATATATATACTTTGATGATTATGAGCTGGCGTCCACCTTGTATTTAAATGGAGAGTTTAACGAGTTTTTATTTGACTCTGACTCCGCTTTGACAGTTGCGTATTATTTTTTCAAAAAGGGTAATATTCAAATTGCAGAGGAAATATCCGAAAAAATCAAGGGAGCTACTGATAGGGCTTCTTACTCTTTAAGGTTTCTTGAAACTATAAAAGGTTTAAAAGATATAAAAAAGTTTGATGTCGATCCATATAAACAACTCGCGGAGATATTTTTCAGATGGTCTCAAACAACTAACGAACGAGAAAAAGGCTATGTGACTAAGTTATTTTATTTAAGCTTAGCACTTCACGCATCGAGATCTTCGACGTTTTTTAAGTTAAAATTAGCCGAAATTCTTGTAAAATTAGATAACAACGACTTAGTTGTGCGTGGCTTAGAAGATATTAAAGGCACAGACATTTTTTATTTAGACACAATCTTACAAAATGTTACAGCATTAATTCAAAATGATCAGAGAAAAAAAGCTGAAATTATTATTAATAAACTTTTAGAAAAAAATTATTATAGTTCAGAGATCCTAAAATTTCATGGAAATGTTCAAAGAAAAAATTTCCTTTATTCTGATTCGATTGAAACTTACACCAAAGCACTTGAAGTCGCTGAAAATGAAGGGAATTTAAAAGAAACTTGGTCAATTTTATTTTTAAGAGGCATCGCGTATGAACGGCAAAAAAACTGGAGTTCTGCTGAAAAAGACTTTGTAAGCGCTTTGGAAATTAATCCCGATCATCCACAAATTTTGAACTACATGGGTTATAGCCTTTTAGAGAGAAGAGAAAAGCTGGATCAGGCTATGAGAATGATTATAAAAGCTAATGAAAAAGCACCGGACAGTTATCATATAATTGACTCCTTAGGATGGGCTTTTTATATAAGTGGAAATTTTGAGGAGGCTCTTTTCCATTTAGAAAGAGCTATGGCATTAGAGTCTCTCGACCCTATCGTGAATGACCATTTGGGAGACACTTTTTGGAAATTGGATCGAAAAAGGGAGGCTAGATTTCAATGGAAAAAAGCTCTTAATCTGGATCCAGATGAAAAAGATGCAAAAAAAATAAAGGAGAAAATAAAATTTGGTTTGATTGATACAAAATCAAATTGAAGAGATAATTCTTAAAATGAAAAATTCTACAGAAACAGTTTTTGCAAACGCTAAAGTTAATCTAGCCCTTCACGTTACAGGCAGACGAAGTGACAGCTATCATTTTCTTGATAGCTTGGTAGTCTTTCCAAAAATAAAAGATATATTAATGATTAAAGAGGCAAATAATTTCAGTGTATCAATTGGAGGAGAGTTTTCCGATTGGGTAGACCCAGAAGAAAACTCGGTTATAAAAGCATACGATTTAGTGAAGAATAAACTTCAGTCAAACTTTTCGATCCATTTGGAGAAAAATATACCTGTTGGAGCTGGATTGGGGGGTGGATCAGCGGATTCTGCCGCGGTCTTGAGGTATTTTCAAAAGAAATACAAAATAGAAATTCCTAAGAAAGAAATGATTGCTCAAATAGGAGCTGATGTTCCTGTGTGCTTGTCAAAGAAATTCCAAAGGGTTAGAGGTATTGGAGAAATTACAGAAGAAATTTATGAGAATAATTTTGAACTATGGATAGTTCTGGTTAATCCAAGAATTAACGTCTCAACTGGAAAAATATTTCAATCACTAAAAGAAACAGAGAATAAGGGGCTTGAAAGCTTCAAAGGTTTTAAAGCTAGTAAAGACTTTATCAAGTATTTGCTGAGGCAGAGGAATGATCTTCAGAGTGTAGCTTGTGAAAAATATCCAGAAATAAAATGTGTTCTTGATGAAATTTTAGAGACAAAAAGTAATTTGCTAGCAAGAATGACAGGTTCTGGCTCTACATGTTTTGGTCTCTATTCCAAAATGGAAGATGCCTTGAGAGCACAAGAAAACATGAGAGAAAAATTCAAAAGTTGGTGGGTGAAATATTCAAAAGTCTTCTAAGTATTTCTATAAACTATCTCTGAGGCAAGATCTATCAGCAAGCCCCTCATCTCAGAATCGGGCAATTCTTTCAATGAAAAAACCGCTCTCTCTGACCAACTTGCTGCTTGGCTTAAAGTAAATTTTAAAGACTTAGTTCTATATAGAATTTCTAACACCCGTTCAAAATCACCGTTTTTTGAAATACCTTTCTCAAAAATTTCCGTAAGTAAAAATTTCTCATTATTTGATGCATTATTCATAGCATGAATAATTGGGAGGGTAATTTTCTGTTCATTGAAGTCATCTCCCGTGTTTTTACCAATGGCACTTTTACTCCCAATGTAGTCAAGATAATCGTCTATTAGTTGAAAGCTTATCCCAATAAACTCGCCATAATTTGTAACTGCTTCTATATTTTCTTTTTTTGTATTAGCTAAAATAGAGCTTGCATGACATGCGGCAATAAAAAGTGCAGCGGTTTTGCTTTTTATAACATCCATATATTGCTCTTCAGTTGTTTTTATATTTCTTGTTACACCCATTTGAAGAATCTCTCCCTGCGAGATTATTGCTGATGCATTGGAAAGTATTTTCATTACTGGCAGGGAATTTGTTTTTACCATTAACTGAAAAGCTCTGGAAAAAAGGAAATCTCCAACAAGAACAGCTGATTTATTGTCCCATACAAGGTTTGCAGTAGTTTTTCCTCTACGCTTTTCGCTACCATCTATAACATCATCATGTAATAGGGTAGCAGAATGAACATATTCGATTGCAGTTGCTAAATATGTGTCAGCATCACCCTCATAGTTGAACAGATCTGCTACAGCTAATGTTAAAAGTGGACGAATTCTTTTTCCACCGGACTTTACTAAATGAGAGGCGATGCTTTGTATAATTGGAGCCTTTTCTGCTTTCAAGCAGCTTTCAATCAGCTCACTTGTAGACGAAACTTTTTCCACTAAGCTATCAGAAATTTGCGTTAAAATCGAATTCAATTTTTGCTCCGTATTCAAAATAAGAATATTCAAATAACATTTATTTATTAAAATAGGTACTATTAAAAGAAAAACTACTTCTTTATTATTTTTATGTGAGAAGAATGCAAACTCAAACTACTAAGAATAAGTTTCTCGGCGATAGACTAGATATTTTTCAGTTTTCAGAAGGATTTAGGGGAACAACAGATACGGTCTTATTAGCGGCATGCATACAAGCGTCATCGGGAGAAAAAGTTCTTGAATTGGGTTGTGGTGTGGGGGTTGGACTTTGTTGTCTTTTATCTAGATTGAGTGGGCTTGAAGCATATGGAATTGAAATAGATCGAAATTCTGCCAATCTTTGTAAAGAAAATTTAAAAATTAACCAATTGAAAGCCACAGTAATCAACTCTGATTTATCAAATAAAGCAATGAAGATAAATAAAATTTCGTTTGATCATATTTTTATGAATCCACCTTTCTACAAGGAGGGAGTGGTGAAAAAGATCTCGAACAAATCAATCAGCATAGCAAAAATTGAGGTTTTAAAACTTGAGTCATGGATAAGGTTAGCTTCTAAGAGATGCAAGCCAAGAGGAAAAATTACCATTATACAGAGAAGCGATAGGCTTCCAGAGATATTAAGTCTTTTGAAAGGCAGTTTTGGTTCTATCAAGGTATTACCATTATCTTCCTTCAAAGGAGATCCTACGAAAACGGTTATTGTGCAAGCCACAAAGGGTAGTAAGGGGATTTTTAAATTATATCCTCAAAAAAATATACATATAAGAACAGGAAAGGGGAAAGAGGCGACCTATGAAGATGAATTTAGAGAAATATTGTGGGACGGGAAGGCCCTACACTTTAATTAAATAATAAAGTTATCTATTTTAAAGATTTTTAACTCCGCGTTTCTAAGAAGCCATAAAACTTTTCCAAGTGCCCAAATTTGAGTTACACCTATCTAAGAAATTATTGGTAACTGCCAAGTTTTACGTTTTACTTATAAAGTATTGGTAATTTATAGTTGAAATAAACAGTTCTCCAAGGTAACGAAGACCATAAATTCAAAAAAATTATTTGTTTTCTATTTTTAAGAGAGCATTAAAAAATTCGTAAATTTCTTCTTTTTGCCAGTCTATGTCACCTAAAATACGACCCACTTCTTTTCCTTTAGAACTAACTATTATAGTAGTAGGTAGTCCGATGACTTTATAAGAGATTGCAGTTTTTCCTGATGGATCTCTAAATTTTGGAAGTTCATCAATTTCGTTCTTAAGAAAAAAATCTTCTATGTGAGAAATTGAGTTTCTACCTGATGCTATTGTAATTATTTCAAGTTTTTCTTTTTTAAATTTTTTTGCTAAATGATTGAGAGAAGGCATTTCTTTTTTACATGGTGCACACCAAGTTGCCCAGAAATTAATTATTAAAATTTTTCGTTCAGTATTAATCTCTACTATATTATTTTGGCTATCTGTAATTTTTAATGACTTGACCTTATTTTTTTCTTTGATAAATAAAAATTTTTTTAGATCATCTTTTATATAGTTTTTTAAACCATTTTCGTAGATACTGCCTCCAAAAGCGTTAAAAGGTATGAACAATTTGTAAGTAAGGATAAGTAGGAAAAGAAGTGTATTTGAATAGTGTCTCATACCTTTGTTATAGTGTTGGAACAAAAAATGTCTAATAGGAAAATTTCAAATAAGATGTGGGGAGGACGTTTTAATGATCAAACACTGCCTTTGATGGAGGAGATCAACTCATCTATAGATATAGATAAGCGATTAGCTTTAGTTGATATTATGGGGTCGAGAGCTCATGTAAAAATGCTTGCTCAAAGAAAGATAGTTAAACAGGCCACTAAGCGAAAAATTCTTAAGGGTCTTGATCAGATTGAGAAAGAAATTATTCTAGGTAAATTTTCATACAAAAAATCACTAGAAGATATACATATGAATATAGAGTCGCGGTTGCATAAAATTATTGGGAATGAAGCAGGCATGTTGCATACGGCTAGATCAAGAAATGATCAAGTTGTAACTGATTTTAGAATTTGGATAAGAGAATCTATTGACCAAATAAATAAGGAGCTAGAGCTTTTGAAACAATCTTTTGTCGAATTAGCTGAAAAAAACTTTGAGACTATATTCCCTGGCTATACTCATATGCAAATAGCTCAGCCAGTAAAATTTAGTCATCATATGCTTGCTTATGTTGAGATGTTTCATAGAGACGGATTGAGATTTCATGAGACAAGAAAAAGATTAAATGAATGCCCTCTAGGTGCAGCAGCTTTAGCTGGAACTTCATTTCCAATTGATAGGGAATATACGGCTAAAGAGCTAGGCTTCGATAGTCCAATGAGAAATAGTATGGATGCCGTTTCAGATAGAGATTTTGTTATTGAGTTTATTTTTAATGCTTCTATCTGCATGGTACATTTTAGCAGATTAGCAGAGGAATTAATTCTTTGGAGTTCTTCAGAGTTTAATTTTATTGATTTGCCTGACAATCTTGTTACGGGATCTTCGATAATGCCGCAAAAGAAAAATCCAGATGCTGCAGAATTGATAAGAGCAAAATCTGGTAGAGTTTATGGAGCATTAATTTCGCAGTTGACTATGATGAAGGGATTACCGCTTTGCTATTCAAAGGATATGCAAGAGGATAAAGAGTCAGCATTTGATGCCTTTGATACATTGATCCTAGTAATAAAAATTACCAATTTGCTAATTGGATCTATTCAAATAAATAAAGAAAATATGGAAAAGCAGGCAGAAAATGGTTTCTCAACCGCTACGGATTTAGCAGATTGGTTAGTAAAAAAACCTTAATATTCCATTTAGAGAAGCACATAGAGTTACAGGTAGAATAGTTAATTTTGCATTAAAAAATGACATGAAATTATCAGAAATTGGGTTATCTGATTTAAAAAAATTTGACTCAAGAATTAATGAGGATGTTTTTAACATCCTTAATGCTAAGAGCTCAGTTGACTCCCGCAATAGTTATGGAGGAACTTCATCAGAGCAAGTTAAAAAGCAATTGCGTTATTGGAAGAAACGGCTAAATGATTAAGACGATAATATTATTAGTAATAACACTTATTTCTTTCCTAAGCTTGGTTAGCTGCGGTATTAAATCACCGCCCTTTCTAGACAGTACCTCGGAAGTAATAAGAAATGGTTGAATGTCTTAGCTATAGAAAGAGTGAGCTTCAGATGGAAAAAGTTGAAGTTTCCAAAGTTGTGAAAGAAGTACAGACTCCATTTTATTTGTATTCACGATCACAAATTACTGATAATTTTTTTAAATTTTCGCAAGCAGTTTCGTCGTTGGATAATTTGATATGCTATTCCATCAAAGCAAACGGAAATCTTTCAGTAATAAAAGCTATTGCCGAGTTAGGTGGTGGTGCTGATGTGGTATCCTTGGGTGAATATAAAAGGGCAATGAAAGCAGGAATTGATAGCAGCAAGATTGTTTTTTCAGGAGTAGGAAAGCAGGATTTTGAAATTTCAGAGTCTTTAAAATGTGGGTTGCTTCAATTTAATGTCGAAAGTATTTCTGAATTAGAAATGATTAATAAGATTTCATCCAATTTAGGTAAAATTGCCCCAATTGCTTTCAGGGTAAATCCTGATATTGATGCGGGTACTCATGAGGGAATATCGACTGGAAAGGCAGACAACAAATTTGGAATTCCTTTGAATGACGCATTAAAAATATATCAATATGCCAATAGTCTGAATAACATTGAAATTGTTGGTATAGATGTCCATATTGGAAGTCAGATTAGTGACCTAAGATCTTTTGAGAAAACGTTTTCTCATTTATCGAAGCTATTAGAGAGATTAAAAAAAGAAAAAATTGTTATTAAGCATATAGATGTTGGGGGAGGCTTGGGCATAAAATACTCAGACACAGATTCCGTTCCAGATATCATAGAATATGGAAGAATTATTGAGAGAGCTTTAGGAGATTTAGGATGTAAAATTATATTTGAACCCGGCAGATATATTGTAGGAAATGCAGGTCTTTTGGTTACAAAAGTGATTTATAAAAAAAGTGGTGAGAAAAAAGATTTCGTAATTCTCGATTGTGCGATGAATGATTTTTTTAGGCCTGCCTTATATGGAGCCAATCATAGGATTATACCTTTAAAAAAGAAATTTGGTAAAATCTTAGTAGACATAGTGGGCCCGGTTTGTGAAACTACCGACACCTTTCTTAAAGATCACAAATTTGATGACATTGCTGAAGGTGATTTTTGTGCGTTTATGGATGTAGGGGCATATGGGGCTGTACTTTCATCTGAATATAACTCGAGACCACTTATACCCGAAGTAATGGTATCTCGTTCGGAATTCCATGTTGTAAGAAAGAGGCCCTCTTTTGAGGATATGATTGAAAGAGAGTCTATGCCAGAGTGGTAACAAAAAATTGGGAAATTTTGAAATATATATTTTTCAGAAGCCCAAAAATTATATCAGAGTAATAATAAATTTTGGTTACAAGTTGTTCTGTAATAGGAAACCTAGTAACAATCTCTTCACCAAAAATAAACATCAAGCTTGCTGAAAATATTAAGAAAACCAAGATACTCGATATGTATAAAATAAGCCGATTATCTTTCTTCTGTGTTGCATGTGCAGGGGTATCTGATCCTATATCTTCGCGAGCCTTCTTAAGAAGTTCTGTAGATTCTCTTAATCTTTTCTCAATTTCAATTTCCTTATTATTTCTCTTTTCAACAGAATTGGCATTTTCCTCTTTTGAGGTATCTGATTGTCTTTTTAAGTCTGGAAAATTCTGGGTTGGTCCATTTTCTGTAGCTATTTCAGAGTTTTCGGTAGTTTCAAAATTAAAAGTTACATCGCTTTTTTCTTTAGTCTTTAAAATTTTTTTATCACTATTTTGAGTCCCAAAGCTATTATCAATCTCTGCCAATGCCAAGGAACTTAAAAGTTGAGATTGACTCTTCAGATCATCGATTGATAGAGCAGTCATCCCGTTTTCATTTGTTTCTTCGAATTCTTCATTACTTTCAGATTTTTCTTTGCTAGGACTGTCTGTCCATGAGGATTTGCATTTATAGCAGATAAATTTTACTGTGCGTCTAGCATTAGAGCGTTCACTTACTTGATACTCTGCTTTACAATCTGGACAAAAAACGTGCATATTCATGGGTAAATTTCTATATAGATTTTTTATTAATAATAAAGCAAAGATGACATTTTATAAATATTAATTTTATTTTTAGAGTAATAAAAAGAAACATATGAAAAGAAAATTTAAATTTGTTTTCCAAAATAGTCTGGCAACTTCACTTATTTACTTCTTATTAATAGTTCTAGGTCTAATAATGATTCCTTACGCCTCCTATTCGAGATTAAATGCTATCCGTGCAATAAAATTATACTGCAGACTGGTATTTTTAATTTTAAAAGTATTTTTGAAAATTAAATTAGATATAAGAGGATTTATACCTGAAAATAAACCGGCCATTATTTGTTCGAAACATCAGTCGTTTTTGGATGTTCTTATGTTGCTTTATATTTTACCTCAACCTAGGTTTGTAATGAAATCAGAGCTGAATAGAATTCCCATTTTCTCGTTCTATGCAAAAAAAATTGGATGTTTTAGCGTTCAAAGGGATAATAAAAGGGATGCTCTAACAGCTATCATTGAAACAATAAAAAAAGAACAGCAGGAGACTAACGGGCAATTAGTGATATATCCCGAAGGTACAAGGACATTACCTGGTGAAACGGTAGAGTATAAAAAGGGCATAGAAATTTTATTTTCTAGACTAAAAAGACCCCTTTTTCTCGTGTCCACAAATTCCGGATTAATATGGCCTAAGAGAGATGCTTTTAAATATAAGGGAATTGCATCTATGCATTTTATTAAAAAAATTGAATATAATTCAAAACGTTCTGATTTTATGGTGGAAATAAGAAAAACTATAGAGGATGATTCACTACGACTCTATAATGTGGAAAAATCAAGAAATTGATATAGTTCCCATCTCTATAAATTTTTCAGTTCTTGATTTCTTTATTTGTTTTGGACTCATTGTTTTAAACTTGTCTATTTCTTTAAATATGATCTGCTCAACATCAGAAATAATTTTTTCTTTATCCCTATGGGCTCCACCTAGAGGTTCTGACACAATATAATCGACAACGCCGATTTCTTTTAAGTTTTGTGCTGTAAGTTTTAATGCATCTGCTGCTTCTTTCATTTTATCACTATTTTTCCAAAGAATAGACGCACATCCTTCAGGAGAAATTACAGAATAAATTGAGTGTTCAAGCATAATAACTGAATTAGCAGATGCCAGCGCTACTGCTCCACCCGAACCGCCCTCTCCTATAATAACGGAAATGATAGGGACACTTATTTCTAAGCAGGTTTGGGTTGATCTTGCTATTGCCTCGGCTTGTCCCCGTTCCTCAGCACCTTTACCTGGATATGCCCCTGGAGTGTCTATGAAAGTTACAACTGGAAGTTGAAACTTGTCGGCTAATTTCATTAGACGAACGGCTTTACGATAACCTTCAGGTCTGGCCATTCCAAAATTCCTTTTTAGCCTATTTTCAGTGCTATTACCCTTCTCGTGACCAATTACCACTATAGGAATATCTTTTAACCTTCCTATTCCCCCAACTATTGCTAAATCTTCTGCAAAATTTCTATCTCCGCTCAAAGGAGTGAATTCTTTAATTAATGAATTAATATATTCAAGAGAATGGGGTCGATCAGGATGTCGGGCCACTTGGCATTTTTTCCAAGGGCTCAAATTGTCATACAGATCTTTAAGTACTTTTTCCGACTTTTTATGTAGATCATCTATTTCATTTTTTATATTTTTGCTATTAGAAGTTTTGCTCAAAGCTTCTAGTTCAGCTACCTTTCCTTGAAGCTCAATAAGATCTTTTTCAAATTCTAGAAAGTTTTTCATTTTGATTTAGTTTATTTACCAAAAATTTTGTCATGCTGATCTATCAAAACTTTAGCTTGCTTTATAGATGCTATATCAATGAGTTTTCCGTTAAATACTGCTGCGCCTGCACCTTCTTTTTCTGCATCTTCCATTGCTTTGATAATTCCATGGGCGTTTTCAAGAGCCTCTTTCGATGGGGTAAATATCTCGTTTGCAAGCTCAATTTGAGAAGGGTGTATTGCCCATTTACCAGCCATACCAAGAGTTGCAGATCTTTTGGCCTGGGCGATATAGCCTTCCTTGTCAGAAATGTCGCCGAATGGTCCATCAACTGGCAACAAACCATTTGCTCTACATGTCGCAATCATAGAAACCATTGGCTGATGCCAAGGGTCCATTAATTGTTTATCACCCTTTTCTGAAAGAGTATAATAACCAGATTGGGTACCTCCAATATTTGTTGTTTGCATGCCCATAGATGCAGCATAATCTGCTACGCCAAAGCTCATGGAGATCAACCTTTCACTGGAAACTGCTATTTCATTAATATTTTCTAAACCAGCAGCAGTTTCTATAATAACTTCGAAGTTAATTTCTTTCTTTCTTTTATTTTTTTTCTCTAAGGCTGTTACAAAAGCATCGACGGCATAGACATCACTCGAGTTACCCGCTTTTGGTATCATTATGCAGTCTAATCTTTCATTTTTATTATCTAACAGCGAAAGAATATCATCAACCCAATACTCTGTATCTAAGCCATTAATTCTTACTGATAGTGTCTTTGTCCCCCAATCTATTTTTGTGATTGCCTCAGAGATATTTTTCCTAGCTTCTGCTTTACTTGTTGGAGCTACGCTATCTTCTAGATCAAGATTAATTACATCAGCTTTAGAGGTTGCCATTTTTTCAAAAAGTTCCGGTCTGGACCCCGGACCAAAAAGTTGGCATCTGTTTAATCTTTCAGGAATTGGTGGCTGTAGTAAAAAACTCATAATTAATCCTCTATTTTATTTAAAAATTATAAAATATATTAGTTTTAATAAATAAAAAAACAACTCATGAAAATGTATTTTTGATTCGATCAACTGCCATCTTTAATATTTCATTTCTGCAGGCTAAATTTAATCTTACAAAGTTTTTTCCTGTCTTTCCAAAATTATAACCAAAACTGGGTACAACTTTAGCATCCTGGACGAATAGCTTTTTCAATTGGTCTTCATTTATGTGTAAAGCACTGCAGTCAACCCATGCAAGGTACGTAGACTCTAAATTGAATAGGTTTAAATTTTTTATGTTTTTTAATCCGTCAGAAAAATCTTTTCTATTCTTATCCAAATATTTCATCAATTCATTTAACCATGTTTCGCCACCATTATAGGCAGCCTCAGTCATTATCATACCAAACCGATTTGGTGTTTTTCCAAAAGCCTTATGTTCCTCATCATAAATTTTGTGAAGTTTTCTGTCTGGTATTATAGTTGTCCCTGTGTGGCAACCAGCGATATTAAAGCTTTTGGTTGCGGCCGTGAAGACTAAAGTTATCTCTTCAGCTTCTGGAGCAGCTTTTAAAAAAGTCAAATGACTCTTGTCTCTATAAGTTAGATCATGGTGTATCTCATCCATAAATATAAATATTCCTTTTTTTATGCAGAATTCAGCGAGCTTTTTCAGGTCTTTTTTACTCCAAACCTTTCCTCCTGGATTGTGCGGGCTACTAAAAATCAATATTTTTTCTTTCCCAGACAATTTTTTCTCGAGCCCTTCAAAATCTAACTCGTATTGTTGGTTCTTTACTGAGAGAGGAATTTCTTTTGCAATTCTGTTATTGTTTTTTATTGTTAGATAGAAGGAATAATATATTGGTGAAAAAACAATTATTTCGTCCCCAGGTTCTGAGAACGCTCTTAACCCCATTCCAATTCCTGAATTTACACCATGAACCACAGAACACCAATCCATTGAAATATCCCAGTTGTGACGTTTTTTCATCCATCCTTTAACCGCTTCAAGATAACTATGGTGACTTCCATAATAGCCGAAAACACCATGTCTTACTTCTCTTTCCATCGCATCAAGAACACTTTGAGGAGAGTTAAAGTCCATGTCTGCTACCCACATCGAGATGGAGCTATCCGGGTCAGCGTTATATAAACTTTTTAAGCTATCATATTTAGATAGATGTTTATCTTTATTATCAATATATTTATCGAAATTAACTATGATTTCTTCCATGGTAAATGTATAAAGGTTTATTTGAAAAACGTCTATATTTAAGAAGAATTGAGTTTATTGATGACTATTAAAAAAATTTTAATGTATCCTGATCCACGCTTATTAAAACAATCTGTGAAGATAGATAAGATAGATACCAAAATTAAAGCTATAGCTGAAGATCTTGTAGATACCATGTATTCCGCGGACGGTGTTGGGCTGGCTGCACCTCAGATAGGGATTAACAAAAGAATCTTTGTAATGGATTGTAATGATGGACAAGAACAAAAAGAATATGTGATTGTAATAAATCCAGAGGTTACAAGTTCATCTGAAGAGTTAAATACTCATAAGGAGGGCTGTTTGTCCATTCCCGAAATAACTGAGGAAGTAGTTAGACCAGAAAAGGTAAACGTAAGTTATCAGGACCTTTCTGGAAATTTGAAAACTAAACAGTTGGATGGTTTATGGGCTACTTGTTTTCAGCATGAATTAGATCACCTGAATGGAAAACTTTTTATTGATTATTTAAGACCAATAAAAAAAGCTTTAATAAAAAACAAAATAAAAAAATTAAATAAAAAACGTTAACCAGGGGAAGATTTTATGAAAATTGTATTTATGGGGTCCTCTGAATTTGCTATTCCCTCTCTTAGAGCTTTATTAAAAGATAAAAGAGAAATCTTAGCAGTTTATACGCAGCCACCAAGGCCTGCAGGAAGAGGTAAAAAGGTGAAAAATGTACCTCTTGCGGAATATGCTTTAGCAAAAAACATAACAATCCATCAACCTTTAAATTTTAAGGAATCCAACATTGTACAGACTTTAAAGAACTATGAGCCAGATATTATAATAGTTATTTCATACGGCTTATTACTGCCAGCAGAAATTTTATCTATACCAAAATTACTTTGTATAAATGTTCATGCGTCACTTCTTCCTAGATGGAGAGGAGCGTCTCCGATAAATCATTCAATCTTCAGTCGAGATGACTTTACAGGGATATCGATAATAAAGATGGTAGAAGAGTTAGACGCAGGTCCAATATTGAATGAGAAGAAAATAGCGCTTACCAATAAAAAAAACTATGGTGATTTATATAGTGAATTAGGTCAATTGGGAGCTGAAGTTCTTCTGGATACTCTTGAAAGACCAAGTTTAACGCAGATGAGAGAGCAGGATTCTTCAAAAGTAACATATGCACCCAAAATAAAGAAAGAGGATACAAAAATTGATTTCAATAAAAGCGCTTTAGAAATAGAGGCAAAAATTCGAGGATTGGCTCCTTCACCTGGTGCTTGGATCAATTACCGAAATGAAAGACTGAAAATTTTTAAAGCAAATATTGTAGAAGGCTCTACCAGTCCTGGGGAAATAGTAGGTCCCAATTTTGTTATTGGGTGTGGTAAAAATTTGATAGAGGTACTCGAGCTTCAAAGGCCAGGAAAAAGTGTGCTAAAAGTAGAAGATTTTTTAAAAGGCTGGAGAATAAAAAAAGGAGACTTCGTAAATTAGCAATCAGAGTTGAGAGATTGTTTTTGCCTCATCACGTCCCTTTCTTGCTAATGCATCCGCTATTTCATTCCCTAGTTCTCCTGAGTGCCCCTTTACCCATTCCCAGTTAACTGAATGCTTTGATACTAATTTGTCTAATTGTTCCCATAAATCTTTATTTTCAACAGGCTTTTTATCAGATTTACGCCAATTATTTTTTTTCCAACTAAATAACCATTCCGTTATTCCTTTTCTGACATAGGTACTATCCGTTCGAATTGTAAGTGATACACCATTCTTTTGATTTAATTTCTCCATTGCTTTTATGGCTCCGATGAGCTCCATTCTATTATTAGTCGTATGAACTTCATTTCCATAAAATTTATTTTCCTTTAGTATCTCACCTTTTTTATTTTCAGCTTTGAAGTATAGACCCCAGCCTCCTGGTCCTGGGTTGCCACTGCATGCTCCGTCCGTGTAAGCAATTATCCTTAATTTAGACATTAAAGCCCATTATAATCAAACAAATTAAAACAAGAACTGTCATTGGCATTCTAAGGCTAATCCACCAAAATGGCATTACTTGAGCTTTAAACAATTTTCTTTCAATTTCTAAGAGGTATAAGAAACCCAAAGCTAAAATAAATCCTGTAAGAATTGGAAAACTTAACGCGAATAAAGATAAAATAACTGGGATAATACTTAGCCACAAATAGCTACTTTTCTCTATTTCATTTAAACATGAGAAGAAAGCACAACCGCTCATAAAGCAAAGAATAAACGCAGCGTATTGGAGTGAAGCTTTCAATAGTAAATCACTTTTTTCTTGAGGTAGTATATTCAATTTAAATGATAAAACGGCACCAATAAAAAAGGGTATCAAACCTAACAAACTTATTGTTAAAATGCTTTTTGGAACTCCTTTGAACATATTCCTATCTTAATATCGGAGGAACTTTGAATTCAATTAATTCCTTTCTCGTGGTGTCAGAAATAATTTTGGTTTTAAATTTATTTTGAATTGATTTTATAACTTCTTGAACCAAGTGGTCAGGGGCTGAGGCCCCTGAAGTTAATCCAAGTGATTTGATTTTACTTAATTTTTCCCAGTTAATTTTTGTTTTATCTTCAATAAGGTAGGCCTCTTTACATCCACCACTCTTAGCTACATCAACAAGTCTTTGTGAATTTGAAGAGTTCTCAGAGCCAACAACAAGAAACATATCTACTTTTCCTACTATCTTCTTTACTTCTTCTTGTCTATTAGTGGTCGCATAACAAATATCTTCCTTCTTTGGATTTTCAATCTCAGGAAATCGAATATTTAATGCCTCAGCTATCTCTTTTGTATCATCAACTGATAGAGTAGTTTGGGTTACATAGGCCAATTTTTTAATGTTTTTAGGGTTAATTTTTTTAACTTGGTCTTTATTTTCGACCAATAAAACTGCATCTTTCGGTAGTTGGCCCATAGTTCCAATTGTTTCAGGATGATCTTTGTGCCCTATCATTATAATCTGGTATCCTTTTTCATAAAATCTCTTAATTTCGTTATGAACTTTTGTTACAAGAGGACAAGTAGCGTCAACATAAATCATTTGTCTACTTTTTGCTTTTTCTGGGACACTTTTTGGGACTCCATGGGCAGAAAATAAGACAGGTCTATCAGAGGGACACTCATCTAATGAATCTACAAAAATAGCGCCCTTTTCAGTCAAATCGTTAACTACATGTTTATTATGTACTATCTCATGCCTTACATAAATAGGAGGACCCCATTTTTTAAGAGCTAATTCAACCATTTCTATTGCTCTATCAACACCGGCGCAAAAACCTCTTGGGTTGGCTATGTGTATCACAAGTGTTGAGCTTCTTTTCTTATCGTCAAGCATCGGTTTATGTTATACATTATCTGCATAAAATACCACCTTTTTAAGCAAAACATTGAGGCTCTTATATGAATGAATATGTTTTAATACTTGGAGCCAATATGCCAAGCAAATTTGGAGATATTTTAACCACCCTCCAAATGTGTATTGAGCATATAAAAAGGGAAGAACCTATCAATTTAATTTCTCAAAGCAAATGGTATGAGTCAGAAAGCTTTCCAGACAAAAGCAAACCAACATTCATAAATGTTGGAATAAAGATAATATCTAATCTTGACCCCTATCAAATTTTAAAAATAATAGATGAAATTGAAAAAGGTTTTGGTAGGATTCGGATAAGTAGATGGGATTCCAGAGTGTGCGATATTGATATTATTTATTGCAACAAAAAAATCATCCCGACACGTAATATTCTTGAAAAATGGATGAGTCTGAAAATTGAAGAGCAATTAATAAAAACTCCCAGTAGCTTAATATTGCCCCATCCCAGAATACAAGACCGCTTATTTTTCCTTTTCCCTCTAAATGAATTGTCTCCTAATTGGAGACACCCAATTTTAGGAAAAACGGCAAAGGAAATACTTGACAGCATTCCACAGAATGCAATAGATGTAGTGAAAGTTATTTAAGATATTTTTTGATAGGAATTTGAAATGGCTAGAGTCACTGTAGAAGATTGTATTGACAAGGTCCCAAGTAGATTTGAGTTGGTTTTACTGGCAGCTCACCGGGCAAGAATGATATCTAGTGGCCAGGAACCCAGTGTTGAGAGAGATAATGACAAAAATCCGGTTCTTGCCCTAAGAGAGATTGCTGTTGAAACTGTAACCTATGAACAACTGAAGGAAGCTGCTATAGAAAGTCATCAAAGACAAATCGAAGTTGATGAGCCTGATGAAGAAAACCTTTCTTTACTGTCTGGAGAAAAAAATGTGGCAGAAGAAAGTAAAGCTGAAGATGGCCTCAATGAGGATCTTCTTAGAGCTTTAATGGAAGCTAAAAATACAGAAAAAGAGTAGAAAAACTTTTTTTCCACTAATTAACTTGGGCTGGTAGCAATGTTATCTTTTGAGGATCTTATAGAAGATATAAAAAAGTATAACCCAAACTCTAATACTCAGCTTATAAATGATGCTTATGACTTTGGTTTAGCGGCGCACGATGGGCAAATGAGAAAATCAGGAGAACCTTTTTTCTCTCACCCTTTACAGGTAGCGAAAATATTAACAAATCTTAAATTAGATGACGCGACTATCGTAACTGCTTTGCTTCATGATACAATAGAGGATACCAAGAGGTCTTTTTCGGATGTTTCACAAAAATTTGGAGGTGAGGTTGCCAATTTAGTAGATGGCGTAACCAAACTATCTAACTTAGAGGTAGCGTCTCTTGAAAAGAAGCAAGCTGAAAATTTCCGAAAACTAATAGTCGCTATAAGTAAAGATTTGAGAGTTCTTCTGGTAAAACTAGCTGATCGATTACACAATATGAGGACTATTAAGGCAGTAAGTCATCAAAGACAATTGGACAAAGCTAATGAAACCATGGATATATATGCTCCCTTGGCAGGAAGAATGGGTATACAATCCATAAGAGACGAACTGGAGGATTTAAGTTTTAGAATTTTGAATCCGGAGGGGAGAAACTCAATTATAAGAAGGTTCCTCAAATTAAAGAAAGAAAGTGATGATCTCATCCCAAAAATTATAGAAGATATTGAGTCACAACTTACCTCGGTTGGCGTAAAAGCTTTGGTTTCAGGAAGAGAAAAAAAGCCATACTCTATATGGCGAAAGATTCAGGATAAAAAGCAAGCCTTTTATAAGCTTTCAGATATATTTGGTTTTAGAATAATTACAAAAAATGAACAAGAAGTTTACACCGCGTTAGGCGCTGTTCATAGTAGATGGTCAGCTGTGCCAGGCAGGTTCAAAGATTATGTTAGTCAACCCAAATCAAATGGATATAGGTCTATACATACAACTGTTTCTGGGCGAGACGGCAAGAGAGTAGAGGTTCAAATTAGAACCAAGGAAATGCATGAAGTTGCTGAAACAGGGGTTGCTGCTCGTTGGTCTTATAGGGACGGAGAAAGGTTTGAAAATCCTTTTGCTGTTGATCCATCGGGTTGGTTGAAAAGAATTTCAGAAGAGTTTATCTGGGTAGACAATTCAGATGATTTTTTAGAACAAATGAAACTTGAAATGTTTCAAGATAAAGTGTTTTGTTTTACTCCTAAGGGTGAAGTCGTTAAATTGCCGCGAGGAGCAACGCCCCTTGATTTTGCTTATTCCATTCACACTTCTATAGGAGATAGTTGTGTAGGGTCTGAAGTAGATGGAAGAAAAGCTCCATTATGGACTAGGTTAAAAAATGGCCAGTCAATAAAAATTGTTACGGCTAATGGACAAAAACCAAGTGCTAGCTGGGAAGAAATGGTAGTAACAGGTAGAGCTAAAGCCTCTATCAGAAAGAGCATAAGAGAAGAAAGAAGGATAGAAGATGTTAAGCTAGGCAAGGAAATAGCGAGAGTTTCTTTAGAAAGAATAGGTAAAAAACTTACCGAGAACGCGGTTAGAATTGCAGCAAAAAAATTTGGTCTAGGCGCAGCAGAAAATGTATTTTCTGCATTGGGCTCAGTTCAGATAACGGGTTTTGATTTGGTGAATAGCTTGTATCCAGAGCTGATAAACTCTCAAAATGCCCCTCTGTCTATTGAACAAAATTCAATAAACTTTATAGGTTTGTCACCTCACAGTAACGGATCTCCCGCGCCATGCTGTCAACCAGTTCCAGGTGATCGTATAGTGGGAATCGGGCGAGAAAATAGAGGGGTAGCCGTTCATGCGATAGATTGTGAATTACTCATCACGTTTGAAGAAAAGCCTAACCTTTGGCTAGATGTAAGGTGGCCAGTAGAAGATGCGAAGCCAGCACACTCCACAAGCATTGAAGTAACAATGGTGAATAGCGTAGGCGTTTTGGGTAGGATTTGTACCCTCATAGGAGAGCAAGGCGCCAATATAATTGATCTCAAATTTAATTTGAGAAAGCCAGATTTTTATAAAACTGTTTTTGAATTAACTGTTAGAGACTTGAAGCATGTTTACAATATTATGACCTCTATAGAGGTGGACATTGATGTATCAGAGGTTAGCAGATATCGATCTTTAGACAGTGAAAAAGAAATAAGTAAAACTAATGGATTAAATAAGTAATTATGGTTTTTAGAAGAAGAGAAAAAAGGTCATTTCTAAAATTTTTTTGGGAAGTCATACTTTCAATAAAAGGGCTTTCTCGAGCAATTGAGTATATAAAAATTAGAATAAAAAGAATTCCGGATACGCCACATAAGATTTCTTTAGGGGTAAGTTGTGGAATATTTGCGAGTTTCACACCTTTTTTTGGGCTTCACTTCGTAATAGCAGGTATCTTGAGTTATTTAATTAGAGGAAATGTTTTGGCTTCCCTTATCGGGACCTTTGTTGGAAACCCGATTACCTTTCCCTTTATTACATTATTTAATTTAAAGCTAGGGGAACTACTAGTAGGAAAAAGTGAATCTACAAAATATGACGGAGGTGAGATTTTTGAGGGGTTCTTAGACATAATTTTTCTTTTTTACAAAAAGTTTTTTACAGATGGTTCATTTGTTGAAAATAGCTCCCCAAAAGCTACCGAGTTTATATATACTTTTTTTCTTCCCTACTCTTTGGGTGGGCTTATACTCGGAATTGTGGGGGCGAGCACATCGTATTTTCTGTTGAGACCACTAGTGGATACCTATCAGAAAAGAAGGCGAAAGAAAAAAAAATTAAGACAAGAAAAGAGACTATGGAGAAAAAAGTTTGAAACGAGATAACATTCGTCTAGGCGTAAACATTGACCATGTAGCTACTTTGAGAAATGCTAGAGGTACATTTTATCCAGATCCTTTGGAAGCCGCAAAAATAGTTAAGGAAGCAGGGGCTGACGGGATTACAGCACACTTGAGAGAAGATAGAAGGCATATCAATGATGATGACATAAAGAATTTAAAAACAAATCAAAAACTCCCATTAAATCTAGAGATGGCAGTAACAGTTGAGATGCAGAAAATTGCGATCGAAACTGTACCTAACGCTGTTTGCTTGGTTCCAGAGAAAAGAGAGGAAAGGACTACAGAGGGTGGTTTAAAAGTTAAGGGAAATCAGAATAATTTAAAAAGTTTTATCTTTCCGCTAAAAAGTGCAGGAATACGTATTTCACTGTTTATAGAGCCTGATATCATGCAAATTAAAGCTGCTAAAGAAGTTGGTGCGGATATTGTGGAATTACATACCGGACATTTTTGTGATTTATTTGAAAAATCGATGGTAAAAGAATATACAAATTATCATAAAAAATTGGAGGATGCTTCCAAATATGCATCATATTTGGGTTTAGAGGTGCATGCGGGCCATGGTTTGACAGTAAATTCAGTTAAGTATCTTCGCGAATTACCTCAGATAAGGGAACTAAATATCGGACATTCTATAATAAGTGACAGCATTTTTATGGGATTAGCAAGTGCTGTAAAACGTATGAAGAAGATGATAAATAGTGATAGAGGATAAAGGAGCTGTTATTTGATAGTTGGTGTAGGTATTGATTTAATAAATATCCAGAGAATACAAAAAGTCTTGGATAGATTTGGGTCGAGGTTTGAAAATAGAGTCTTTTCATCTGAAGAGATAAACAGATCGAGAAGAAAATATGACAAAGCATCTTCGTATGCAAAAAGGTGGGCAGCGAAAGAAGCTTGCTCTAAAGCATTAGGTATAGGTTTAAGAATGGGGATTTCTTGGAAAGAAATGAATATAACCAACCTTCAATCTGGAAAACCAATATTAAAAATAGAAGGTAAAGCTCAACTCATCTTAAAAAAAATTACTCCGAAAGGCTATAAAGCGAGAATTCACGTTAGCTTAACCGATGACTATCCATGGGCCAAAGCTTTGGTAATGATCGAGGCTATTTGAAAACATTTATTGTGGGCATTGCGTAAACAGATATATTTAGGTTATATAACTCTGATGAAATCAAATAAGAAGAATCTTAAATCTGGACCAATTTATGAGCTTATTAACACCCTAGTTATTGCTCTTTTGCTTGCTGGCTTGATTAGAACAGTATTATTCCAACCTTTTTGGATACCTACTGGTTCCATGAAACCAAATTTGTTAGTAGGTGACTTTCTATTTGTTAACAAATTCTCATATGGTTTTTCAAGGTATTCATGCCCCTTCTCTCTGTGCCCAATTAATGGAAGGATATTTTTTTCTGAACCAAAAAGAGGAGATGTTGTCGTTTTTCGGCATCCGAGAAGTGGGAAGGACTATATAAAACGTGTTATAGGACTACCAGGGGATAAGATAAAGATTGAAGATGGGGTGGTTTTTATAAATGAAGAAGAGATAAAACAAAGTAAACTACCTAATTTCATGGAAGAAAAAAGAGAACAGGGATCAATGAAATCTATACCTCAATGTGCAAATGAACCTGTTCCAATGGGAAGTGTGAACTGTATAAAGTACCAATCAAGGGAAAAATTACCCGAAGGGGTTACATATTCTATATTAGACCTTGGAAAAGAGATGGGTGATAATACACAAGATTTTATAATCGGTGAAAGGCAATACTTTTTTCTTGGTGATAATAGGGATAATTCTTTGGATAGTAGGTTCGACAAGCAGTTTGGGGGAGTAGGTTTGGTTCCGGCTGAATATTTAATTGGTAAGGCCTCAATAGTTATTTTTTCCTCCAGAGGAAGGTCCATTTTTTATTTTTGGACTTGGCGAAAAGATCGTTTTTTCAAGGTAATCAGTTGAGACTAAACAAAGCGAAAAAAAAACTCTGTAATAATATAAATTACCAATTTACTAATCTAAAACTCTTGGAACAAGCGTTGACACATTCTTCTGCAAGTAAATTGGGCAAACCAAATAATGAACGGCTAGAATTTTTGGGAGATCGAATTCTGGGTCTTGTAATAGCAGATGAGTTATTGAGACTTAATCCAAAAGCGTCAGAAGGTCAAATAGCTACTTACTATAACTCTCTTGTTAAAAAGGAAACATGCTCAAGAATAGCATTAGATTTGAATTTGGAAAATGCATTAAATCTTGGAAAGTCTGTTTCTAAAAATAATGAACGAAAAAAAATTAAAATGCTTGGGGATGCAATTGAAGCATTAATAGGAGCTATATACCTGGATTCAGGTTTCAAAAATGTCCATAAAATAGTTATGGATCTTTGGAAAAATGAGATCCAATTTGTCCGAAACTTAGAAATGCATGCTAAGACTGCTTTGCAAGAATGGTTGCAATCTCAAGGGTTACCGCCGCCAATTTATAAAGAAATATCAAGATTGGGACCAGACCATGAGCCAAAATTTTTTGTCGAAGTAAGCATTCGGTCAGGAGAAATTGCAGAGGGGGAAGGGTCAACTAAGAGGGACGCCGAAACTTCAGCAGCAGGTTTAATTTTAAAGAAAATAAAATCCCTTAATGAAATCAAGTAAGCAGAAGTCTCTAAAAATTTTGGTATTGGGCAAGCCAAATGTTGGTAAAAGTACTTTAATTAACCATTTTATTGGAGAAAAAGTTTCTATCGTATCTAGAAAGGCGCAAACTACTAGAAAAAATATCACAGCTATAACTACTGAAGGGATTAATCAGATCACTTTCATAGATACTCCGGGATTAAATTCCAAAAAAAAGAATGTGAGTATAAAAGAAACTTTTCGTTCTTCTGTAATCAGTACCGATTTACTTGTCTATATCGTTGATGATAGAAAAATAAGCAGATTTTTTGATAACCAATTAAAAAATGAATTATTGGGTTTTCATTTAAGGTTTACAAAAAAAATATTGGTTATAAATAAAATTGATAAAATTAATAAAGATGAACTTCTTAAAATCACTGTAGAAACTTACAAAAAAATGGAATTTGATGAGACTTTTTTTATATCTTTAAAAAAAGGCTATGGCACTAAAGAGATGGGTAATTGGTTGAAGAGTCAGTTGATAGAAAGGAACTGGGAATTTAAACGGAATGAAAAAAGTAATCTCGGGAAAGAACAATTTCTGTGTGAATTAACACGAGAACAAATTTTACACAACTTCCATGAGGAAATACCATACAATTTAGAGGTAGTGATAGATTATATCCGAGCGGGAAGAGGTAATTCACTAAAAATATATCAAACAATTTTATTGAATAAAAGCAGCTACAAGCCAATTATTTTGGGAAAAAAAGGAAATGGAATTAAAAAATTATCTCAAAAAACAAGATTAGAGATGGAAAAGTTTTTAAATAGAAAAGTTCACCTTTTTTTAAATTTGAAAATAGATAGGGATTAAAAGAATTAACATTTGAATTTTGCAACCAATTTAGTAATAGATCTTTTAAGAAAAGACATAGAGCGTGACGGCGTCCCCTTTTATTTAGAAAAAAAAGGTAATAGAGAAGCGGGTGCAATATTTATAAAACATGACTTAATGGACGGATACATAGAGCTTTATCATAGAGTCTATAACAATAATGGAGAGAAAAAATTTCAGTCCCTTGATATTCTTGAGAGGCTAAAATGCGAAGAGTTTATAAAAAAGCAAATAGCCTTTGACCCAGACGTTTGGATTATTGAGGTTGAGGCTCGAGATTTTAAATTAGATAAAGTATTTTCGAAGTTAGGTTTGTGAAGTATGAGATGGGAAGATGAAGGCTTATTATTAAGTGTTAGGAAATATGGAGAGACTTCAGCACTAATTGAATTATTAACACGTTCACATGGAAAGAGAGCTGGCCTTTTAAGAGGAGCATTTAAAAAAAATATAAGGCCAATTATCCAGCCAGGAAACCAACTGCAAATAACATGGAGTTCCAGACTGGAACAGAGCCTGGGTCAATTCAAAGTTGAACTATTAAGGTCAAGGTTTCATTTAATTTCAAGAAATAAAGAGAAAATTCATTTATTAAACTTAGTTTGTACCTTTTGTTCAGCTTATTTACCAGAGCGTGATTCAGTGAATAATTTATATCAAAGAACGATCCATCTATTAGATTCTGAGAAAGAGATATTAGTAACTTTGTTGTGCTATATTAAATGGGAGATGACTTTATTAAAGGATCTGGGTTTCGGTCTAGACCTAAGAAAATGCGTTGTCACAGGATCTTCTGACTGCCTATCCTATGTATCCCCTAAAAGCGGATGTGCTGTATCACAGCAAGCAGCAAAAGGATGGGAGGATAGGTTGTTAATTTTACCTGATTTCTTGACTAATAAAGATAAGAATGAGAATGTTTCCCCTAAAGGAATTGAGGATGGTTTACTTTTAACAGGCTATTTTCTCAAGAAATGGCTTTCTCCAGTAAAAAAATATAATAGTGAACCACTTTTTGATACTAGGGATAGACTACTAAATTATTTAAAGTCAAATCTTTAAACAAGTAATCGTTTTGCAATAACTTGAGCCTGAATCTCTGCCGCTCCTTCAAATATATTAAGTATTCTGGCGTCACAAAGAACTCTACTGATTGGATATTCTAATGCGAAACCGTTTCCGCCATGTATTTGAAGAGAGTTGTCAGCGGCTGACCAAGCAATTCTGGCAGCTAATAGTTTTGCCATGCCTGCTTCTAGATCACACCGCTTATTTTGGTCTTTTGCTCTGGCTGAACTGTAAGTTAACTGTCTTGCCATCATTATTTCAACTGCCATATTAATGAGTTTATCTTTAACTCTGGGAAAGCTTATCAATTTTTCTCCAAACTGTTCCCTTTCAGTGGCGTATTTAAGTCCTAAATCAAAAGCATTTTGTGCAACGCCAATTGCGCGAGCTGCTGTTTGAATACGAGCACTTTCAAATGTTTCCATCAATTGACGAAAGCCTCTGCCTTCTTCATTACCCAAAAGGTTTTCTTTCTTTATTTTAAAGTTATCAAAATTCAACTCATATTCTTTCATTCCCCTGTATCCTAAAACTTGAATCTCACCTCCCTTTATTCCGTCGTTGGGGAAGTCGTTATCTGAATTTCCGCGTATTTTGGGGGCTAGAAACATAGAAAGTCCCTTATAATTACTAAATTCTGAGTTGGTTCTTGCCAATACGGTCATAAGATCTGCTCTGGCTGCATGCGTTATCCAAGTTTTATTTCCAGTGACTTGGTAGTGATCGCCTACTAGTTTAGCTCTTGTCTGAAGACTTCCTAAATCAGAACCCACATTAGGCTCGGTAAAAACAGCGGTGGGAATAATCTCACCGTTGGCTATTCTTGGAAGCCATTTTTCCTTTTGGGCATCACTACCTCCACAAAGAATAAGCTCAGAAGCTATGTCTGTTCTTGTAGCAAGGCTTCCAACTCCTATATAACCTCTTGACAATTCTTCAGAAACTACACACATACTGATTTTGTCTAGACCTATGCCACCATATATCTCCGGAATTGTAAGGCCAAAAACGCCCATTAATGCTAATTGATCAATAATTTCCATAGGAATAAGCTTGTCTTCAAGATGCCAGCTATGAGCATTGGGTTCAATTTTATCTCTGGAAAACTTAAAAAACTGCTCTCTTATTATTGTTTGGTCCTCATTTAGACCGTCATTTCCGATAGTTGGAATTGAACTATGTTCTTTAACTAATTTAATAAACTGATTTTTAAGTATTTCAAGTTCATTAATCTCTAAAAATAACATTATGTTAGTGCTAGAAAAAATCTCAAAAAAGATTTATTTATGTCCAATTCGTCTGGTCTTATAAACTCGTTTTGAGACATCAAGATGCCTCCCCTCAGTTGGTGTAAATATTCATTGAAACCTAAGATCAATATTAATCTTTCCAATGCACCAAACTTTTTTTCAATACTCAATTCGTAAGCCCATGAACTAATACTCTTCAATGCTTCAGTGTAAGTTGCGTACCAAGCTAGTCCATGCAATTTCTTTTGATGAAAATTTTTATCCGTGACCGGGTCACTGTTAATAAGCTTTTTTAGCGGGCGCTTGAGATTATCGATGTAAGCAGTCAGTTCTTTAGATACAAGAAATGCTTTCTCTATTAAAATCTTTGATTCGATAGCAGAAATTGAGTCATTTACTTCTGTCAATCTTCTATTAACTGTCAATTCATTCACCTATGATAATTTACGTTCAAGTATCCACTTGTCAATATGGTCGAATATTGTTTTAATTCAATAAAATATTAAATAAATATCCTTCCTTCTTTCTTTAATTTTACTGATTCTTTAGATGGTAAGGATTTTGCACAACCCTCATAAACTCTTTTAGCTGTCCAAAATAAAATCATAGCATCAATTAAATCATCAGGTCTTACCTCAATATTTGCGTCCAATTTTGAGGCCACTTCAATTGGGTCTAACCCTTCTTCTTCTAGTAGTTTTAATCTTTCAAACATACCAAAGGTAGTTTTTTTGGAACTCTCAAGCTCTACTTTTTTTAACATTTTAAAACTACACTCTGGATGTCCCTCGATTATTTTATTCGTAGACCGTTTAAGTGATATTACTTCGATAATTTTCTCCTTCAGGTTCCAGGACTGCTTTGAAAGACCTTTTCCGTATCTTTTTTTACTGAGCTCATTGGCAGATGAATAATTTTTACATTCTAAAATTGTCCTTGATGGCGTTAGGAATATTGTGCTTTGCTTTTTGCTGCCTAAAAATTTTTTTGCCAGTATGTCACAGTCTCTACTATATTTTGTTGGACTTAGTATAGTGGGCATATCAATAACAATTATTGATTTTTGAAAGTTAGATAACAAAAAACCTAGTGATGTAGAAAATTGCACATTGTTAATTGAGGAGCTGTGACTTTTACCTGAAACTAAAATCCAACCTTTTGAACAGCCATCAATTCCTACTAAATTGGTAAATTTAGGCATTAATTAGTTTTTTATAAACCTGAGTTACTTCATCGTTAATGAAGTCAAAAACTTTAAAATTGTCAATGAACATTTTTTTAAGATTTTCAGCTGTTTGATCATATAAGGAGGGTTCGTCCCATGTTTCTCTCGGTGATAGCAAACTGTCCGAGACATCTTCCACTTTAAGAGGAACTGAAAAATGAAAAACTTTGTCTTTGCGGAGGACAAGTTTCTTGTCTTGGTTCAGTATGAATTTTAAAATTTTTCTTGTGTTTTCAATAGAAATTCTTTTGCCTTTTCCAAAACCACCACCGCTCCATCCCGTATTTAAAAGCCAAACATTAGGTTTTTCGGTTTCTAGTCGGTTCCACAGTAATTTTCCATAAACCTCGGGTTTTTGAGGAATAAAAGGAGCACCAAAGCATGCGGAAAAGGTTGGTTGAGGTTCTTTTATGCCTTGTTCTGTTCCTGCAACTTTAGCCGTAAAGCCAGACAGAAAATAAAAAATTGCCTCTGCAGAGGTTAGTTTTGCTATAGGAGGTAGAACTCCAAATGCATCACAAGTTAGCATAATTATATTTTTGGGGTTACCTCCATAACCTTTCTTTGATGAATTTTTTATGTATGAGATTGGATACGCACAACGCATATTTTGCGTGATACTATCATCAGAAAAGTCAAGAGTTCTCTCAATGGGATCAAATTTCATATTTTCGATTATTGTGGCAAACTTTTCGGTCGTTGCGAATATTTCAGGTTCTTCTTTCTGTTTTAAATTAATAGTTTTGGCATAACAGCCACCTTCAAAATTAAAAACACCTTTATCTCCCCACCCATGTTCATCATCTCCAATCAAAACTCTTTCTGGGTCTGCGGAAAGTGTTGTTTTCCCAGTTCCAGAGAGTCCAAAAAAGAGAGCTACATCATCGGTATCTGATATAGCGTGATTAGCAGAACAATGCATAGGCATTACGTTTGAGTCAGGAAGGAGATAGTTTAAAAGTGTAAAGATGGACTTTTTATTTTCCCCAGCATACCCAGTACCACAAATTAAAATTAACTTCTTTTCAATATTTAAGGCTATTGTAGTTTTAGATTGGCAACCATGTTTTTCAGGATCTGAAAAAAAACTGGGACAATTGATAATGGTGTACTCTGGCACAAATTTAGACAAATAATCTTTTGAAGGGCTATTTAAAAGGTGCCTTATGAATAGACTATGCCAAGCTAGTTCTGTAATAACTCTCACGTTCAAAAGCGCATCTGTATCTCTAGCTGCAGTCAGGTCTTGAGAGTAATAAGTTTTTCCTTCCATATGCCTTAGTAGATCACCATATAAAGTATCAAAGTTTTCCAATGTCATCTTTTTATTATTTTCCCACCATATTTTTTCGCTACTGGAAGATTCAACTACAATGTGCTTGTCATTTGGAGATCTACCAGTTTTTTCACCTGTATAAACAATAAGGGATCCACCTTTCCCTAGATGCCCTTCAGATCTATTTATAGCATGTTCCATTAGCTCGATATCGTTCAAATTATAAAAAACCTGTTCAATACCGGACATTCCATGATCTTCAACGGTTACGTAAGGTAATTTTAGTTGTTTATGCATAGTTGGGGTTTATTCCCTTTTAGCTTTACAAAATGTGATTTTTGCATAGATAAAATCAAGTATTCTTATTAATCACAAAATATAAAGAAATACAATCAAAAATAGTGGTAGCTAAACAACATTTTAATCTAATTCAATAGTCCTGATTTTGACCTGCATTTTCCATTGTGATAACATTTTCTTTTACGATGGAGTCTAATGAAGCCACACGATTTATTTCTTGTAATCGGCCAGTCAGGTGCAGGTAGAACAACTGTCATTCATGTTCTAGATGATCAAGGTTTTGACACTTTAGATAATGTTCCAATTCATCTTATTTCCAGAATAGTTTCAGATCAGTTATTTGAGAAACCTCTAGCTTTAGGGGTTGATATTAGTTCCAAAAGCTTTTCGGCGAATAATTTATTTAAAGAACTTAACAATTGGAGAGCAAAGAGTGACTCCAACGTGTTAATTATTTTTCTTTCTTGTAAAACTGAAACTTTATTGAATCGTTTTAGTATTACTAGAAGACCTCACCCAATGATAGGTGAGAAAAGTTTGAAAAACTCGATAAAAAAAGAATTGGAAATTATTGGTCCGCTTCGAGACCAAGCTGACTTCATAATAGATACAAGCTCCACAAGCCCTAATGACCTTAGATTGAAGTTAGGAGCTATGTTCTCTATAAATAGTAAGCAAAATATAAAAATTTTAATTCAGTCCTTTTCTTTTAGAAAGCGTATCCCACATGGGCTTGATATGGTGTTTGATTGTCGATTTTTAAAAAACCCAAACTGGGTAGAGACCTTAAAGAATTCAGATGGGACCAAAAAAGATGTTTCTGGCTATATAAGAAGAGACAAGAGTTGGACTATTTTTAGAGATTATTTAAAAGGTATGGTGCTGCATGTTATACCAGCATTTGAGAAGGAGGGTAAATACTATTTATCAATAGGGTTTGGTTGCACTGGAGGAAAACATCGTTCAGTGTTTGTTTCTCAATTTCTTTATGATGAGCTGAAGAAAAGAAAATTTGCTGTGGAGCTGATGCATAGTAATTTGTCTATTTAGAGAGACTTTAACTATCACATTAACTCTATAAGTCTGTGGGAAATAGCTGAAAATTTTCTAAATTGTTTAAAGCTTTTTCTCTATCTCTGGAACAGCTTTGAATAGATCTTCAACCAATCCAAAATCTGCTACCTGAAAAATAGGCGCTTCCTCGTCTTTGTTGATAGCTACGATAACTTTACTATCTTTCATTCCCGCTAAATGTTGTATCGCTCCAGATATACCTACTGCTACATAAAGCTCCGGTGCTACAACTTTACCAGTTTGGCCTACTTGCCAATCATTAGGAGCAAAACCGGAGTCTACCGCAGCTCTAGAAGCACCCACTGCTGCACCCAGTTTATCTGCAAGTTTTTCAATCACAGCGAAATTTTCCTTACTACCAACCCCCCTGCCTCCTGAAACAATTACCTTAGCTGATGTTAACTCAGGTCTATCATTATCTTGAACTTTGTTTTCTAACCAGCTTGAGATCTTATTTTGAATATTTATACTCAACTTTTCTATTTTTGCATTACCTCCTGATGGGGCTGAGTTGAAATTACTGGTTCTTATTGATACCAGTTTAATTTTGTCTTTACTTTGAACTCTTTGAATAGCATTACCTGCATAGATTGGTCTTTCAAAAGTGTCAGTTTCTATGATTTTTGACACATCTGAAACTATCATCATATCTAAAATTCCTGCTATTCGAGGGAGCAGGTTCTTGCCAAAGGAACTGGAGGGGACAAAAATGTGTGTGTATTCCTTTAAAAGTTCAATCAGATCGGCTGAATATGATTCAGCTAGGTTTTCAGAAAGTAGTTCACTTTCAATAACCTTTATCGTGTCAACTTTTTCGATGCTCTGAAGTTGCTTTGCTGCTTGGTCACAATTGCTTGAAGCACAGAGTACGTCTACAGTCGAAAGCTCGCTTGCAGCACATATAGTTTTGCTAGTTTGATCTTCAGCCAACGTTCCGTTGTGGATTTCTGCAATAACAAGAATTTTCATTAATTTCTCCCTGCATTTTTTTTTATTTTTTCAACCAGCTCATCTACATTTTCAACAATTATTCCAGACGCTCTTGTTTCAGGCTCTTTTGTTTCTAAAATTTTTAGGCGTGGTGAAATATCTACCGCCAGATCCTCTGGTTTCATTTCTTCCAATGGCTTTCTCTTCGCTTTCATAATGTTTGGAAGACTGGCATACCTTGGTTCATTAAGTCTTAAATCCACTGATACGACTGCTGGAAGGTTAATTTTGATTGTTTGTAGTCCTCCATCAATTTCACGGGTAACTTTACAATTATCTTTATCTAAATCTATTTCTGAAGCAAACGTCGCCTGAGGCCAATCTAGTTTTGCTGACAGCATTTGAGCTGTGGCATTAAAATCATTGTCAATCGCTTGCTTACCACACAAAATTAATTTTGGGTCTTCTTTTTTTACAATTGCAGCCAAAAGATTGGACACCGTTAATGGTTCAATATCAACATTTACGTCTGTCGACGCAACAATTAAGATAGCTCTGTCAGCTCCCATTGCCAAAGCAGTTCGTAACGTCTCTTGATTTTGTTGAACTCCAATGGAAACTGCTATTATTTCTTCGGCAACACCCTTTTCTTTGAGGCGTATTGCTTCTTCTAGAGCTATTTCATCGAAAGGATTCATTGACATTTTCACATTAGCTAAATCTACACCACTACCGTCAGCCTTTACCTTGGCTTTTACGTTGTAATCTAGAACTCTTTTCACTGGGACTAAAATTTTCATTTAAAACCTTTAAGTTACAAAATTAACATTCAAAATATGCACTAGTAATAAAGAGGGTACAAGGGATTTTACAAGTTTTCTCCTGGTTCCCAAAGAATTTCAGAAGAATTTTCTTGATTGTCCAACCTTGAAGCTACAAAAAGCCAATCCGATAATCTATTTAGGTATTTCAATGCATTTTGATTAATTTTTTCTTTCCTATTAAGTGATACGAGACTTCTTTCTGCGCGACGGCAAATTGTTCGAGATAAATGCATGAATGAGGCTGTTTTAGACCCGCCTGGAAGTATAAAGCTTTTGAGAGGCTGCAAAGTTTTATTCATGGCATCTATATTTGATTCTAATTTTTTAACTTGGTTATTTGAAATTCTAAGTTTTTTTTGTGATTCATTTTCATCAGGAACGCAAAGATCAGCTCCAAGGTCAAAAAGATCATTTTGAATTTTAGCCAGTATTCCGCTCATTTCTAGGCTAGCATAGTTCTTTACTATTCCGATACTAGCGTTTAATTCGTCCACGTTGCCGTATGCAATCACTCGCTCGCTATCTTTTGAAACGCGACTTCCATCACCTAAGGCTGTATCGCCTTTATCTCCAGTTTTGGTGTAAATTTTATTAAGTGTTACCATAGCTCAACTTGGCTCAACAAAGTAAACGAACAATAGAATCAACAGAATTGCCATTGCTTGCAACAAAATTCTCAAGCGCATTATTTTATTCGCATATTTTCTGTTAAAACTTCCCCCAAATGCAAAACCACCCAATCCAATCATAAGAACTATAAGAACGACCAAGCAAGCGATTATTACGTAGATATGAGCATTTTGTAAGATCATAAGTTATCCAGAAAATATAATAAAAGTCATTTATCTTGATACATATAAAATAATTTTATTTTTTGTCTAATTATTAATTTAATTTTTGTTAATTTGATATAAGGGTATTCATATTACAAAAATGAATTCAAATTGATATGGATGATACAGAAAATAATACTAGGGAAGACCTCGCTAATGCTCTTCAAGATAGGTATTTGGTTTACGCTCTTTCTACTATCATGGATAGAGCGCTTCCTGATGCAAGAGATGGTCTGAAACCTGTTCATAGAAGAATTTTATACGCTATGAATAACCTAAAACTTAACCCGCAATCATCTTTTAGGAAGTGTTCCAAGATAGTCGGGGAAGTGATGGGAAATTTTCATCCTCACGGTGACAAGGCCATCTATGATGCGCTGGCCCGCTTAGCGCAGGAATTCAGTGTGAGATATCCTCTGATAGAGGGTCAAGGTAATTTTGGAAATATAGATGGAGATAATCCGGCTGCCCAGAGATACACTGAAGCCAGGTTGTCAAACTACTCATCATATATGTTATTGGGTTTGGAAGAGGACTCCGTAGATTATAAGGATACATATGACAATTCTGACAAGGAGCCTATCGTTCTGCCAGCGAGTTTTCCTCAACTTTTGGCGAATGGCTCATCTGGAATAGCGGTTGGCATGGCGACTAGTGTTCCTCCACACAATTTAAGAGAGTTACTTAATGCAGCCAAATTTCTTATCGATAACCCAAATTGCTTGATTGAAGATCTTACTCAGATAATTTTAGGTCCTGATTTTCCTACTGGCGGACTAATTTTAGATAATCAAGATAAAATCAATGAAATCTATCAGTCAGGAAAGGGAAGCTTGAGGCTTAGGTGCAGGGGTGAGGTAGAAAATCTATCACATGGCAATTGGCAGTTTATAATCTATGAGATACCTTTCCAGGTTCAAAAAGGGAAACTTATTGAAAAGATTGCTGATCTAATTTCAAGTAAGAAGTTAGCTGACGTTCAAAATGTCCGAGACGAGAGCTCAGATAGAGTCAGAATAGTTCTAGAACCAAGAACAAGGAAGGTAGACAAAGATAAGATGATGAGATCGCTGTACAAATTTACTGATCTCGAGACAAAAATTCCAATTAACTTGAATGTCCTAGTTGATGGTATATCTCCTAAAACATGCGACCTAAAGGAACTTTTACAGGTATTTATTGAACATCAAAGACAAATTTTAACAAGGAGGTCAAACTTCAGACTCAAGAATATTGATCGGCGTTTATACATTATAGAAGGATTGATACAAGCATATATTAATCTTGATAAAGTGATAAAAATTATCAGAGAAGAAGAGAATCCAAAAGCTATTTTAATTCAAGAGTTCGAGTTGAGTGATTTGCAGGCCGAATCAATATTAAACCTTAGACTAAGAGCTCTGAGAAAACTTGATGAAGAAAGATTAATAAAAGAGCAACAGGATCTTATGAAAGAGCGAGAGGAATTAGAAGATTTATTAGAAAGCAAGAAGATACAGTGGAAGCATGTTAAAAGCCAACTCAAAAATACTGAAACCAGTTTATCCGGTGATTCAAAAAATTGGGGAAGGCTAACGGATTTTCATTATGAAAGTGAAGATGAACTTGATTTAATCAATCAAGAAAATAACGATTATTCTCCTGTAACAGTAGTGCTTTCGGAAAGTGGCTGGATTCGAGGTTATAAAGGACACAACATTTCCTCTGATTCATTTAGAATAAGAGATGGAGACAAGATTAAATATTGTCTTGAGGTTACAAATAACCAGAAATTGGTTTTAATTACATCGGAAGGTAGATCTTACAACTTGTTTGTTGATCAGATTTCAAAAGAAAAGGGTTATGGTGAGCCTTTGAACATCTTGATAGGTATTAATGGTAGTTTCAAGGTAGTGAGTGTATTTAAGTTTGAATCAGATAAAAAGGGCCTAATTTTTTCAAAAAAAGGTTTAGGTTTTATAGTTGACTTTTCTTCTTTAACTAGCATGACTAAATCTGGTCGGCAGGTTTTTGAATTGGCTACTGATGATGAAGTTATTGGGCTTTATGAGCTATTAGGAGAAAAAATAATTATTTTAAGTACTGAATATAAGCTATTAATTTTTCCACTTAGTGAAATTCCAACTTTGAAGAAAGGGAAGGGAGTTCGGCTACAAAGATATAGGGAAGAGAATACACTTGATATTACTTTTTTGGCAAAGGATGAAAATAAGCACCCAATTATGAGGCAGCTCGGTTTAAAAGATTTAGATGAGATTCAGAAATGGTATGGGAAAAGAGGTCAAGTTGGAAAACTTGCTACGAAGAAATTGATAAGAAAGAAAATCAGTCGATTTTGAGGTCAATTAATATTTTATTCAATAAACCATTGATGAGAATATGCTCTTTACCAGAGGGATAAAAAGATTTGGTGATCTCAATGAACTGAGAGATCACAACTTTTATAGGAGTTTTGTTTTGAATTATTTCGGAGCTTGCCGCTCTTAATATGGCTCTCAAAGTAGGGTCAATTGTTTTTAGGTTCCAGTCGTTGTCAAAAGCTTTATTTATTGTTTTGTCTATAATCCTCTGATTAAATGATGCGCCCTCTATGATTTTTTCACAAAGGCTGTAGTTTGGCTTTATTATGGTAGAGCCCTCAAACTGTTCCTTTTGAAGTTTTTCTTTTAGCTCTCGTTTTATCTGATTAAAACTCTTGCCTGCTGCTTCCATCTGAAAAAGAGCTTGAACCGCAAATAATCTAGAGGTGGTATTCTTATTTTCTTTTTCAGATTTTTTTTGCACTTCTTTTCTTTTCATATTCCTTTATTTTTAGCAACTGAAGCATAGCAATAGTTGCTTCACCGCCCTTGTTTTGACCTAAAGGATCTGCCCTCTCTTGTGCTTGACGCTCATTTTCTACAGTCAAAATGCAATTTCCTATACATAACCTTTGAAGCCCTAGTTTCGAAATTGCTCGAGCACTCTCCTCGCTAACAATTTCATAATGGGAAGTTTCTCCTCTAATAACACATCCGATGGCCACAAAACCGTCATATTTATGCTCGAGAAGCTTTATAGCGGTAGGTATTTCTAGAGCTCCTGATACCTCTACAATACTTATCTCCATATCTAACTTTTCTAAGATTTCTGAGCAGCCTTGTATAAGGCTTTGTGTTATATCTTTATAGTATGTGGCTGCAACCAGACAAATGTTCGATTGATTATTTAGTACGGGAATTTTACCCAAGTCCGTTTTACTAGATATCATTTAAAAGCCTACCGTTGAAACTATTTCAAGCCCATAACCCTCAAGCCCAACAACTTTAGGTAACTTAGAGTTAGAAAGTAGTTTAATTTTTTTAACACCTAAATTAGATAATATTTGAGCGCCGATACCATATTCTTTGAGAGTTTCAGTTTTCGTTTTTATCTCCTCTTTTTTTGAGATACCTGCACCAAGAATTACTATTATTCCCCTTTTGTCTTTGATTATCTTTCCCATTGCTTTACCTATTTCATCGGTTCTTTCAGGCACTAGGCCTAATAAATCTCGATACAACTCAAGTTTGTGCATTCTAACAAGGACAGGATCAGCATCTTTCACATTTCCCATTTGCATAACAATGTGCTCAGATGAGTCTATTTCGTTTTTAAACTTGGTAACTTTCCATTGTCCCCCATATATTGAGCTTAAATCTGAGCTTTCCATCTCCTTTATCAGATTATCATTTCTTCTACGATAAGATATCAGATCAGAAATTGTTCCTATTTTTAAATCGTGCTGCTTAGAAAATTTCTTCAGATCATCAAGTCTTGCCATACTGCCATCTTCGTTCATGATTTCACAAATTACCCCGGAAGGATTTAATCCTGCAAGACGAGAAATGTCGACAGCGGCCTCAGTATGGCCCGCTCTAACTAAAACCCCTCCATCTCTTGCTCTAAGAGGGAATACATGCCCGGGAGTAGCAATATCCTCACTTAGTACTTGCGGGTTTATAGCAACGGATATGGTTTTTGCTCTATCTTTCGCAGATATACCTGTAGTAACTCCTTCTCTAGACTCGATTGAAACTGTGAAAGCTGTTTCATGTCGAGATGAGTTGGTGGACGCCATTAACGGTATTTTTAATTTATTGATTTGTTCGGATGATAGAGCAAGGCATATCAGACCTCTACCATATGTCGCCATAAAGTTTATCGCGTTTGGTGTGGCCATCTGCCCTGGAATAATTAGATCACCTTCATTTTCTCTGTCTTCGTGATCTACAAGTATAAACATTTTGCCATTTCTAGCATCTTCAATAATATGTTCAATCGTAGACACATCCGAAGAGTAATCACTCATGATTTCTTTTCTCCGTTTTTAATATCTTATCGACATATCTCGCTAAGATATCAATTTCAATATTTACTTTTTCTTCCAGATTTATTGAACTCCAGTTCGTGTTTTTCTTTGTATGTGGGATAAAATTAACGTTAAAGTTTTTTTTGTTTACTTGGTTTACCGTCAATGAAGTTCCATTGATTGTGACTGATCCTTTTTGAGCAATAAATTTAATTATTTGGTCACCTACTTCAAAAGTTACATCGGTACTGCCTTCAATATCTTTAATCTTATTGATTATTCCAATTCCATCAATATGACCTGTTACTATATGCCCTCCAAGTTCATCTCCAATCTTAAGTGCTCTCTCTAAATTTATTTTTTTTCCTTTAGACCAACCAAACTTACTATCGCCAATATTTGTTTTTGATACAGTTTCCTCAGAAACTTCAACTTTGAACCAATTATTATTTTTTTCTATTCCTCTATCTATAACTGTTAAACACACGCCATCGCAACTAATATAACAACCAAGGTCGATTTCTTCCCATTTGTAGCTACAAAATATTTTTGCCTGAAAGTCTTTAACTTTTTTAAAGTCACTAACCAAACCTATATCAGATATGATTCCGGTAAACATTTTAATTAAGTCTCCTGTGTAGTTGGTTGCCAAACGGCCTCAATGTCATCTACCCAATTTTTGATATATTTCAATTTTAGTCTAGGGAAAGTCTTGATGCGAGTATTTACTGGAAGAAAATCATTAAAGGTAGGCATTGCCGTTCCATTTAAGATATTATTACCCCAAAAAATTATGATTTCATCAAAAAAAGCTTCTTTAATAAAACTAGTCCAAATTGAGCTACCACCCTCAACCAATAGCTTATTTATTCCCAAGCTACCGATTTTTAACAAAATTTCTGATATGTCTAGCTTTCCTTTTTTCTTCCCTATCTGTATCGGATTTAAACCGAGTTTTCTTATTTGGTTTATTTTCGCCTTATCGCAATTCTTTTTTGTGAAAACATAAATTTTTTCTTTCTGATTAAATTTGATAATTTTTAATTTTTTGGAGTAAGGTATTGAGAGATTAGCATCCAAGATAAAGACAAATTTTTGTGGAATATTTTGATACTCTTCGCGTAAATTTAATCTGGGGTTATCACGCAAAACAGTTTTTTTCCCAACAAGTATTGCATCATGATTTGACCTGATCAACTGGACTTTTTTTCTTGATAAATCACCACTAATCCATTTGCTTTCACCTTTTATTGTTCCTATTTTTCCGTTTATAGATGATGCTATTTTTAAACTCACAAAAGGTTTATTTTCTTTTTTTCTCTTTAGATAACCGCCCACGATATCCAACATTTCTTCTTTAAAGATTTTTGCATTTATGCAGTCAATTCCAGCGCTTTTAAGAATATTAGCTCCCTTACCTTGAGTTCTTTCGTCTGGATCCTTTAGAAGAAAAATAACTCTGTCTGCACCAAATTTTATTAGTTCTTTTGCACAAGAGGGAGTGGTATCATCATGTGCACAAGGTTCAAGAGTGGTGTAAACGTTTATTTTTTCTTTCTTTTCAGATGTTTGATATAAATAATGCCTTTTTGCTTGCTCCATTGCCACTATTTCTGCATGGGGCCTTCCATTTATGCTAGTACAACCTCTGCCAATTATCGTCTGGCCGTATGTAATCACGCACCCTACTGAAGGATTAGGTCCAGTTAACCCGATACCTCTTCTAGCTATGTTTAAAGCAATTTTTAATAAACGTGTATCGAAATTATTGATTTCAGAAGAGGTCATTTTCTGAGTCAGTTATTACTTGCTTCAATTTTTTTTGGGTGAAGTTCAGAAACAAAATCCTCAAAATCACCTAGCGCTTGAAAATTCTTATAGACACTTGCAAATCTTACATAAGCAACCGTATCTATTCTGGCTAGGGTTTCCATAACTATTTTTCCTATTTTATCCGACTGAATGTCGCTATCGCCTAGACTTTCGAGCCTACGCACTATCCCTGTTATCATTTGTTCAACTCTTTCAGGTTCAATAGGACGCTTTTGCAAAGCAATTCTTATAGATCTTTCAAGTTTATCTCTATCAAAGATTTCTCTTCTATTATTCTTCTTAAGAACAAACAAATCTCTAAGTTGAACTCTTTCATAGGTCGTGAAACGCCCTGCACAGCCTGGACAATGACGTCTTCTTCTTATAGATATGTGGTCTTCAGACGGCCTGCTATCTTTAACCTGTGTATCGTTGTGACCGCAGAATGGGCATCTCAAAGCATTCTCCTGTAAATTTTCTCAACCTAACTTCAAATAATTATATACTTTTGAAGGGTTATTTCCAACAAGTTATGTGACTAAAGGTCATTGGTCCAAAAACGACCTCAGTTTTCTGCTACGGCTAGGATGTTTTAATTTTCGCAAAGCCTTAGCTTCAATCTGTCTGATCCTTTCCCTTGTAACGCTGAACTGCTGGCCAACCTCTTCAAGAGTGTGATCGGTATTGACACCGATACCAAAACGCATTCTTAATACTCTCTCTTCCCTTGGTGTTAAACTGGCAAGAACTCGGGTTGTCGTTTCCTTTAAATTCCCCTGAATGGCATTATCAAGAGGAAGCAAAGCATTTTTGTCTTCTATAAAATCTCCCAATTGACTGTCCTCTTCGTCACCTATCGGCGTTTCTAGGCTGATGGGCTCTTTGGCAATTTTCATAACTTTTCTGACTTTGTCTAATGGCATCTGCAGCTTTGAAGCTAACTCCTCAGGTGTTGGCTCCCTTCCAATTTCATGAAGCATTTGTCTTCCAGTTCGAACTAATTTATTAATTGTTTCGATCATGTGAACTGGAATTCTGATAGTTCTTGCTTGATCAGCGATTGACCTGGTTATAGCTTGTCTTATCCACCATGTTGCATAAGTTGAAAATTTGTAACCTCTGCGGTATTCAAATTTGTCCACTGCCTTCATTAGCCCAATGTTACCTTCTTGAATTAAGTCAAGAAATTGCAAGCCTCTGTTTGTATATTTCTTGGCAATAGAAATCACTAAACGAAGATTGGCCTCTACCATCTCTTTTTTTGCAATTCTGGCTTCATTCTCGCCTTTTTTTACTTTTTGAACTATTCTTCTAAATTCCGCTATATCAACGTTTATTAGATTTCCAATTTTTGACATTTGACTTCTCAGGTCTTCTACTTCACTTTTGTGCTCAGAAGAAAAAATATTCCAACCCCTGGAACTGAGCTTGGAAACCTTTTCAAGCCATGATACTTCGAGTTCATGATCTTTGTATTCTTTAACAAATTCTTTTCTGTTTATTCGAGATGCATCTGCGATTTTAACCAGACTACTGTCTACATTCATAATAGCCTTATTTATACCATATAATTGATCTATAAGAGCCTCGATACGATTGTTGTGAAAGTGCAGTGAATTAAGTTGTTGGACAATTATAAAACGCGCTTCTTGATATTTTTTTTCATCCTTAACTGAAAAACTTTTCTGCTTATTGATGGTCGACTTCATCCTCTTATTTTGCAATTGCTTTAAAGCCTTATATTTATTATCAATTTCATCCAGAACGTTTAATACTTGTGGAGTAAGGGCTTGTTCCATTGCAGCCAAGGAGACATTAATTTCATCATCATCATCATCATCATCAGATTTTACTTCTGTCTGTTCTTCTGTCGGAGCTAAAACTTCATCATCTTTCTCTTGCTTTGAAGAGCTCTCGATATTTTTTTTGTATGAATCTAAATCATTCTCTACGGACTCTATTCCTTCTTGATCAGAAAATGTAGTTTCTAAATCTATTACGTCACGTAACATGATTTCACCGTTAATTAGCTCATTCCGCCAGATGGTTATTGCTTGAAAAGTGAGAGGGCTTTCGCACAAGCCTGTAATCATTATATTTCTGCCTGCCTCTATTCTTTTTGCTATTGCTATCTCACCTTCCCTCGAAAGAAGCTCTACTGAGCCCATTTCTCTCAGGTACATTCTTACGGGATCGTCGGTTCTGTCAAGATTCTCACCTTCCAGATTTGTTGCAACTAATTCTTTTGAAGAGGAAGTCTCGGGTTTTTCTTCTGATTCCTCTGACTCTTCAGTATCAGAATCAGTATTTATTCCCATGTTTATGAGTTCCGTCATAAAATCTTCAATTTGATCAGATGATAAGCGCTCGTTTACTACTAACTCTTCTAATTCATTAGGGGTTATGAACCCTTTAATTTTTGCTTTAGCTATAGCACTTTTTATTCTGTTTTCTGTATCATCTATTACAGCACTCTCTTGTTCTTTTTCACGAGCTTGATTTTCTTGCTTATTCATAAATCATTTTTCCTTAGCTATTTTTCTTAGGTTTTTCGCCTGACTTTATTGCTTAATTGATCGAGGGTTTCTTTATATGCTTCTTTTTCTTTAGCTATTGATTCTTTGATATATTTTTCCCCACTGATCGCTAAGTGATATTTTATTTGAGCTTTCTCAAGTGATTCGCTTTCATCTTTTGATTCGCCCGCATCGCTTTTTAACTTAATTTTTAAATCTTTCAACCTTTCTAGTCTATTTAAAGCTAAATTATGCAGTGAAATAGCGTTTAAAAGAAGTTTTTTTGATTTTTCGGCCTCTTTATCGTTGTTATAAATTAAATGGCTTTTTAATGAAGGGTCTTTTTGTAATGTTCTCTTTTTTACTTTCTCGATAATGTCGGGGGCAATACTTTCTTCTAATTTCTCTGTTATTTCCCAAAACAATTTTCTCAAACTTGGGTCTTGAAATTCAAGCTCATTCAATTTCATTCTGTTTCCAATGAAAAGCGATGGATTATTTACAAGACAGTAAATAATTTCTGCTTCAATTTTTTCTAACTCTCTTTCAGATTCTTTAAAACTATTGGATTTTTTCGTTGTTAATCCAGAGTAAAAATGTTTTTCAGATTTAAATTGAGTTTTTTTATTAAATTTAGTGGAAGTATTGAATTTTTCTAACTTTTCCCTAATTTTAGAAAAAAAAAGCTTCCGCACCTCTATATCCTTAATAGAAATAGCTTTTCTTTTAAGGTTCAATTCCATCTTCCTTATCCTTTCAGGGCTATCAATATTTTTAGCCGTTTTTTCGCGATCAAAAATAAAGTCTACAATAGATACCGAATTATTCACCAAGTCTATTACAGACTCTCTGCCCTCTGACCTCAACATGTCATCAGGGTCAAAATTTTCTAAAGGTCTAGCGATGCGCAGGGTTCTATTGTGAGTTAAAAAAGGAAGGGCTAATTCGACTACTCGTTCAGTGGCTTTTAAGCCAGCTTTATCTCCATCAAAAAAAAGTACTGGTTCCTCACAAGTTTCCCAAATTAAATTCAATTGTTTTTCTGTTAAGGCTGTACCCAAGGGAGCAACAGAAGTTTTAATGGAAGAATTACACAAAGATATCACATCCATGTATCCTTCCACAATAATCAAATCATCCTTTCTTAAATGTTTTCTTGCATTGTTTAAGTTGAAAATAATAGAACCTTTTTTGAAAATATCTGTTTCTGGGGAGTTCAGGTACTTGGCCCCAAATCCCTCATTTATAGCCCTTCCTCCAAATGCGACTATTTTGCTATACTTGTTTAGAATAGGAAACATAATCCTATCTCTAAACCTATCAAATAGATCATTTTTTTCTGATGTGATAGAAAGGCCTGTTTTTTCAATGGTTTCTCTTGAAAAACCTTTTGCCAATAGGACTTTTGTTAATGTATGTCCTTCTTTAAGTGAGTAACCAATTTTAAATTCCTTGATGGTATCTTTAGATATTCCTCTTTGAATTAAATAATTAAGTGCCTTTGTGCCTTTTGGTGAAAATAAGTTTTCATTGAAAAATTCACAGGCAATCTGATGAATAGTTATTAACTCTTTTTGAAGATTAAGTCTTCTCTCCGACAAAATATCTTTGCTTTTGCTGTTACTTTCCAATTGATAGTTGAGGCCTGCCTTTTCGCTTAGATTTTTAACCGCTTCTTGAAAAGAAAGCCCTTCTTTTTCAACTAAGAAATTAAAAACGTTACCCTTGGAATGACATCCAAAGCAGTAATAAAATGCTTTATTGTCGTCTACATGAAAAGAAGCTGTCTTTTCACTGTGAAATGGGCAGGGGGCCCAAAAGTCGCGTTTGGCCTGGTTACTCTTTTTATTGTCCCAAACCACGTACTTCGAGACTACAGATGACAGAGACACACGTTCTTTTATTTGTTCTAGAAATGATTTTGAAAATGCCATAGAATCATACAATCAACGTCATATTCTATGATTTTTTTAACAAATAAAAAATTATTTTTTTCGAAACAGGATAGTTATTTGTGAAGTTCTAAATCTATCTCTT
>CACFNV010000006.1 GCA_902567635.1 uncultured Alphaproteobacteria bacterium
TTCTCTCATTTAAAGAGAATCCACCCTCAGGTCCAATAAAAATTCCCACTTTACCAAAATCAAGTAGGTTCAAAGTATTTTGTATATTCTCAAATTCAAGAGTTTCATCACAAAATAATATTTTCCTATTATAAGGAAAATTGTTCAAGACGTTCTGAAAGGTATTGAGAGTTTGAATTTCAGGAACAAAATTTCCGCCACATTGCTCTACCGCTTCAATTATATGTTTCTTTAAACGCTCAATTGAAATTCTCTTTGTCTGAGTATTTTGGCTAACAATTGGCAAAAATTTGCGAACTCCCAATTCTGTACATTTTTCTACTAGAAAATCAGTCCTTTGCTTTTTTAAGGGACAAAAAACTATCCACACGTCGCCCGGTACTTCTAAATTTCTTTTTTTTTGAAGAATTTTTATTCTTGCGCTTTTCCTATCTAAGTACAAAATTTCAGACAGATACTCTCCTGAAGTACCATCAAACAGAGTGATTTTCATACCTATTTTGCAGCGCATCACATCCCTTAAATAGTGAGTCTGCTCTTTTTTTAAGAAGACTTCTTTTGTATTATTTAAACTATCTTCACAAAAGAGCCTTATCCTAATAGTATCGTCCATACAATTAGTTACCACGAAAAAAAAATAATGCACAAAATTTTTGATGATAAACTTGTGGACGCCAATTTTAACAACTGGGTAGATAAATACGCTCATTGGAGGGTTAGACCTTACTTAAAGTTGAGCAGATTTGATCGACCGATTGGAGCTTGGCTATTAATCATTCCTTGTTGGTGGGGACTCCTACTGTCAACAAATAGTCATTTCGTATCTTTTGATCAACGCACTATATATATTGCAACGGCTTGTTATTTGGGAGGCATATTAATGCGAGGAGCTGGCTGCACTTGGAATGACATAACCGATTCTGAATTAGATGCTAAAGTTACCAGAACAAAAAATAGGCCGATAGCCTCAGGACAACTCTCTAAAAAGCAAGCTTTTGTCTGGTTAATAATCCAGTGTTTACTTGCCTTTGGAATATTAATCACTCTAAATAAATTAGCAATTTTTCTAGGGTTCTTATCGATTTTAACCGTTTTAGCTTATCCTTTTGCGAAACGATTTACTTACTGGCCTCAATTTTTCTTGGGAATTTCATTCAATTGGGGAATACTCCTAGCATTTGCAGCCAGCAGTAACAGCTTAACTATTCATGCTTTTAGTCTCTATATTTCCGGAATTTTTTGGACAATTTTTTATGACACCATATACTCATTACAAGATATTGAAGATGACAAAAATGTAGGCATAAAATCAACCGCCATCCTTTTTGGAAGCAAAACAAAAATTATTTTGATTTCCTTCCTTTTATTAATAATAGGCATAATGTCTTTTGTATTTTTTAGTATTGCTGGTCACGATACCGTACATTTTATTATTCTAGAATGTGGTGTCTTAGCTTTTTCTATTTGTCTTTTAATTCAATTAATTACTTTCGATGAGAATGATCCTAAAAGTTGCCTAAGAGCCTTTAAAGCTAACAAACAAGCAGGCTTAATCTTGGCGTCTTTTTTAGCTATAGGAACAATTTATATTAAGTTTTATGTTCAATAAAAATAAATTCATGTTTGAGTATCTTCTTTATATAGTGCTCGTTTTAATTTGCTGTTGGTTTGGTTCTATATTAATCGAAAAAAAAAGTGATAAACTTATAAAACAGTCAATTTACAATTCTTTATTCCAAATTTCGCAAGATTGGCCTCATATAAAAGTTAAGGGGCTAAGCGTTACAATAGAAGGAAATGCTCCCTCAAAATATGACAGCTTAAAAATAATCAGGTACCTTAAAAATAACTACCCATTTCTTAAGTTTGAGAATAAAACAACACATAGCAAAGAGGTTTCATTTTTCGATAAAATTTCATTAATTAAAGTATTTAAAGAAAATAAAAATATCTTTCTGATAGGTTATTTCCCGGAGGAGGGAATAAAGGTGTTAAATAAATTTTTGAATAATAAAGACCTTAAAATAAAGAATTTAATTTTGGAAAATGAGGAGGCTTTCGATCAACCACTTAAAAATGCTACCGAACTGTTGCAAAAAATTATTTTCATGAATGGGATTGTTACTGCTGAGGTAACTAGAAAGTTGCTACTTATAAGAATGTCCCAACAGGAGAAACAAGATAAAAAACGCTTAAACTTAAAAATAGACGAGTATAAAAAAAAGACCTCCTTTCCAAAAATAGAAATCGAGTATCTCAATAAGGTTCCGGCAAGCTCAAAGAAAGAAGAAACGTCTCTGATAACAAACAATAATACTCTAACAACAAAGTTTCCGGTAAAGGAAAAAGTCTATCTAGTTCTAGAAAAGAAAAATGGCACTCTTGAATTGAAAGGAGCACTCCCAGAAATTATCAAAACAAATTTAATAAGTTTTGTTGCTAAAAAATATCCCTCTCTAAAAATTTTAGATAATTTAACAGCTTCAAATAATAATAATGTTTTAATGACCAATGCTTTTATAAAATCCACAAATCTAGTTAATATTATGGTTCAGTTTAAATTAACTCTAAGTACAAACAAGCTTCAGATATTCGGAACTACTAAAAATGAAGTAGAAGCTAAAAAAATTATCGACTCTTTAATAACAGAATCAATGCTCGAAAACAAAGATAATTTGGTTAAAATTGCAAAGTTAATGGATACAAATACATATGCAGCGGATAAGAAAATAGAATGTCAAAAGATTACGCGTGGGATAAATTCTAGTGGTTCTATATCCTTCAAGGAAGGATCTTTCAAACTGACTGACAAGCAACTTGGTTACGTTAAGTCTTTATCAAAAAAACTAAAAAAGTGTTTGATATTTGGTCCATCAATAATCGGATATGGTGATATATTGTTATCACAAAAACATTCAAGGGAATTAGGTTTAGCCAGAGCATCAAGCGTTTATTTAAAAATGCTAGAAACTGACTCATTCATAGGAAAATTAAATATTTTAGGTGAAACTGCCAAGAATATATTTAAAATGGAGCACAACCAACAAAGTAATAAAAAAATACCTAGTATAGAAATAAGGTTTAGTGAATAATGCTTGGAACTGAATTTCAATTAATAATTTTTGCTTCGCTGTTAATATGCTTTGTTTCAGGCTGGGCTTTTGGCTATTTCATAGATAGGAGATACCTAAAGAGTAAAATGCTAAAAAAAGATGTTTTGAAGGAATATACACTAATAAAAAAAGAAAGAGATACTCTGGTGAAGGAAATAATAAAAACTAAAGAGCACCTTTTGAAGAGAGAAACTCAGCTGACGGAAGAAATCAAGATCATGAAGGACGGTCTAAAATTACTTCGAAAAAAAAATATCATTTCTTAAAATACCTTTTTCTTTAATTATTTTCTAGCCAAATTTCTTCATTTCCTGAAATTTCCTTTTTCCAGAATGGAACATTAGTTTTTAAAAGGTTCATAATATACATTGAAGCTTCATAAGCATTATTCCTGTGAGCAGAAGAGGTGATTAACAAAACGATATTGTCATCAGGTTTAAGTTTGCCATAACGATGCTTTACTACAATACAGTCGAGTTTCCACTGTTTCAAAGACTGATTACATATTTGTGTAATCTCTTTTCTTGCCATCTCAGAGAAAGACTCAATCTTTAAAAAATCTAAATTTCCTTGTTTATTTTGTCTAACCTTTCCCACAAATAAAACAGCAGCACCGCTTTCCGACGAAAGACCTTTTATTTTATCTAACTCCTCTGAAACATTGAAGTCTTTCTCTTCAACCGATACAAATACTTTTCCAACCATCTAAATTATTATCCCCCTGTCATAGGAGGGAAAAAAGCGATTTCTTTCGCTCCATTAATTGAAGAGTCAAGGTCTGTTAAAAGTTTTTGATCTACTGCAAAACAAATTTTAAAATCTTTTCCCTTTAATACTTCGTATTCACTACTGATAGCCTGAAGTTCTTCTATTAAGTCTCTGACTATTTCAGATTTTATATAAATTTCTTCTGATGACTTACCTATTACTTCCCTTATTCTTGAGAAATATATAATTTTTACTTTAATCATTTTGAACTAAAAATAATGCACTTTTAATATATCCAATGCCAGTATACCAAGTAATCAAAAAGGTAAGAACACAAAATAAGTATATTACAATTTTAACAAGATCATCAGTGAAATTGTATACCTGATCTAAAAATAAAATTATTATCAGAACACTTTGATTAAAAGTTTTCCATTTGGCCAACATTGTTACTCTCAACTCTTTACCTTTTGGTCCTAAAAATTCTCTTAGTCCAGAAACTAATATTTCTCTACTGATAATGAGTATTAATATAATACATATCAATAAATCATCTGCACTATTGAGATAGATTCCCAAAAAAAAGCATAACAATAATAGGATTATCATTTTGTCCGCAATAGGGTCAAAAACCTTTCCAAAATTACTTACATTATTAAATTTTCTGGCAAGATAACCATCAAAAAAGTCTGTCGCGATAATTACAATAAACACAAACATGCCAAGAAACTTGGCTGAATCTGTTTTGTCTACAATCAAGTAAATTATCAAAGCAGGCGCTAAAATGAGTCTAAGGAAAGTCAGTATGTTTGGAAGATGTACATGCATGGTAACTTCCCTTTATCACGAATTAAAATGATTTAAAATGATTTCCGCAGAAGACTTTGAAATACCTTTAACCATCAACAAATCCTTCACACTAGACTTAGCTATTTCCCTAATTGAACCAAAATGCTGTAAAAGTTCTTTTTTCTTTTTTGGTCCAATACCAAAGACATTATCAAGTTCACTTTTATTTATGGAGGAAGATCTTTTTTTTCTGTGAGTACCAATTGCAAACCTATGGGCCTCATCTCGAATTCTTTGAAAGAAAAAAAGAATGGAACTATTTTTAGGGAAACTAATGACTCTTTCTCTAAAATAAAACTCCTCATTACCTGAATTCCTTTTAATACCTTTAGCAATAGAAATTATAGGGATTTTGCTAAGGTCCAGCTGATTTAATACCTCTTCAGCAATATTCAATTGATTTTTACCACCATCTATTACTATTAGATCAGGTAAATTTTCTGGGTTCTCAAGAGATAGTTCTACCGTTTTATTAAACCTCCTTTGCAAAACATGTTTCATAATTCCCAAATCGTCTCCAGAGTTTATATTTTCATCTCGAAGATTGAATTTACGATATTCAGACTTTCGATATCCATTTTGATCCAATGAAACCAAACATCCCACCGGAAATTTTCCTTGAATATGGGAGTTATCATAGACTTCTATTTTTTCAATTTTTTTATTCAATCCCAGTTGTTTCTCTATTTCTACAAAAAGAGATTTCTGAGATGCAGCCAATGCTAACTTTCTTTCCAAAGCTTCTTTTGCATTTGCTTCAACTGTTCTTATTAAATCTTTAGACCTTCCTCTCTCTGGGCATTTGATCTCAACTAGACCTTTCTTTTTTTCACTTAGAAATTTTTGGATTAGTTTTTTGTGCCTTAAAGATATTGATACAAGAATTTGCTTAGCAGGCACTTTGTTGCCGTAAAATTGAGCGAGAAAATGCTCTATAATTTCTGTTTCATCTGCCCCGTTACCCGTTCTTGGAAAGAAAGCATGATTTCCTCTATTCTCGTATGACCTTATAAAAAATACCTGAATACAAGTATCATTTCCTATCTTACATATCCCAATTACATCGGCGTCTTTCAAATTCAAATTATTAATATTTTGGCTGGATTGTATCTTCGCTATCAACTCTATTCTATCGCGATAAAAAGCTGCCCTTTCATAATCCAAAGCTTCACTTGATTGAATCATATAATCCTTAAGATTGTCCTTAATTATTGAATGTTTTCCTCGAAGAAAATTTTCAGCCTGTTCAACCGACTTCTCATAATCAGCTTCAGAAATTTTCCCAACGCAAGGAGCTGAACATTTTTGAATAAAATGTAACAAGCATGCCCTTGTACGACCATAGAAGATACTGTCTCTACAATTTCTAATTTGAAAAATTTTTTGAATATAGTTGACAGCATTATCAACTGCTGCAGATGAAGCATAAGGCCCAAAATATTTGACTCCATCGATTTTCCTACCTCTATATTTTACGATCTGCGGGAAATCTTTTTCTTTAGTTATTGCTATTTGAGGAAAACTCTTATCATCTTTAAGTAAGACATTGTATGGTGGCTGAAATTTTTTAATTAGGTTTTGTTCGAGTAATAACGCCTCTAGTTCAGTTTCCGTTGTAACAAATACCATATCTTTGGTTGAGGAGATCATTCTAGCTATTCGTAAAGGATGTCCTTTAATTTTTGTATAATTTGCAACCCTTTTCCTCAAGTTTTTAGCTTTGCCAACATAAAGTACTTTCTCGTTTTCATCGAGCATTCGATAAACGCCTGGTTGGTTTGCAAGAGTTCGAACAAAAGATTGAATTATCTTTTCACCCTTTATCTGTTTCCTTAAATTAAAATCAGTCACTGATTTATTAACTTTCCTCTTAATCTAACTCGTCGGCTTGTCCAATCGTTTGCAAACTTTGACCCCCATCAACACAAATAAGTTGTCCAGAGATACTTGGGTTATTAATAATATATCTAACGGTTTGTAAGATATCCTCTACTTCTGAACCTCTTCCTAAAGGGGTAGACTTCCTTTGCCTTACATAATTTTCTTCACTTTGAAAAGCAGCCTTCATTGTAGGACCAGGTCCAATTGCATTTACTCTTATTTTGGGAGATAACGCCTTTGCAGCTATTCGCGTAAGTGTCCAAAGACCAGTTTTTGAAAGAGTGTAAGTTGTAAAATCGGTTGTCAAGTTACGGACTCTCTGATCAATAATATTTATAATATTTGCATTACTTTTTTTCTCTCCATTCTCAGAGATAGTCACTTCTGGGGCCTGTTCAGCAAACTTTTTGGTTAAGAAAAATGGTGCTTGAAGGTTTGATTTAAAATGGGCATCCCAGTTGTCTAATGAGGCAGTCGTTATAGTATCATACTCAAAAATAGAGGCGTTGTTAACTAACAAACTAATTTTGTTTCCAGATATCTTGATACATTCTTCTATAAGAGACATTACATCTTCATTAACCAGTAAATCTGCCTTAACTAAAAAAACCTTAATTTCCTTTGAACTCAATTGATCCCTTAACGCCACAGCTTCTTCTTCGGAATTATTGTAGTGAATTATTATGTTAAACCCCATTTCGGCCAACTCTTGTGCAATAGCTTTACCTAGTCTCCGTGCTCCACCCGTGATTAAAGCTGTTCTTTTCACCACCAAATTTTCCTCCTTCAAAGAATAATCTCAAAGTCCAAATTTTGAAAAATACCTATTTTCTATAATTTTAGAAAATACCTCGCCAATAATTGAACTGCTAAAGCGAGAAAAAATTGATTTCTTCTTATTTACGTATTTATATTTTATATCTTGTCCATATTTGCTTTCCAAAATATCTTCCATAGTTCCAATATCGTCAATTAGTCCAAGATTTTTTGCTCTTTCAGCCTCCCAAACTTCTCCGTTAAAGATTTTTTTTCCCTCTACTCTTTTGCCTCTTCTTTTAATGACAAAATTTTTAAAATTTTCAAAAATAGCTTTTTGAATCGCTTTCAATCTTTTAATATCACTCGCCTTTTCCGGTTGAAAAGGGTCGAGCATACTCTTCTCTTCTCCTGCCGTATATACTCTGCGCTCAATACCGTAACGGCTTATTAATTCAGAAAAACCAAAGCTCGCGGAAATAACTCCAATAGATCCTATAATTGAATTCACATCAGCATAGATTTCTTCAGATGCACAAGCTAACCAATAACCTCCCGATGCCGCCACATCTTCACAAAATGCTATAACTGGTATTTTTTTATCTCTCGACAATTTTATAATACGTGAAGCAATTAATGAAGATTGAGCCGGGGAGCCCCCGGGAGAGTTTATCTTTATAACAATGGCCTTAGCTTTTTCATATTCAAAAGCTTTCTCCATTAGCTTTTGAGTATTGGCGTCATCAATACCACCTGATCCAAACCTACTTACAGCACCAATTACGCCATCTAATCTCACCACTACTATCAGAGGCTTTTTCTTAAACATGTTTCTTATTGCTTTTAAAAGCTTCATATTTGTCTCCACAAAAAGATATTTATTCTTTGTAATTTAACGAATTATTATATATATAGTCTTTTAAATAAATTAACAGCTCTTCTGTTTCTCAAACAAAACTTAAATCACAATTCCGCTTCTTACTAACAATTAATTTATTATAGAAAGGATTAAAATTGAAATTTGTGCGGTTAGGAAAATCAGGGTTATCTGTATCAGACTTGTGCTTGGGGACCATGACCTGGGGTGAACAGACAGATGAAAAGGACGCCCACGAACAGATAAACATGAGCATAAATGCTGGAATAAACTTCATTGATACAGCCGAGATGTATCCAGTTTGTCCATTAAGAGCTGAAACTACCGGAGATACTGAAAGAATTTTAGGTAACTGGCTTGGAAAAAATAAATCTAAGCGGTCTGATCTGATTGTTGCAACTAAAATTAGCGGTAAAGGATACAAGAATGTTAGGAATGGTAAGGGCATATATCCAAAAGAGGTAAGAATAGCTGTTGACGCCAGCCTAAAAAAACTAAAAACTGATTATATAGATCTATATCAACTTCATTGGCCAAACCGAGGCAGCTATCATTTTAGACAATACTGGAAATATGACCCGACTAGACAGAAAACCGAAATTGAAAAAGAAAATATTAGTGAAGTTGTCTGTGAACTTTTTAAGCTAAAGCAAGAAGGTAAGTTACGATACATAGGACTCTCAAATGAAACAGCTTGGGGTACTATAAAATTTTCAAACGAAGCAAAAAAGTATGAAGATTTCCCTATTGCCTCAATACAAAATGAATATAGCTTATTGTGTCGACTATTTGATACAGACTTAGCTGAAACCTGTTATCATGAGAATATAAAATTGTTAGCCTATTCTCCTCTTGTAGGAGGAATGATTACAGGGAAATATCTCAATGAGCAGATACCTGAAAACTCTAGGCTCTCAAGGATTCCTGACATGTTTGGACGCGTGACAGATAACTCGACAAAAGCTATTAAAGCCTACTTAGAGCTTTCTAAAACTTTATCGATAAATCCTGTTCATCTAGCCCTTGCTTTTTGTCGATCAAGGCCTTTTATGGGTTCAGTAATTTTTGGTGCAACAAATAAAGAGCAGCTAAAACTCATTTTAGAAGGAAAAGATATCTTTCTTGATCAAGAAGCGATAGATGCGATAAATGTCTTGTTTAAACAAATACCCATGCCAATGTAATTGTAATTTTTATGAATAATCTAATTTCTGTTAGTAATCTTTCTAAAAGCTTTGGCTCTGAAAATGCCTTGAGTAATGTATCTCTGGATATTAAAAGAGGTGAAATATTTGCTCTATTAGGTCCTAATGGCGCAGGAAAAACAACGCTTATTTCCTGCATTTGTGGATTGACCACGCAAACCGCAGGCAATATTCGCATAAACAATTATGATACTATCTCTAACTTTAGAGAAACAAGAAAGCTTATTGGTTTAGTCCCTCAAGAGTTGCCATTTGATAGCTTTGAAAGTGTGTACAATACATGTCAATTTTCAAGAGGCCTGTTCGGCATGACTCCTAATGACGTTTATATTAAGGAAGTTTTAAAATCACTTTCTCTTTTAGAAAAAAAGGATCTGCAAATATTTGGTTTGTCTGGAGGGATGAAACGTAGACTTTTAATAGCCAAAGCATTATCGCACGAACCAAAAATTCTTTTCTTAGATGAACCAACAGCTGGCGTTGATGTTGCTTTGAGAAAAGACCTTTGGGAATTAATTTCAAATCTGAAAAAAAAAGGAGTTACCATCATTCTTACTACCCATTATATTGAAGAAGCTGAACAACTAGCCGATAGAGTAGGCATAATAAATTCTGGTAAACTGGTCCTGGTAAAGGACAAAGCTGATTTGATGCAGGAGTTTAATAAAAAATCTACAATCATTACTTTAAGAAAAAAGATGCAAAGACTTTCTAAGGAACTTAAGGATTCAAATATTTCTCTAATTGAAAGTGGGAATAAGATAAAATATATCTCGGCAAATGGTGAAAGTAATAATCTTCAATCAATTCTGAATTACCTATCCAAAGAGAAGATAGATTATTCGGAAATAAATACCGTTAATAATTCACTTGAAGATATTTTTTTAGAGTTAATCGAAAAAAATGAACATTAGAGCAACTTTAACCATTTATAAATTTGAAATGTCTCGTTTTCGAAGAACCATATTTCAAAGTCTCGTAGCACCAATAATTACTACCTCGCTCTATTTTGTTGTTTTTGGAGCAGCCATTGGCTCAAAAATTGAATCTATAAACGGTGTGTCCTATGGCTCTTTTATTGTTCCTGGCTTAATAATGCTTTATTTGATGACCGAAAGTATAAATAACGCAGCTTTTGGTATATATTTCCCAAAGTTTACAGGATCAATTTTTGAAGTCCTTTCTGCTCCCGTGTCTGCATTAGAAGCAACTATCGGATATGTTGGCGCTGCTGCTACAAAATCAACAATAATAGGTCTTATGATATTCTTTACCTCAAATTTTTTTTGTCACGCATGATATAAAATATCCACTTATTATGGCGATTTTTTATCGCCTTAACTTCAATTAGCTTCTCCCTATTCGGATTTATTATTGGGATTTGGGCACAAAATTGGGAGAAACTTAGCATAATACCTACCCTATTAGTCACACCTTTAGTTTTTTTAGGAGGAAGCTTTTATTCTATAGATATGCTACCTCAATTTTGGCAACAAGTATCTTTATTTAACCCTGTCTTTTACCTTATCAGCGGCTTTAGATGGAGCTTCTTTGGAAATTCTGAAATCCCCATAGAGATTTCTTTACTAGCGATCACGATATTTATGACATTATGCCTATTGATAATAGGGCTAATATTCAAAACTGGATACCGATTAAGAACATAAATTAAAAGAATGCTTGGATGCCTGTTTGAGCTCTTCCTAAAATTAGAGCGTGAATATCATGTGTTCCTTCATAAGTGTTAACGGTCTCTAAATTCTGTAGATGCCTCATAACACCATACTCTAGTGATATTCCATTTCCTCCATGCATATCTCTAGCTAATCTTGCTACCTCTAAAGCTTTTCCACAGTTATTTCTTTTCAACAAGCTAATCGTTTCCGATGAACCGCTTCCATTATCTATCATTTGACCTAACCTTAGAACACTTTGTAATCCGATTGAAATTTCAGTTTGCATATCAGCTAACTTTTTTTGAAATAATTGTGTTGCTGCAAGCGGTTTCCCAAACTGCTTTCTTGACAAACCATAGTCTCTTGCTGCATGCCAACAAAATTCTGCGGCTCCTAAAGCTCCCCATGATATTCCGTATCTAGCCATGTTTAGGCAGCTGAATGGGCCTTTAAGACCTTCAACATTTTCTAATAATGCATCATCTGGTACGAAGGTTCGTTCCAAACTTATTTCTCCAGTAACAGAAGCTCTCAGGCTCAATTTTCCACTAATTTTATTTGTTTTCAAACCCTTTTGGTCTTTTCCAATGATAAAACCTTTAATTTTGTTTTGGTGATGATTTGACTTGGCCCAAATAATAAAGATATCCGCTATAGGCGCATTTGAAATCCACATTTTGGAACCAGTTAATTCATAGCCTCCATCCACTTTGATTGCTTTAGTAGTCATTGATGCGGGGTCAGAACCTGAATTAGCTTCAGTGAGTCCAAAGCAACCAATCAACTCGCCTGAGGCAAGTCCAGGCAGAAATTTTTTTCTCTGATTTTCATTTCCAAACTTATATATTGGATACATTACTAAAGAGGATTGAACTGACATCATAGATCTATATCCCGAATCTATGCGCTCTATTTCTCTTGCTATAAGACCATAAGAGACATAACTACTTCCTATTCCCCCGTATTCTTCAGGTATAGTGCAACCCAAGAATCCAGTCTCTCCCATGCGCTGGAATATCTCTTTATCTACTAACTCGTCATTATAGGCTTTCTCTATTCTTGGCTTGAGCTCTTTTAGAGCAAAATTTTCGGCAGTATTTTTTATTAGCCCTTCACTTTCAGAAATCTGTTCATTAAGGAGAAACGGATCAGACCAATTAAAAGGCACGTTTCCTAATTCAGATGGATTTTTACTTCCCTCGTTTGTATCTTTCATTACCTTACCTATTTGACTTTTTATAATATTAATATTTAAAATATACTGGTTTTTTTCTATTTTTAAAGGTAGTAGTTAAATGGCTATGTTTTCGCATCTTATAAAAGCATAAATTAGGGGAGAAATATAAAATGGTTGTTAACGTTGTAAAGAATTCCTTAGAAAATCATTGGATGCCTTTTACTGATAATCGCGGGTTCAAAGTTGATCCAAGACTTATAACAGAAGCATCAGGCGTATATATGAAAAGCCATAAAGACACGGAGATCATCGATGGATCCTCTGGGTTGTTCTGCTCACCTGCTGGCCATTGTCACCCAAAAATTATAGAGGCTGTACATAATCAACTTAAGAAAAATACTTATACATCACCTTTTGGTATGGGCCACCCAGCGAGTTTTGCGCTAGCGGATAAAGTATCAGAACTTACTCCTGAAGGAATGAACCATGTATTCTTTGTAAATTCCGGATCCGAAGCAATAGATACTGCGCTTAAAATGATTATGTCATATCATTCAGCTACTGGTCAAAATAGACATCGTTTTGTTAGTAGAGAAAGGGCTTATCATGGAGTTAATATAGGGGGTGTTTCTCTATCGGGCATGGTAAACAACAGAAGAACGTTTCCAGTAGTAATGCCAAACGTAGTACTGATGAGACATACATGGACAGGTGATGAATTAAACGTTAAAGGTCAGCCAAAAAACGGTGTGGAGCTAGCAAACGATTTAGAAAGATTCGCATTGGCTTACGGCGGCAATACAATTGCCGCATGTTTTGTAGAACCAGTGGCTGGGTCGACTGGTACTCTTGTTCCTCCTGTGGGATATTTGGATAGATTAAGAGAAATATGTGACGAACATGGTATATTACTAGTTTTTGATGAGGTTATAACTGGATTTGGAAGACTTGGTCATCCTTTTGCTTCTCAAAAGTTTAATGTTGTACCAGACATAATGACAATGGCTAAAGCAATTACAAATGGTTCGATGCCGATGGGTGCTGTGTGCGCAAAAGACCACATTTATGAGACGGTAACGGATAATTCAAATCCAGATACAATAGAGTTTTTTCATGGCTATACTTATTCAGGACATCCTGGATCTTGTGCCGCTGGTTTAGCAACACTAGATATTTACGAAGAAGAGGATCTTTTTAACAGAGCTAATGAAATGTCTTCATATTTTCTAGACTGTCTGTTTTCCTTGACGGATCACCCTCTTGTGAAGGATGTAAGAGGTATAGGGATGATGGGTGGTGTCGAACTCCACGGCGATGGGAACCCTGGAAAGAGAGGCACCAAGTTTCAAAAAGAACTTTTTTGGAATGGATTACATGTAAAGTTCACGGGCGACTCTGGAATTGTTGCTCCAATGTTTATATCGGAACGAAAACATATTGATGAAATTATTGAAAAGTTTCGGGGCACTCTGAATAAACACGGGCACTAAGAACCTTATAATTCAATGACAAAACTAGACCTGGAAAACTCTTACATAAGTCTTCCAACAGACTTCTACAGATTTACACAATCAGAGATAATGCCTGCTCTAGAGTTGCTCAAATTAAATAATGAATTGGCTGAACTTCTGGATTTAGACAAAGACTTTCTCCTAAGTGAAAATGGTACGATGTTTTTAGGCGGACAAGCGCTACCTGAAACTACTAAAAGTATTTCATTAGCCTACGCTGGTCATCAATTTGGCCAATTAGTGCCTCAATTGGGGGATGGAAGAGCATTACTTCTTGGAGATAAAATATGTAAAGATAACCAAAGAAGAGACATTCAATTAAAGGGCAGTGGTAAAACAATGTTTTCAAGAGGAGGGGACGGAAGAGCCGGTATTGGACCGGTTATCCGAGAGTATTTAGTTTCTGAAAGCATGCATCATTTAGATATTCCTACAACTAGATCACTTGCTATTCTTTTAACCGGAGAAAAAATAGTTAGAGAAACTATCCAGCCGGGAGCTATTTTAGTTAGAGTTGCAAAAAGTCACGTTAGGGTGGGGACATTTCAATTTTTTGCTATCAGAGATCAACAAGACCATGTCCAAAGGCTAGCTGATTTTATAATCGATAGAAATTTTCAGACTATTAAAACAAAAAAAGATAAATACAGGCTTCTTTTAGAAAAAGTCGTTGAAGGTCAAGCTAAGTTAATTGCTAAATGGATGTCCGTAGGATTTATTCATGGAGTGATGAATACTGACAATACATCTATATCTTGTGAGACAATAGATTATGGACCCTGCGCTTTCATGGATAGTTATCAAGAAAAAAAAGTATTTAGTTCAATCGATCAGTTCGGTAGATATTCCTTTTCTAATCAAGCTTTAGTGGGACCTTGGAACTTAAGTAGATTTGCTGAAACAATTCTATTTTTACTTTCAGATGACCAAGACAAATCAATCAAGATAGCAGAAGAAATTTTATTAAATTTCGAAAAGATTTTTAATTCTACTCTCAATGAAATCACATCCAAAAAATTGGGTTTACCTTATGCATCAGCTCACTCGGAAAAATTATATAATGAGTTATTAGTTCTTATGGAGTTGGGACAAGCAGATTTTACGCTTACCTTAAGATCGCTGGAAAGTGTAGTGCGGAAATCTAACCAAAATCACTTTATTGAGAATTTTGTGTTTCCTGAAATAGAACAAAAAGTTCAACTTAACAATTGGCTTAAGGATTGGCACAAATTATTGGAAATAGAAGAAGCTAATAAAGAAACCGCAGTTAAAAGATTAAGATCAAATAACCCCATTTTTATTCCAAGAAACCATATAATTGAAAAAGTAATAAGGGAAGCATCTGAAGGCAATTTTAATCAATTCAATCTGTTGGCTACTGCTTTAAAAGAGCCTTTTACTCATAATAGTAGCTTTGTTGATTTTTATAAGTCACCGAAAAAAGAAGAGTTGGTTCAGCAGACATTTTGTGGAACATAGATTTGAAAACTAATGATTTAAAAAGAGAAGGATTTTCAAAGTATCAGGTTATTGTTCACTGGCTTGTAGCATGCTTTGTTCTATTTCAAATTGCAACCGGTAGCACAATATCAAATGACTTTTTGACCCTCAAAGACGGAAAAATATCTATCGAGGAAATAAACAAAAATTCTTGGTACCATCTTTTCTTTGGTTTAACTATTTTTCTCTTAATGGTCATACGTTTCATACTTAGAATTATCCTTGGAGTTCCTAAACCCACCAAACAATCTTCTTCAATCACCATAATCTTGGCTAAAATAATCCACTGGCTTTTTTATTTGATACTTTTTGTTGTTCCTATATCTGGATTTGTCGCGTGGAATACCTCAAATCTGCTTATTGGCAATCTACATACTGCTTCAGTAAATGCCTTATACGTACTTGTCCTAATACATCTAGTTGCTATTGTTTATCATCAAATTTTCTTGGAAGATAATCTTATTGATAGGATGACTTCATTCAAATAACATTAAAATTTCCCAGAGACCCCAGCCTCTTCAAAAGTGGACATTTCTGAGTGGCATTTTAATGCTGCTTTTATTATTTGAACTGATAGTGCTGCTCCCGAACCTTCCCCAAGCGCCATTTCTAAATTTAATATAGGTTCCTTACCTAGTCGCTTAACTAAATCATTATGACCTGGCTCCTTGGAACAGTGACCTATGAGACAATGGTCTAAAATTTCCCTATTTTCCATAACCAATGGTAAAACCGCTGCCGTACAAACAAATCCATCTAATATGACGGGAATAGAAAGATAACGCGAAGCTAATACTGCTCCACAGATAGCCGCTTGCTCCCTTCCCCCAATACTGTGAAGCGCATTTAAGGGTCTTGTCATGTTAGGTCTATTAACTCGTAAAGCTTTTTCAATAACCTTCATTTTCTTTAATTGTTGAGCACTGTCCGCTCCTGTACCAGGGCCTACCCAATACTTTATATTTCCTCTAAAAAAATGATAACTTAGTGCTGATGAAATCGTTGTATTTCCGATACCCATCTCACCTAAGCACACAAGATCAAAATCTGAAGAAATGGCTTGTATACCTATATTAAATGCCTCAATAAACTCATCCATATCCATAGCTCGACCTAAGGTAATATCTCTTGTTGGTCTCTCCAAATTTATTGGAATTACATTTAAGTTTATATCGTTTAACTCACATATTCTGTTTATTGCTGCTTTCCCCTCTCTAAAAGTTTCTACCATTTGAAAAGTAACTTCTTGAGGGAAAGGATTTACTGACTGATTGCAGACACCATGATTTCCGGCAAATATAATTGCTTGAGCTGTCTTAATATCCTCAAGCTTTTTTACATTCCAACCTGCCAAAAATATGGCAATATCTTCCAACTGCCCTAGGGATCCAGGAGGTTTTAAAAGATTACCTTGCCTGAGTATTGCTTCTTCTTCATTTGACTTGGAACAGGAAGGTAAATTTGAAAGGATTTCTAAGATTTCTTTCTCAGATTTTATTTGTTCCATTTTTCGCATTTAATTTACCTTTACAAAAGGGGGGTATTTAGGTCAGAAGTTATTATGCTGATTTAAGCCAATATTGTTTTTTATCGTGGGTAGCAACAGAAATTTAAAATGTTTTCTAATTTTTATTCATCTATTCCAGCAATTATCATACTTGCGCTATTTATTGATATTCTAATTGGCTGGCCTAACAAGCTTTTTATAATTATAGGACATCCAGTCACTTGGATAGGAAAGGCAATCGATTTTCTAGAAAAAGTCCTAAATAAGCAACAATTTTCCATGATGCAAAAACGAGCCTTAGGTATTCTAATGATTTGTTTGCTGAATTTTCCAATTGTGATAGGCGCAACGTTTTTAATCTCCTTTTTGAAAGAGTTGCCATTTAATTTAATCGTTCAGGCCTTATTAATTTGGCCTTTTTTAGCCGTAAGATCTCTATACTCCCACGTCTATGCCATTCTTTTAGAATTGGAAAAAGATGATTTGAGCTCAGCAAGAATAAATCTTTCTAAAATTGTGGGAAGAGACGTAAAAAATTTGAATGAAGAGCAAATCTGCAAAGCCTCAATAGAGAGCTTATCTGAAAGTACTTCCGACGGTGTGATTGCACCTATATTTTGGGCGTTGGCATTTGGTTTTCCAGGTATTCTTTTTTATAAAATAGTTAATACGCTAGACAGTATGGTTGGATATAAAAACGAAAGATTTGAAGATTTTGGTTGGGCAAGTGCAAGGCTAGATGATTTTATAAATTGGATTCCAGCTCGAATAACTGCAATTGTGATTTCTGCATTGACCTCTAACCCTTTAAAGGCGTTTTTGTTTGCTAATAAAAACTCTGTCGCCAGCCCTTCTCCAAATGCTGGATGGCCTCAATCCGCGATGGCCTACGCTCTTAAAATAAGCTTAATGGGACAAAAAACTTTCAATGGATTGATTATTAATCAACCTTCAATAAACGAATACGCTCCCGCACCTCAAAGGCAAAAGCTCCGCGAGGCTCTGAATTTCTATAAAAAAACAGTAATATTAGTTATAGTAATTTTAACAGCAGTTGGTTTCTTATGGGGTTGAATAAATAATGAAGGAAATCTTGCATGGAGGAGACCTCGATATAGCTCTCGAAAAGTATGGAGGCCATTTAAAAGATTGGTTAGATCTTTCTACTGGAATTAATCGCATTTCTTACCCATGGAAATTTAAAAATGATATTTTATTACAAAATTTACCCAGAAAAAAAACAATTGAAAATTTATCTCTAGCCGCATCAAAAACTTTAAAGATGGGTAAAGGAAATTTAACCTTATCCGTAGCAGGCGCCCAATCTGCTATTCAATTTCTTCCATTACTTTTTAAGCATAACAACTCAGTAAAAATTCTAAGCCCAACTTATAACGAGTATGAAAATTGTTTTAGAAATTTTGGATTCAACATAGAAAAAGTTTATAATTTTTCAGATTTAAATGAATCTCAAATAGCAATTATTGTAAACCCAAATAACCCCACCGGTAAATTGTATACTGATCAAGAATTAGAAACACTAAGTGAAAATGTAGAATTTCTAATTATAGATCAGAGTTTTCATTCAATATCTTCACGAAAAATTCAAAAGCTTAAAAAAAATGTGATTAGAATAAATTCCTTTGGGAAATTTTTTGGGCTTGCTGGTATAAGACTAGGTTTCGCTTCCGGTCCTGCTAAGCTAATTAAATCCCTAGAAAAGCTGGTCGGCCCTTGGCAAGTATCAAATTTTGCCTTGGATATCGGCTTGAAAGCACTTACAGACACCAAATGGATACTTACTACTGAAAAAACTTTAATGCAATCTTCTCAAAAATTAAAAGATTTGTTTGCTTCCGTGAATTGGAACCTTATTGGCAATACTTTTTTGTTTCATACATATTCGACAGAAAATGCGAAAAAAGTTGAAGAACATTTTGCAATGGAACAAATTTGGGTTCGGACTTTTGATTATTCTGATAAATGGGTAAGGATAGGCATCCCGGGCAAAGAAGAAGAATGGGAAAGATTAAAAATAGTGATTGGAAAATTATAAAAACATCTATCGAGCGAGTGACAAAATACTTTCTACATCTAGGCTCTGTTCCAATAATTCTACAAACTCTTCTAGCACTCTATTAACATTTTGCTGGTAGGATGTGTTAAGAGCCAAATCTCTATTTGATAATTTTGAAAAAAAACTTTCTCTAAAATCATCTTCCGAAAATAGACCATGGATATAGGTACCCATAATTTTTTCATTTTTGGAAATAGCTCCGTCTAGCTTATCACCGGTTTTCGCAAAAGGTTTTTCACAGTCTAACCCACTAGTTTTCCCCAGATGAATTTCATAACCATTTATCTCCTTTTCGTTAATAAAACTTACAAAACGCTTCTTACCCAAATTTTTTTCTTTTCCCATTCTTGTTTTAATATTCAGTAAGCTCAACCCTTTTGACCTTGAAGCTTTTCCATCAAACCCTTTGTCATCAATAATTTCCTTCCCTAGCATTTGATATCCTCCACAAATACCAAGGACAAAACCTCCTCTTCGGACATGGGCCACAATATCGATATCCCAGTTCTGACACCTAAGAAACTCAAGATCAGTAATTGTAGATTTAGTACCAGGTAAAATTATCAAATTACTATCAGAAGGAATAACTTGATTTGGTTCAATGATTTTAACTGATAATCTATTATCAAGTTTTAAGGGGTCAAAGTCATCAAAATTAGCTATTCGGGGGAATTTCAATATTGCAACTTTAAAAGGACCGCTACCGTAATTACCCTTTAGATCGTGACTATCTTCGGCAGGAAATAAGTTAGCCTTTTCAAAAAATGGAAGGATACCAAAGCCTTTCCATCCAGTTTTATTTTCAATAAATTTGACTCCATCGTCAAAGAGAGTTTGATCTCCTTTAAACTTATTTATTAAAAAGCCTTCAATTAAACTTTGATCCTCTTGTGTTATTACTTCTTTTGTACCTACCAATTGCGCAATCACTCCTCCTCTATCAATATCACCTATAATTATTACGGGAATATTTGCTGCAGTGGCAAAACCCATATTTGCAATATCACTTTTTCTAAGGTTGACCTCTGCTGCACTTCCAGCTCCTTCGACAATAATTAATTCATACTGATTGGTTAAATTTCTAAAGCTCTGAAGTGCGATTTTCAAAAATTTCGCTTTGTGTGAGAAATATTCACGAGCTTTAAGAGATTTATATTTTCTTCCCTGTAAAATAATTTGTGATCCTTGGGTATTTTCCGGCTTCAACAAGATAGGATTCATATCAGAGTGAAGCTCTAAACCGGCAGCAAAAGCTTGAAAAGCTTGAGCACGTCCAGCTTCTCCTCCATCTATTGTTATTGCTGCATTATTTGACATATTTTGAGGCTTGAAAGGAGCTACTCTTACTCCACGTTTATACGCTGCTCGTATTAAGCCAGCAACCAAGAGCGATTTTCCAACACTGGAACCGGTACCCTGCACCATTAAAGCTTTACCCATCTTTAAAACTCTATCCCCTTTTGACTCATCACTCCATCTCTAAAATGGTGCTTTATTAAAGTCATTTCGGTCACTAGATCAGCACACTCAATCAACTTATCCGGTGCATTTCTCCCAGTAAGAATAACATGGGTATCGTTAGGTTTTTCATTGCTTAAAAAACCGGTAACATCCTCAAGTTTGAGATATTCATATCGTAATGCTATATTTATCTCATCTAACAAAACTAATTTTTTTTTCGGATTGAGTATTAATTCTTTTGACTTTTCCCAAGCATTCTTTGCAGATTTAATATCTTTATCTTTATCTTGAGTATCCCATGTAAAGCCATCTCCCAAAGTATGGAATTCACAAATAGAGTCAAAGTTTCTATTAATTAAAGTTCGTTCACCAGTAGCCATAGCACCTTTTATAAACTGAACAACAGCACAAGGGATATTATGCGCTATTGCTCTAAAAACCATTCCAAAAGCAGCAGTACTTTTTCCTTTTCCCTTCCCAGAGTAGACAATGACAAGTCCTTTCTTCTTATTTTTTGTACTAAAAATCTTGTCTTTTGAGGCTTTAAGTTTTTCCATTTTTGATTTGTGAATTTCGTTATCAGACATTTTTTTTCAATCCTCTTGACATTAGCCTATTTTTACTGCTCAACTATTTTATCTGGTCCTTTTTTTGGTTAAAAGGGAATGCGAAAATGTTTAAGTGTTTAAAAACGCAGCCGTACCCGCGACCGTAAATAAAAGAGGATATTAACACTGAGATTCAATCTTGGGAAGTTGGTATTCAAAAAGCTAGCGCTTTACTTTTAATAGCCGGGAGACCTACCAGTGTAAAAAATTAACAGCGAACGGGATATTCGCATATTTTCAAGGTAATTAAGAAAATTTGCCTTGCAGCTTATCCCGTTTTATTGAAGGAATATTTTTTGGAAAACGACGATATTTTGTTTGTTTGCATAACATGTAGAAAAAATGGAAAAGCTACTGAACCTCGGCAGGGGCGAATATTGTTTAATAATTTAAGAGCTAAGTACCCTAAACTGAACGTAAAGCCGGTTAAGTGTCTAGCAGGTTGCAAAAATGGTGTAACTCTTTCCCTATGGAATAGAGGCAAATGGTCCTATGTTATTGGCAATTTGACGCCTGATCAAGATGAAGCAGATATCATTGACGGGTTTAATGAATATAGAAAAACTTTAGATGGTAAAATACCTTTCTCAAAGAGACCAAGAGCTTTCAAAAGCCAGTCTTTGGCGAGAATACCTCCATTAAATTATGAGATGATTGAAGATGAGTAACTTAAACAAAATCCCTGTGACAATATTAACTGGTTTTCTTGGCGCTGGGAAAACTACCCTGATAAGAAGCCTAATTGTAAATAATAAATCAAAACGGTTAGCCGTAATAATTAATGAATTTGGGGATCTTGGCGTAGATGGAGAGATAATTAAGGAATGTTCAGATGATAGTTGTCCTGTAGAGAATATTTTAGAGCTTGCAAACGGATGTATTTGTTGCACAGTGGCAGATGATTTTGTTCCAACCATGAAACTTCTTTTGGAAGGAAAATATGTGCCAGATCATATACTTATTGAAACCTCAGGACTTGCCTTACCCAAACCCTTACTTAAGGCGTTTGAATGGCCTGAGATACGTAGCCGGCTTACTGTTGACAGCGTACTGGCAGTAGTTGATGCCGAAGCGGTTCAAAATGGTACCTTTGCCCCTAAAACATCCTCTGAATTAGCTAAAATTCAAGAAGAAACTTTTGTAGAACATGAAACACCTTTGTCAGAGGTATTTGAAGATCAGATAAATTGCGCGGATGTAGTTCTTTTAACAAAACCAGATTTGGTAGCAGATCTAAAATCAGTAAAAAAAACTATTCAAGATGAGTTGCAGAGATCACTTCCTATCTTGGAAGTAGAGAATGGAAACATAGATCAAAGATTAATCCTCGGATTAAATGCTCAAGCTGAGACTGAATTAGACAAAAGAAAATCACATCATGATGGTTTCGATGACCATGAACACGATGACTTTGAGACTTTTAGCGTTCAAATGGGTCCATTGGCGAACGTAGAACAGTTTACGAATAACCTCCAAAAGTTAATATATGAAAATGAAGTTCTACGAGTTAAAGGCTTTTTAAATGTGAGGGGGAAGCCTCTTAGACTTCTGGTACAAGCGGTTGGCACACGTTTATCAGTTAATTTTACTAATATTGACCCAGGGATTACTAGTGTTGGAAACCTAGTAGTAATTGCTGAGAAAAGTAAGGTCAATATTAATGGTTTCACTCAAAAACTAAAAAGTGATTAAGAGAAAAAATGCATATAGTTTTCAATGAAGATCATTACCTAGATAATGTAAAGACGCCAATTGATCTAAAGCAAGAACCAGCGGACATTGTTATATTATCTTTTTCAGACAGTGACCTTGGTGCTTTTGCGTCAGCCTGGAAAAAAACTCGTAGTGATTTTGGAGAAAATTTACCTAGCTTAAGACTCGCTAATATTAAAGATCTCACACATAATCTTTCTGTTGATACATATATCGAGAATACAATCGCAGGTTCAAAGTGCGTTCTCGTACGACTCATCGGTGGAGAACAATATTGGCCATATGGTTTGAATTACCTCAAAAGTATATCTCGAGAAAAAAATATAGCTCTCGCGATTATTCCAGCCGATGGAAGAGAGGATAAAGTTCTAGATTCATACTCTAATCTTCCAAAGGCAACCTTGGATAGTATAAAAAAATTATGTGATAATGGAGGGCAAGTCTCAGCTCAAGCCGTGCTTGCACAACTTTCGATGGCCACTTCTCTTTATTTTCCTCCTGTTACAAACTTTCAAAAATTGCCAAGTCATGGTTACTATTGTTATAAAGATGGAATTGCCGAAAATTTTAAAAATTCAGAGAGAGCCAAACCTTTAGTTTGCCTTATTTTTTACAAGTCCTATTTAGCTGCAGACGACTTAAATCCAGTCGATAAGATATTAAAGGTAATTAAGAGATCAGGGTTTTCAGCAATAGGCGTTTTTGTTAGTTCTTTGAAAAACAAAAATTCAGCATCTTGGTTAATTTCCGAACTTAAGATATTAAAACCCGTTTCAATAATTAACGGTACGGCCTTCTCAGCAAAAGATGCCGAAACACTAAAATCTCCACTTGATTATACTGAATGTCCTGTATTCCAAGTTATATTCTCCACTTCTAAGAAAATTGGATGGCAAAAAAATCCTGTAGGCTTAAACACATCAGACCTCGCTATGCATGTAGCTCTTCCAGAGGTAGATGGGCGAATTGACGGAGGTATTGTTAGTTTCAAATCTGAAAATAAAATTGATAAAGATCTGCAATTTTCAATAACCAGTCATAAAGCTGAAAAAAATTTAATTGAGAAAACAATTAAAAAAGTTATTAATTGGAGTAACTTGAGTATGAATTCAAATTCAGAAAAAACAGTTGCTATAATTTTATCCTCATATCCTGGTCGTGAATACCAATTAGCGCATGCCATTGGGCTTGACACTATAAAATCTACAGAAAAGTTAATAAATTTTTTATGCAAGAAGGGTTTTCAAGGAGATTTAAAAGAGGAGCTAATACCAAAACTTAGAAAGGCTGAGATAAAAGTACCAATTGAGGTTTACAAATCTATGCTATCAACTTTGCCTAAAAGCCAACAAAATAAAATTTTTAATAAATGGGGAAGTATAACTTTAGATCAAAATTATAGAGATGGATATTTTGTACTTAAAGGACTGAGAAATGAGAATATTTTTGTCTTGGTTCAACCTAATAGAGGTAGTGATAAACAGAAAAAATTAAGTTATCATGATCTTGAGCAGATACCGTGTCACAGTTATGTAGCGTTTTATCTTTGGCTTTCAGCAATACAAGTGAATGCAATAATCCATATGGGAACTCATGGAAGCCTTGAATGGCTTCCAGGAAAATCAGCTGGAATGTCCAGAAACTGCTGGCCCTCTCTTCTTACAAATGATATTCCAGTGATTTATCCATTTATAGTCAACGATCCCGGGGAAGCGTCCCAAGCAAAAAGAAGAATCGGTGCCGTAACAATTGGACATATGCCTCCAAAACTCGCTAACTCAGATTTCCCTACAACTATGAGAGAATTAGAATTTCTTCTTGATGAATATTCAACTTCTGGAGATTTAGATCAAGCGAGAAAATCTAATATTGAAGAAAAAATAATCGAAGAGGCAAAGAGACTTGAGCTAGATAAGGAATTGGATTTAGAACCAATTCAATCTGACCCTGAGTGGTTATCAAGAATTGACTCTTTTGTTTGCGATCTTAAGGAGTCTCAATTTTCAGATGGCCTTCATGTCTTTGGGGAAGGAGAGTGTGGTGAATTTGAAATGAACGCTGTTTTAAAATGTTTGCAAGGCAAGCGAATTGACGCCGGACCTTCAGGATCTCCATTCAGAAATCGCAGTGATATCAAGCCTACCGGTAGAAATATATTTGCTGTGGATCCTAGATCAATACCCACTAAAATAGCTTTTGAAAATGGCCGATTACTGGCAGATGAATTTATTAGACAGTATTTGCAAGACAATGGTGAATATCCCAAAAATTTAACAATGGACTTGTGGGGATCTGCCTCGATGAGAACAGGCGGTCAAGAGTACTCTATGGCTTTTTATCTTGCTGGTGTAGAACCTATTTGGGACAAAAATAATTCTAGAGTTATAGGATTTCGAATAATAAACCTATCTGAATTAGATAGACCCAGGATTGATGTAACAATACGTCAGTCTGGGTTATTCAGAGATGTTTTCCCAGAGCTAAACAAACTATTTTTTGACGCTGTAGAAAAATTATCGTTACGAGAAGAAACATTAGACGATAATCCATATAAAATAAAAATGGATAGAATATTTGCACCCAAACCAGGTACATTTGGAATTGAAATCGATGATAACGTTAGTTTATCTAGAGCCAATGATATTGATAATATCGGTAATAAATGGTTGGACTGCTCAGCCTGGGCGTATAAAAAAGACGGTACTTTTAAAGAAAGCCGTGTACAACTTGCCAAGAGATTAATTGAAACCACTGGTCTTATTCATTCGCATGACTTATGTGAAAGTGACTTACTATCCTCAAAAGACTATGGGGCCCATATAGGGGGCTTTAATGCAGCTGTAGAAATGCTTAAATCTGAAAGTCCTTCTTTATTTCACATAGATATTTCTGACGTGGGAAGACCAAAAATTCGAACAGTGAAACAAGAAATCGCTCGAATCGTTAGAGGTAAATTATCAAATGGCTCTTGGGTTAATGGAATGATGAATCATGGCTTTAGTGGAGCAGCTGAAATTACAGATTTAATTTTCAATTTATCTTTGTTTAGTAAATCTGGAATTGAAATATCGCAAGGCATATTTGATCTTGTCTTTGACTCTACATTGGGCAATCAAGAAGTCACTAGTTTCATAGCGCATGAAAATCCAGAAGCCTTGAAAGGAATGGAAGATAGATTTTTGTCTTTAAGAGATTCTGAAACTTGGAAAACTAAGAAAAATTCAATCTATCATAACGAAAGAATTATATATAATGGCTAAGATTTTTGATTTGTGTCCAAGTATTGTTCAACCTCTTTTAAGTGGAGATGGTTATCTTATACGCATTAGACCTAAATATGGATACCTAAACAGCAGACAATTAATGTCCTTAGGGAAGGCCGCAAATCAATTTGGGAATGGTGTTATTGAGTTCACAACTAGAGCGAATATAACCATCCGGGGTATAAACGAGAAGAAGTTAAACGACCTATCGCATTTTTTAAAAAATGAGAAGATTGTTAATCAGCTTGATACAAATAAAACGGTTTCAAATATTATTTATTCCCCGTTCTTAAGATTGAACGACAAAAAGTTTCCAAGGATTTCAAAAATTATTGAAGATCAACTTGCATCTATACCAAAAATTCATAAGAAATTTGGTATTGCAATCGATCTAGGCAGATTGGCCACTCTCCAAAATATACATGCAGACATAAGAATTGAAGAGGCTAGCAATGGCTCTTTGATTATCAGAATCGATGGCTTAGAATATGGGGAAGAAGTTGAGCAAAATAATTTGATACCCTCATTAAAAAATATAACAAATAATATTGCTAAGGCAGTGCCTTTTCACCTTAAAGATAAAAACTTGTCTGAAATTATTCAACATATTGATTATAAAAAATTTCATATACCATTAAAAAAGCCACGAAAACAAGAATTTCGTCCAAGATTAGGTCCCTGTTTTCAAGGTTATTTATTATCTTCTATATCTGGAAGGTTCACTGGCGATCAAGTAATTCAATTATCATTTCAGGTTGAGAATGTAAAAGTAACTCCCTGGAAGGCATTATTTATTGAAAATACGTTAAGAAAACCAAAATTAAATTTCCTATCAAAAAATACGGATTTTTCTTTAAAAATAAGTCATTGTTCAGGACAGCCCTACTGTAAACAAGGTTTAATTGATACATCAAAAGTTGCAGACAAGATAAATAAAAGGCTCAAATCAAGTTACAAAAAGAACGTTATAAATATTCCAAATATACATATATCAGGCTGTGAGAAAAACTGTGGCATCCCCAAAAACGTGTCGATTAGCATTAGTAAGTTTAAAAAAGATAATCCTATAGAAGTTGTAAATGGAGAGCATAAGGAGTTAGCAGATCTGCTTACATTGGAACTTCAGTAATGAAATATACTTATGAAAAAGATGGGAGTAAAATATACGAAAATTCATTCTCAATAATACGACAAGAAGCAAATTTATCAAAGTTTCATTCTGACGAAGAAAAGGTAGTTGTTCGAATGATACACGCTTTAGGCCTTGTGGGATTAGAAAATTCTATTTCATTTACTCCAAACTTTGTAAAAATAGCACGAAAAGCACTCGAGGAAGGTGCCAATATTTTATGCGATACAAAAATGGTTAGCGAAGGCATAACCCGATCAAGATTACCCAAAGACAATAAGGTTATTTGTACCCTGGGAAATAGGGAAGTCGCTAATTTATCTAAAGAGATTGGCAACACTAGAACGGCGGCAGCAATTCATTTTTGGGAGCAATACATTAACAACTCCGTTGTGGTGTTTGGAAACGCACCCACAGCATTATTTTACTTCTTGGAAATATTATCGGAAAGAAGCGATTTGAGTCCTATAGCTGTAATTGGTTGTCCCGTTGGATTCGTAGGTGCCGCGGAGTCAAAAGAAGCATTATGGAATAGGCAAGAAATAAATAGTCTTGTAGTAAAAGGAAGGTTAGGTGGAAGTGCTGTTGCTGTTGCTGCCATAAACGCAATTGCACAAGAGAAAGAATAGGGCATGAATAAGATTTACTGTGTTGGTGTTGGTCCTGGAGATCCTGAACTTTTAACATTAAAAGCCCACAAGCTTATAAGAAATGCATCTCAAATTGCTTATTTCAGAAAGAGAAACTCAACCGGAAGGGCTAGAAAAACTATTGAAAAGACACTCCAGAAGAAAAAGGTCTATGAATATCCAATGGAATATCCGCTTACAACTGAAGTAGACTTCCAAACCGACGAATATAAAAAAACATTGGATGATTTTTACATCAAATGCTGCGCAGAAATAAAATTTTTGCTTGAGAAAGACGACTTAATAATAATATCTGAAGGTGATCCTCTATTTTATGGTTCCTTTGTTCACTTATACGAAAAACTAAAAAAAGACACTCCTGTAATATTTGTTCCAGGAATAACCGCAATGTCAGGTAGTTGGACAAATGCTAAAATACCCATAGCGATGGGTGATGCCTCTATTTCTATAATTATGGGCATACAAGATGAAAAAGATATAATAAAAAGCCTCAAGTCTAGTCAAACAGCTGTAATTATGAAGATAGGGACACACCTGAAGAAGGTAGCAAGTGCGCTAAAGAAAACAAATAATTTTAACAGAGCAATAATAGTTGAAAAAGCAACCATGATTGACGAAAAAATAATTCCATTAAAAAATTATAATGAAAAAAGAGCCCCCTATTTTTCTATCATATTGATCCCCTACGAGACTCAAAAATGAGTGGTACCGTAACAGTTGTTGGATTGGGACCTGGATCTGATGAATTAATAGTTCCCGCGGTTATAAGTGCATTAAACCAGGCGACGGATATCATCGGTTATTTCAGATATATAGAGCGACTACAAAACTTACAAAATCAAACACTTCATGCAAGCGATAATAGGCAAGAAATTGAGCGCGCTGAACTTGCTCTCAGCTTGGCATCAGAAGGAAAAACTGTAGTGGTAGTTTCATCAGGGGATCCAGGAGTTTTTGCAATGGCATCAGCGGTTTTTGAAGCATTAGAAAAAAATACTGGCTATAAGAAGAATACAAAAATAATAATTTTGCCTGGTATTACAGCTATTTTAGCCGCTTCTGCTCGTTTAGGCGCACCTATCGGTCATGACTTTTGTGTGATCAACTTATCCGATAACTTAAAGTCAAGGAATATTGTGGAGAAGCGAGTGACAGCTGCGGCTCAAGGAGATTTTGTTATTGCTTTTTATAATCCTCGCTCAAAGGCAAGAGAGAAACAGTTGGAAAGAACTTTTTTAATTCTAAAAAAATATTGTGAGCCTAGTAGATTAGTAATCTTCGCGGATGCCATCTCAACTAAAAATGAAAAAGTAATAATTACTACTCTGGAAAAAGCTGATACAAATTTAGCTTCTATGAAAACACTGGTAATCGTTGGTTCATCCTCAACGAAAGAAATTATAGGAACAAGTTATGTATACACCCCGCGTTATGCCATAGAAGAAAAAAATTGATATACCTCTTCTACATCAGTAAATATTTTTCTAGCCGGAAGAGCAGGTCTTTCTATCATAATTACTTCTACTCCCATTGTTCTAGCAGCCTGTATTTTTCCAAATACTGCGGGCGATCCAGAGTTTTTTGTTATCAACTTGTTAATGGAATATTTCTTCAAAATATTTATCTCACTTTCCAAGTCAAATGGTCCTCTATCAAATATTATTTCATAGTTCTCCAGTTTTATTTTATCCGATGGATCAGTTATCATACGAATAAGATAAAATGGTTTTGGTCTTCGATTGAGGTATCGAATTTCCTTATTTCCAATTGTTACAAAAACGCTGTCGTTATCTTCAATAAGCTTAACAGCTTTATTAATATCGCTGACGAATCTCCAAGAATCCTCTTTCGTTTTTTCCCATTTTTTTCTCTCAAAACAAATGTAATTGACGTTTGCCATTTTTGTGGCGACCAACGAATTGATTGTTATTGCCTTAGAAAATGGGTGAGATGCATCCAAAAGGTGTGTGATTTCTTTTTCCTTCATAAATTCACTCATACCAGTAGCCCCTCCGAATCCTCCAATTCGATAACTTTGGATAGGGGGCTCGATATCTACAGTTCTACCTGCATAGGAAATAATTACGAGGACCCCCCATTTTACGAGCTCTTTTGCAATAGTAGCTGCCTCCGCAGTTCCTCCAATTATAAGAATTTTTAACATGACAAATGTTTGGCTAAATATTATCGGTATAGGAGAGAATGGACTAATCGGGCTATCTAAATCAAGTACAGAATGTATCAAAAAGGCAAAAATTATATTTGGTAGCAAGCGCCACCTTCAATTAGCAAGAATAAGAGGAAAAGGGAAAGAATGGCCATCACCATTCTCATATGAGGAGGTTTTTAAATATAAAAAGAAAAAAGTAGTTATCTTAGCTTCCGGCGATCCGTTTTGGTTTGGTGTCGGATCGAAAATTGTAGAACATTTAACGCCGGATGAATGGAGATGTTATCCTAACTATTCAACATTCTCTTTGGCAGCCAGTAAGCTTGGCTGGGCTATTGAGGAGACGGAGTGCACCGCAATACACGCAAAGCCAGTAGAAGCACTAAACTCAAAAATAAAAAATGGTAAAAAAGCCATTATTTTATGCAAAGATTTTCATCAGCTAGTTCTAGTTTTTGAATGGCTTAAAAGAAAAAAGCTGAAAGCATCAAGATTTATCTTAATGTCAAGGCTTGGCAGTGAACAAGAATTGATCATGGATTTAAGTGAAAATAATATTAATGAATTGAAAGTTAAGGAAGAAAAATTGGAGCCTTTAGCCCTTGGAATCGAATTAAATAAAAAATCAACTCACTTAAGCCTATTCTCTGGTCTGAGGAATGAAAATTTTAAAAGTGATGGAAATATCACCAAACAACCAATAAGAGCCATAACAATGTCTGAGCTACAGACTTTTGGTAACGAGGTGTTATGGGATATTGGAGCAGGCTCGGGTACCATATCAGTGGAATGGTGTCTGATAAATCAGAACAATACAGCGTATGCAATTGAAAATAGAGCTGATAGGATTTCTTTTATCGATGAAAATATAAACCAATTTGGGCTTCAAAATAGAATATTCGTAATGCAAGGAACCTTCGAGAAGTTTTACAAAAATTTACCAAAACCAGATGCAGTTTTTATCGGTGGCGGTGCGTCAGATGAATTAATTAGCAAAATTATAAGATTAATTCCCAAAAAAGGCAGGCTAGTTGTTAATGGAGTAACCCTAGAAACCCAGCAATTAATTATTGATAAACAGAAAAATTTTGGGGGTAACCTTAAAAAAATAGAAATATCAAATTCTCGAAAGCTTGGGTCTAAGTCAATTTGGGAACCAAGCTCTCCCATTGTCCAGTGGAGTTATTTAAAATGATTGCTGGTTTTGGTTTTCAAAATTCGGTTACCGAAAAGTCTTTCAACAATCTAAAAAGTAAATTCATGCTGAAATATAATGTTAATTTGGTTGCTACTACCTCTGAAAAATCAAAAACCAAAGCCTTCGTCGATTTTGCACGAAAAAACAATTTTAAGATTATTTGTGTAAGCCACAAGGATCTCATAGGCATTAAAACTATAACCCATTCCGACAAAAGTAAAAGGTATAAAGATATCGACTGTTTTTGTGAGGCTGTAGCCCTAATAGCAGCAGGAGAAAACGCAAAAATTATTCAAACAAGAGAAATTTCAGATGACAGGCTAGCAACTATTGCCATAGCTGAATATGAATAGGAGGTTAACTTGACTGTGCATTTTATTGGAGCTGGACCAGGAGATCCTGACTTAATTACAGTAAAAGGGAAAAAAATTTTAAAAAAATGTACTGTATGTTTTTATGCAGGGTCAATAATTCCAAAAGAACTTTTAAAGCATTGTTCTGAAAGTACAATAAAAATTAATACGGCTCCTATGTCGCTTTCTGAAATTATTGGTAAAATTGAAGACTATTATAACAAGGGCCATGAAATAGCTAGACTACATTCGGGAGATTTATCAGTTTGGTCAGCAGTAAATGAACAGATAAAATTTCTAAAGAAAATAAACATTCCTTTTACTCTTACTCCAGGTGTTACCTCTGTATCAGCTGCTTCTGCAAGTTTAAAGCAGGAATTAACAGTTCCTGGCCTTAATCAAACAGTGATTTTAACGCGTACCCAAGGGCGCGCATCGAATATGCCTGAAAAAGAAACTTTAGAAAACTTTGCAAAGAGTGAAGCAGTGCTTGCAATACATCTATCCATACAAAACATAGAAACTGTTGTAGAAAAATTACGACCATTTTACGGCGATGATTGCCCTGTAAAAGTGATTTGGCAGGCGTCTTGGCCTGATGAGAAAATCATTCATTCTTCTATAGGTAAGGTCGAAAATGATTTGCCTAGCTACGTAAAAAGAACTGCTCTTATTTTGGTAGGAAAATATTTAGATACAGAAACTTTCGAAAACAGCAAATTGTATGATGAAGCATACGAACGCAGATTTAGGACCGTCGATGCGGGAGAAAAGTTTGAAAAATAGAAAAGGCTTTATAATTTCTGCACCTTCCTCTGGTTCAGGAAAAACGACTCTTACCCTTGGATTGATCAGAGCATTTTCTGAAAAAAGAAAGGTACAACCTTTCAAAAATGGTCCAGATTATATTGATACTCAATTTCAAAGCTTATCTGCAAACACAGATTCATATAATTTAGATACATGGGCAATGTCTCCCAACCAAATTTTCAAAATTATTAACTCTGCAGGTGATCATAGTCTTTGCATAGTTGAAGGCTCAATGGGCCTATTTGATGGAGTGCTCAAAGGTAAATATTCATTTACAGGATCTACCGCGGACCTATCCAAACTTACTGGTTGGCCTATTATTTTAGTTGTTGATTGTGCAAAACAAGCCCAGTCTTCCGCTGCGTTAATCTATGGATTTAAAACCTATAGGCCAGATATTCAAATAGCAGGAGTAATACTGAACAATGTGTCTAGCGCTAGACACCAAAATTTATTAGTAAGTGAAATTACGCAAACTAAAGTACCAATTTTAGGCATTATGCCAAAGTCTCCTGACATTGAAATCCCAGAAAGGCATTTAGGCTTGGTTCAAGCTGATGAGTTAAATGACATACGAGAAAAACTTGATAAGTTATCTAATTTCATAAAAACAAACTGTGATTTAGATAAAATAGAAATGATAGCGACTCCAATTGCAGACATTAGAAAAACAAACGAATTTTCGAGACCTCCCGCTCAAAAAATAGGTATAGCTAAGGATCATGCCTTTACCTTCACCTATAGTCACCTATTAAATAGCTGGAAAAATCAAGGAGCTGAAATTACCACATTTTCTCCATTGAATGATGAACCTCCCCCTACACACGTAGATTTTATTTGGCTTCCTGGAGGATACCCGGAACTACACTTAAAAATAATTTCATCAGCTGAAAAATTTAAGAAAGGTATTTACAATTTTTCCAAACTTAAACCAGTGCATGGTGAATGTGGAGGTTATATGGTAATGGGAAGCAATATCATTGGATCCGATAAAAAAAATTATAGGATGGCTGGTATTTTTAATTTATCTACTTCGTTTGAAAAGAGAAAATTAAACCTTGGATATAGAGTCGCTACGGTTCAGGACCCCTTCTTTGGCTTCAAGAAAAGAGATATTCTTTTAGGCCACGAATTTCATTATACATCAATTTTGGAGAAAAAGGACCCCTCAATAGTTTCAGTTGAGGATGCCTATGGAAATGACTTTGGACTTTTGGGATCTAGACGTGATTGTGCAACTGGCACGTTTTTTCATCTAATAGGAAGTTTTGAATGACACCTATTGTTTCTTTTGTAAGCTCCGGTCCTGGAGATCCCGATTTATTGACTATGAAAGCAATAAAAAGAATAAAAACTGCAGATTTAATATTTTATGATGATCTTTCTGCAGGAGAGATCTTGGAACTTGCGTCAGAATCTACTACTCTTTTTAGCGTCGGGAAAAGAGCGGGACTAAACTCTCCAAAACAATCTCAAGTTTCTACCTTACTTGTAAATTATGGGAAAACAGGTAAGAAGATTGTTAGATTGAAGTCTGGAGACTCGGGTATCTTCTCTAGACTTGAAGAAGAAATAGTAGCTTTAGAAAAAAATAATATACCTTTTGAGATTATCCCTGGGGTTTCTTCTGCAAATGCGGCCGCGGCGGCAGCAAAGATCCCTCTTACTCGTAGATTACATTCTAGGAGATTACAATTTATAACAGGGCATGATTTCAACGGAAATTTACCAGACGACTTGCAGATATCATCTTTAACAGATTCTAGCAGCACTACAGTAATATTTATGGGTAAGAAAACGTTTCCAAATCTTTGCAACATTTTGTTGGAAAGCGGCATGGATGAAAATACTCATGCATTAGTAGTAGAAAATGTATCCCGTTCGGATGAAAAAGTAACCAAAGGATCTATAGTGGACATATCTGAATATCTACAAGACAATATTAGTAATGACCCTGCCATTATAATTTTTGGATCAGTAATATGAGAGTAAAAATTAAATTAATCGGTATAGGATTAGGAAACCCTAAACATATAACTACAGAAGCGATTGAGGCTTTAAGGTTATGTGATTTGATTATTATTGGAGACAAAAAGGAAACAAAATCTGAGCTTGCTAATTTAAAGAGGGAAATAACTCTTGCTCAAATTGACAGTGAGAAAACTGAGATTTCAAGCTTTTCATTTCCAGAAAGAAAAGTAATTGAGCCATTTTATAAGGATGCAGTCCTTGATTGGCACTCAGATATTGCTAATCTGTGGGTTGATCTCATCTTACCATTTGTTAAAAAAAATTTTAATAAGGAGACTATTATTGGAATACCTGTTTGGGGAGATCCATCCCTTTACGATAGTACTTTAAGGATTGGAGAAAAAGTAAGAAATAAAATAGAAAACTCCTCCCTTCAGATGATTCCAGGTATCTCATCTCCACACGTATTAACGTCATCTTTTGGTATACCCTTTAATAAAATAGGTGAACCAGTTATTATAACAACCGGCAGAAAATTAAGAGAAGACGGTTGGCCCAAAGGGGTAAGCACTATTTTTGTTATGTTAGATGGGGACTGTTCTTTCGCCAGCCTGGCTGAACAAAATCTATATATTTGGTGGGGTGCATACTTGGGATTAGATAGAGAAACTCTATTAGAAGGAAAATTAGAAGACATAAAAAATAATATAATTGAGTTAAGGCAAAAACTCAGGAAGAAGTTTGGTTGGATTATGGATATTTACAAAATACAGCAGATAATAGATAAAGAGATATAATGTGGCTTCTATTTATTTCATTTTAGGTGGATCAAATTCTGGTAAGACAAAGTTTTCAGAAAAACTGTCGCTTGAAGTCTCTTCCCTTTCTGGAAAATTATACTTTGTAGCTACAGGAGTAGCCTTTGACAAAGAGATGCAGGTAAAAATTGATCTGCACAAGAAAAATAGAAATAGCTCGTTCTCATCAATAGAATCTCCAGATCTTTCTACCGAAATATTTGCCAATGCTTCCGAGAATGATGTAATTTTGATTGACTGCATATCGGTGTTTGTTTCCAACGTAATATGTATGGAAGAGTTTGATGAGACGCAAATAGATAACTTTAAACGTGCAATCAAAAATAGTAATGCAAATTTAGTGATTGTTGGGCAGGAGACAAGCTTAGGAGTAATCCCTGACAACGAACTCTCTAGAAATTTTCTGAAGAAATCTGGACTTTTAAATCAATTTGTTGCTGATTTAGCCAATGAAGTATATTTTATTACAGCGGGTGTCCCACAGAAAATAAAAAGCAAAAGTCAGTGAATATTTTGCTCATCACCTTTAAAAATAATAATCTTTTTACTATTTATCTTCCCCCTAGTAGTTTCAGTGGTCATAAGTTCCTTTATTTTCTTTTATCCTCAAAAGTTTACAGCTTTTGAAAACTGAATACCCTTTCACGGTCGCAAAAAATCCCTAGTTACGTTGCCCCAGTGGCATCGAGGGAAAAAAGGGAATGTTTTGGTAGCAAAATAAACAAACTTCTCATTTAAAAGCCCCCCATTACATTTGTCTAAACCTCCAGAGGCTTCAACATACTGATAATCCTGCTTAAATGAACCATCAAAAGTTCCATATGGAGGCGTTTTTCTTAAGCCCTTCCTCAACTGCCATGAAGATGTTTTTTCTTTTAGGTAATGGATCTCAAAACCGTCAGCAGCATATCCAATTAAACTCGAGTTTTTATTCAACAAATATTTATTGAATCCGTGGTAATGATATAACCCCCGTTTATCTACATGAGCATTATTATCATCAAGTCCAAAAATTTTCTTGTTCGGGGTAAGCGCTTCAAGGTTCCACTCTGAGTTTCTGTTCATACTATAACCCCTTGGAGATGAAGGGTCATACCAGCCTGCGGTACTAGGTCTTATCGGTATACCTGTTAGAGTTACTCCAACCACTCTCGCTCTCGTTGTTGTGGAGAAGTTTTTTACTGGGTGTAAAGAGAAACAATACCTTAAATTTTGTGGTCTAAAGGCATTAGGATTGCCACGAGTAGGAAACTTCCCAATTTGGTGGTTGGGTACCCCGTTAGAAAAAATGCATTTCAAGTTTCCTTGTATTTGCGTTGATACTCTATTTTGTGCAAATCCATTCCCATAAAATAAGAGAATAGAGAAAAATACGAGACCAAAAATATTTGTGAAATTTAAGCGGATTTCCATTTTATAGAACATCCCATTGATGCTATTTGATTTTTTGGTCCTAAACCTGTTTCAGATACTTCTTTCATTGCCTCAAAGAGATCACGTCTCAAATCTTTTGGTCCTGCCTCTTTTCTGCTAGCATCGAGTCTTCCGCGATATTGAAGCTCGTCTTTATTGTTAAACCCAAAGAAATCAGGGGTACACGCCGCTTGATACAATCTTGCTATGTCCTGACTCTCATCATAAAGATAAGGAAAGGAAAATTTAAAATCAGCTGCCAATTTTTTCATATTATCAAAAGAATCTTCTGGATATGCATGCACATCGTTTGAACTAATTGCGACTATGCCAATACCTAATTTTTGGAGATCATTTGCGTCTCTTACTATCCTATCTAAAACCGCTAATACATAAGGACAGTGGTTACAAATGAACATCAACAATAGTCCATTCGACGACTTTACATTACCCAACGAATATTGTCTTCCGTCAGTACCCGGCAAACTAAAGTCTTTTGCTTGCCATCCATAATCACATACTGGAGGTATTTCTGCCATTACTATATCCTTTTATTCAATTGCGGCCGATAAGGCTGCGTTTCTGATCTTGTTAATATTTTTGCCATAAACTTCGGGTTTTGAAACCGACCCACCGCCGAAAACAGATGAGCCTGCTACTAAAACATTTGCTCCAGCCTTGACAACCAACGGAGCTGTTTCTTCAGTTACGCCTCCGTCTACTTCTATAAGGAAATCTTTTTTCTTTCTGAGTTCAGATAACTTTTCTATTTTTTCTAATTGAGAATGAATAAACTTCTGACCACCAAAACCAGGGTTTACCGTCATAACACAAACTAAATCAATAAGATCCAAGAGATGTTCAACCCTGTCAATGGATGTGCCTGGATTAATAGCAAGACCTGCCTTAACACCTAAAGATTTTATCGCTTGCAATGTTCTATGAATATGAGGGGTCGCCTCGACATGAGCGGTTATCATATCTGCCCCAGACTCAGCAAAAGCTTCCAGATACTGATCTACTGGGGATATCATTAAATGCACATCCATGAATGTTTTTATGTGAGGTCTGATTGCCTTACAAGTTTGAGGGCCAAAGGTAATATTAGGTACAAAATGACCGTCCATGACGTCAATATGAACCCAATCACATCCTTGGCTCTCAATTGCCTGAATCTCTTTTCCAAAGTTTGCAAAATCTGCTGACAAGATAGAGGGAGCTATTTTTATTGAAGGTTTGGACAATTTAGAAACCATTGCTATCATTATTAATAAATTAAACAGATTTCTATTGGAGAATGATTAAATGTCAACTCAAAAAATAAAGAGCGTAATCATAGAAGAAAACGGCGGAAGCGAGAAATTTAAAGTTGTTGAAAATGAAATAGGCACTCCAGGAAAGGGAGAAATATTAATAAGGCACAAAGCAGTTGGTCTTAATTACATCGATGTTTATCATAGAACACGCATAGCCGAGAGCTATGCCGTTAATCTACCAGCAGTACTCGGAATGGAGGCTTCTGGTATTGTTGAAAAAGTAGGAGAGGGTGTTTCTCATCTTAGCGAAGGTGATAGAGCGGCATACGCATCCGCACCCCCTGGCGCTTATTGTGAAGCCAGAGTAATGTCAGGAGATCAAGTCTGCAAACTACCAGACACTATATCGTTTGAAGAAGGTGCGGCTATGATGTTGAAAGGTCTAACAGTTAAGTATCTTTTTCACGATACCACCAAGATTAATAAGGGCGACGATATACTTTTTCACGCAGCTGCTGGCGGCGTTGGACTTATTGCTTGTCAGTGGGCACGCTCTGAGGGATTTAATCTGATCGGAACGGCAGGCTCAGATGAGAAGTGTAAAATGGCTTTGGACTATGGAGCTATTCACTCTATTAATTACAACTCTTCAGATTTTGTAGACTCAGTAATGAAAATTACCAAGGGCCAAGGTGTATCGGTAGTGATGGACTCGGTAGGAAAAACGACTTTCTTTAAATCTTTAGATTGTCTAAATAATTTTGGTATAATGATTTTATTTGGAAATGCCTCAGGAAATGTTCCTCCAATAGATATCGGCATATTGGCAAAAAAATCACTGAAATTGACTAGACCCGGTTTATTCACACACATAGGAGACTTCAATAGATGTCAAGATATGGCCAAGGTACTTTTTTCAAAAGTTGTATCCAAGGATGTAAAAATACAAGTTGATCAGACCTTTAAGCTGGAGGAAATTGGTAAAGCTCACGACGCATTAGAAGCACGAAGAACAACCGGCTCGACAGTAATTACAGTTTAAACCTTTGCCATGTATCTTGTACCCTTCGCAGGGGGATCCATTGGAGGGCCAGCAAAGCATTGGGCAAATTTCATCCAGTCTTCTGCTGGCTGACCTTCTGTTATAAGAGAAGTATCTTCGATATTTCTTACTTGAGTAACAACTTGAGAAAATTCAATGGCACTACCAGTAATTCTCGAGGAACTACTGCTATCATTCCATTCCCATACCGCGCCAGATGGAGCCTCTAATTTAACATAAGGAACTGGCTCTGGTACGGGCAGCTTCCGATTCATAAATGTCCAACCATAAGCAATAATGCCCATGTGAGCTATATTCTTTATGTTGTCATTCCCTGGTCTTTCTTTGCCTAAAACGTCAAAAACTTCGTGACCATGAGCCCAAGTTTCCATATGCCGAGCAGTAATCTTTGACTTTGCACTCATTTCAACCCCAGGCCATTTAACCCTAGTTTTTGGATCAGCTACTTTGTAAACTTCATACACTTCCTGCACACTTTTCCACCATTCTTTAACCAGCTGGCTTCCCTGAAGACCATCAAGCCACGGCACCTGAGCTTCAACTAAACTTTTGCCTTTTTCAAGCTCATCATCTATTGGAGCATAGAACTTTTCAAAATGAGACTCACTTTTTAAAGTCTCTACAGCGCCCACATTAAAGAGATAGAGATGTCCAATAACATCTTCTATAGTCCAACTTTTAAAAAGCGTTTCAGTTTTAAGTTCTTTGTCCTCCAGAGTTGATACAAGTTCTTTTAGACACTCACTTTCGTCATAAAAATCTTTCGCTTGCTGCATTTATACATCCTCCAAAGTAGTATTCAATCGATCATAGGCTTCGATGAAATCCTCTTTAAAGTCTTGCACAACCTCCCCTGCAGATTTAACTTCATTCATCAAACCAACACATTGACCTACCCAATAGGTAGATAACTCTATCGCTTTTTGATTGCCAGCTTGAGAGAGCTTATCTAGTTTTCTTAGAGCTGGTTCAGCAACCAAAGGCTGTACGGGAGAAGGTAGGGGTTGCACCTGATCGCTATTCTCCCACTCATCTGTCCATGGAGATCTTAGCTGTCTTGAATACTTTCCTGTACGACTTTTTGACCTTACTGTGTCTGCAGAGGAAGCTGCTATCATTTTTTCTTTAACAATAGGATTGGTTTCAGCTTCGGTAGTAGTCAACCAAACTGATCCACACCACGCACCAGCCGCTCCCATAGCCATTGCCGCAGCCATCTGACTGCCAGTTGCAATTCCACCCGCAGCTAGAATTGATACGTTTTTCATATCCTTTACGGCATTATAAACCTCTGGAATTAGAACCATTGTAGAAACCTCTCCACAGTGACCCCCTGCTTCCCCTCCAGCAACAATTAGTACATCCACCCCAGCATTAACTTGATTTATTGCGTGCTTTTTAGCGCCTACTAATGCTCCCACGAGAACATTACGCTCTTTTGCCATATCAACCATTTCCTTGGGAGGCATGCCCAAAGCATTTACTATCATTTTGATCGGATGATTGAAAGCAACTCTCAAAGACTCACTAGCTCCCTCAGGAGTCATATTCTTTCCAAATCTCAAATGATTAACCCTGTCACTCTCTAATTCATCAGGATCAACTTTAATACCATGCTTCTCAAGAATTGAATTAGCAAAGTCTTTATGACTTTGAGGTATTTTCTCCAGCATTTGTTCATCAGTCAAATCTTCACCTTTACCAACAAAGTTATTTGGAACAATCAAATCAACTCCATATGGAAGACCTTTAACTTGGGAGTCTATCCAGTTTAGTTCAATTTCTAGCTCTTCTCCAGATAAGTTTGTTGCTCCCAGAACACCCATACCACCAGCTTTTGTAACAGCTGCTACTACATCTCTACAATGAGAAAAAGCAAATAAAGGAAACTCAATTCCTAAGTCTTTACATAATTTAGAATTCATTTTATTCCTCCATTTCAATATTTAATAATTGCTGTTCAGCTTCCACCTGATCACCTTCATTCACATTAACTTCTGAAACAAGTCCTGTACCAGTAGCAGATACCTCATGCTGCATTTTCATTGCCTCCAAAATAAAGATGATTTGTCCCTTTTCTACCTTATCACCATTTGATACAAATATTTCTTTTATGATACCATGCATAGGAGCCAAAACATTACCTTGATCCTCGATTTCATGAGAAATTAAGGAACTCGTAACCCTCTCAACTTTAAAGGAAAAGTCGGAAATATTTATAAAAAGAGTATTGTTCTTAACTTCACTAAAAAAAACGGGATATTCATTACCCTCGATCATAATTATGTCATTCTTATATGCTACCTTATAAACTGTACCACTGTTCAAGACATCAAACGAAGTTAACCCTTTAAACACTAACTCTATGCTTATCACTTCTTCAGCAACCTTAAGCGTGATGGGGTATTTTAGATTTTTAATATTTGACCACCCTTTTAGCTCAGGCTCTAGCCCTAAGGAGACCATTTTATTTTCCTGTGCCTCAAGATCAATAAATATTACAGCGCCTATGATGGCTTTTTCAAACTCTTTCATCGAAACAGCAGAAGCATCAAACTTATTATTTTCCAAAAATGAAGTATTAACTTCAGAGCTCTTAAAAGCCGCGCTGGAGAGAATAGAGATTAAAAAGTCTCTGTTGTTTTTGATTCCAAAAAGTGCAGTTTTTAACAAAGATTTCCTAAGCTTTGTGATAGCTTCTTCTCTGTCTTTACCTTTGGAGATTACTTTAGCAATCATTGGATCATAAAACGGACTTATTGTTTGACCCTCAACAATTCCATTATCATAACGCGTATCCGATGAGTTGTCAGGGCTCCAAACTTCAATTTTTCCAGTACTAGGCATAAAGTTATTAGATGGGTCTTCAGCGTAAAGTCTTACTTCCATGGCATGTCCATGCAACTCTATATCTTCCTGCGTTATACCCAGAGCTTGTCCGTCTGCAACTTTTATTTGCATTTCAACAAGATCGAGGTCTGTAACCAATTCTGTAACCGGATGCTCTACCTGGAGCCTGGTGTTCATTTCTAAAAAGTAAAAATTTTTATTTTCATCTAACAAGAACTCTACCGTGCCCGCACCTGAATAATTGATTTCCTTGGCAGCTGCACATGCTACTTCCCCCATATTCTTCCTCAACTCATCGTCAACCGCAGGAGAAGGGCTTTCTTCAATAATTTTTTGGTGTCTTCTTTGAACAGAGCAATCTCTTTCACCCAAAGAAATTACATTACCGAAATTGTCTGCCATAATTTGGATTTCCACATGCCTTGGGTCAATTATAGCTTTTTCAAATATTATTTCTGATGAACCAAAAGCATTTTTGGCTTCAGACCGAGCAATCTCACAATTTTTTTGCAATTCTGTTATATTATTTACAAGACGCATTCCCCTACCACCACCACCTGCAGCAGCTTTTATCATTAAAGGAAACCCGATTGTTTCTGCGGAGATCATGAGTTCTCTATCGTTTTTATTTTCTACTTCTTCTCCAGGCACACAAGGAACACCAGCATCTTTCATTATTCTTTTCGCTTGAGCTTTATTACCCATCAATTCTATAGATTTCGGAGAAGGTCCTACAAAAACTATCCCTGAACTCTTGCACGCCTCTGAGAAATTATGATTTTCCGACAAAAACCCATATCCAGGATGTATAGCGTCGGCACCTGCTTTTTTTGCCACATCAATAATTTTTTTAATAGAGAGATAAGAATCGCCAATTGGTCCTGCGCCAATATTTATTGCCTCGTTAGCTATACTTACATGAGGAGACATAGCGTCCGCATCCGTATAGACAGCAACAGTTTTTAAACCAATATCATTGGCTGTCTTTATTATCCTGGCAGCTATTTCCCCTCTATTAGCTACAAGAAGAGATTTAAAAGTTTTAATTTCACTCATACCTAACTCTCATACCAATAAGGCCTTCTTTTCTCTGAAAATGCTAATAGACCCTCCTTGGCCTCCTCTCCGAGCATGCATTGGGCAAATTTATTGGCTGCAAATTCTGAGAGGTCCTCTAAATTCGAATCTCGTGAGAAACTAAGTATGTTTTTTGTTGCCGCAGTAGCTAAAGGTGCACATTTCTTTGTTGAATCTTTGAATCTCTCCAGAAATTCGTTCAATTGATTTCCATTACTAACCAGTTCATCTGCTAGACCAAATTCAAATGACTTTTCTCCATCAAACTCCATACCAGTAAGCATCAACTTACTTGCTAATCTAAGTCCCAGCCTTTTTATGAGATAGGGTGAAATTTGAGCCGGTGTTAAACCGATTGCTGTTTCAGATAAAGAAAACCTAGCCCCCTTGGTAACCGCAACTATATCTGCACAACAAACCATACCTAATCCTCCGGCAAAAGCTGGTCCATCAACCAATGCCACAACTATTTTGGGTAATTGAGATAGGGTCTTAAATAGTTTTCCTGCACCAACATTCATAGCTTTCACTTCATCCAGACTAGGCTTTTTTAATACAAAATTATTCTTAAAATCTTTTAGGTCAGCTCCAGCACAAAAAGCCCCTTGAGACCCTCTTAAAGATACGCCCCTAATACTTTTATCTTCTTCAATTTCTGAAAAAACTGACATGAGCTCATCTGTCATAACCTCAGAAAGAGCATTTTTTACCTCTGGTCTGTTAAGGGTTATCTTGGCCCATCTATCTTTTTTCTCGAATAAAATTGTTTGATAACGACCTGACATATCTACATTCTCGCTATACCAAAATTATTAGGTCTTAACTCTCTTAATTGAGCCTCCAAACATGTAGCCAAACAGAAACCAAGCACTTTTCTTGTATCTCGAGGATCAATCATCCCATGATCAATTAATCTTCCTGAAGTAATAAAAGCATCTGACTGGTTATCGAAATGATGTTCAATACCCTTTACCTGTTTTGCAAACTGTTCCTCATCTAACTCCTTCCCTTTTCTCTTGGCCGAGTTTCTCATTACATGTTCCATTGTCTTTGCTGCTTGTTGTCCACCCATCACTCCAGTTTGGGCGTTTGGCCATGTTAAAAGAAAGTCAGGCTTATAAGAGAAACCACACATTCCATAATTTCCTGCCCCAAAACTTGCCCCTATGTAAAGTGCTATTTTTGGTACTTTCACATTCATCACGGCTTGGATCATTTTTGCACCATGCTTGATCATTCCCGCGTGTTCATATTGGCTTCCAACCATATAACCAGTGGTATTGTGTAAAAATATTAATGGCCTATTTACCTGATCACAAAGCTGAAAAAAATGAGCTGCTTTAGTTGCCCCGTTGGGATCTATTGGAGCATTATTACCAATTATGCCAACAGGAACACCAAAAATATTTGCCTGAACACAAACAGTGGAAACACCATAATCAGGTTTAAATTGGATAAAATCCGAACCATCAACAAACCGACAGATAAGCTCTCGCACATCATATGGTTTTCTATAGTCAGTGGGTACTAATCCTAAAATCTCTTCTTGAGAATGCTTAGGAGGCAGAAAATTCTTCTTTTGGATTTTTCTAGCGTCTCGGTTCCAACCCAATGACAATACAACTTTTCTAGCTATTTCTATTGCATGCTTGTCATCTTCAGCCAAATATTCAACCAGTCCTGTCACCTTGGAATGTACTTCTGCTCCTCCTAATTCTTTATCGGAAGATTCCTCTCCTGTAGCGGCACGTAATAAGTTTGCACCTGCCAACGCTGCCATTCCATTTTCCTTAACCCCAATAACATAATCGCTCATGCCTGGCATATAAGCTCCTCCTGCAGTGGAAAGCCCGTGTAAAACAGTAATGATAGGTAATCCCATTGCACTTAGTTCAGCCAACCCAGCGAAAGCTCCTCCACCTAGAGCCCATAATTCCACTTTATATTGCATTAAATTTGCACCAGCGCTCTCAACCAAGTGAACTAGAGGAAGCTTATGTCTTTTTGCCATATCAAGAAGTAACAATCCTTTCTCAATAGTTTTGATTGTAGTCGCACCAGCATTTATTCCACTATCGTCGACATAAACTAAGCATTTAACTCCAGAGACATAGCCAATCCCTCCGATGAGACTTGATCCAGGTATACTTGTTTCAGGATTTGGGTCATCCACACAATATCCAGCCATATTAAATAATTCTAAAAAAGGAAACCCGGGGTCAATTAATGCACCCAATCTTTCTCTTGGCGATAATTGGTTTCTTTCCTTAAAAACAGCTCTGCGTTGCTCTGATTTTTGTGCTGCTCTATCCAGTAGCATCTCCATTTTTCCTAATAGAGCCTTATTTTCTTCTGTATTTATTCTAAACGAGTCAGTATGCGTATTTAGCTTGCTTTCAAACACTTATCTACCTATTGAATTTCAAACGTTTTCATAATCTTACTATTTAATGATAACGCTATTTTAGTTCATAATGCTATAGATTTAATATTATTTCTGAACTGTTATTCCATGGGCAACAAAGTACCACTTTCAAATTGTTCCCTGAGAGAGAACTTTTTTATTTTTCCTGATCCTGTCAGAGGCCATGTCTCGATTTCAACCCAAAAAGCAGGTGTTTTTTGAGGCGAGATTTTTTGCCTTATGAACTCTTTTAGCTCAGCTGACTTGAGCTCCTGTTCATCTTCAAATTTTATAAAACACCCTACTATCTCTCCATATTTTTTGTCCGGAATACCCACAATTGCAACCTCTGAAATAGCCTCATGCTCTAAAAGGATATTTTCAATTTCTTTTGGGTAAATATTTTCACCCCCACGAATGATCATTTCTTTAACTCTGCCTGAAATTCTTACATAACCTTGATAGTCCATAACACCCAAGTCTCCTGTATGAAGCCAATTATCAGAATCGATAGTCTCTTTTGAGGCTTCAGGGTTTTGATGATATTCAAGCATTGTATTGTAACCTCGACTACAAATCTCGCCTATCTCCCCAACTTTCAGAGTTTTATTTGTTTTAGGGTTTCTTATTGATACCTCAATATTGGGCAAAGGTTGACCAATCGAGTTAGTAAGATTATCTAAGCTGTCATCTGCCCATGCAAGTGTAATTACTGGGCTGCTTTCTGTTTGGCCGTAAACAATTTGTATCCATACGCCAAATAGGTCATGAAGTTCTTTTACCAAAGAAGGTGGAACACTGGTTCCTCCAGAAGTCATGCCCTTTATTTTTGAAACGCCGTAACTTCCTGATTTCCAAGCATCCAATATCTCAACAAACATAGTGGGCACAGCAGTTAGAAAGTTTATTTTCTCTCTCTCTACAACTGCACACCAATTCTTTGCATCAAATCTTTCCATGATAAAGTGAGTCGCACGCATGGCAAGGCATCCTAATGTAGCCATCCCTGCCCCAGAAGTATGAAACATAGGCATACAGTTAAGCCAGTGGTCACCTTTTTCCATTCCCATTCTTATTTGAAAGCTTTTCGCATTATTTAAAAGACCCATATGATGTAATTTTGCTCCCTTCGGAAAACCTGTCGTTCCAGAAGTAAACTGAATTTGAACAGGGTCTCTAGGATAAATGTCCGGTAGTGAATTTATCTGCGAAAATTCAAACTCAGATTTTTTTTCGTACAAATCATCCCAGTCTTGAATATCTTTCATACCTTTAACAAAAGACAGTTTACTTGTTACCTCTTCTGCAATTTTCCACATTGGGTTTCCCCGAAAACTTTGAGCTACATATAATTCCTCACTTTGTGATTTTTCAAGTACATATTTTAATTCATCCGATTGAAAAGATGGATTGACTGTCACTAGAACTAAACCCGCTAATGCTGCAGCAAATTCTACTATCACCCACTCAGGGTAATTTGGGGCCCAAACGGCTATGCGCGTTCCCTTTTTATGCTTAACTGCCAATACTCTAGCCAATGAAACACAATCGTCATATAACTGAGAATAAGTCCAAGTCCTGCCTACAGATCCATCATCCTTTATTTGAACCAAGGCAAGTAATTGCGGTGAGTCACTGGCCGCTCTTCGAAGCTCTTCTCCTATCGTAATCTCTTCGACAATTTCAGTCTTAATGGGAGGCGTATATGCTTCTTTTAAATTAAAATTAAATTCGTTAGATTTTTTATTTTTTTCCATAATATCTCAACATTATTTTATTAAACTTCTAGGTATAAATAGTTTGCATGACAATAAGATCTGGGCATAACCTTTTCCTTGGGGATCATTTCTAAGGCTACTTGTTCCACCCCCTCCTAAGACATCATGCATTAGAAAATTTATGGCTGAAATACCTGGTAAATAAAAACGATCTACTTTGTCATGTTCCAAAAAGTGGGCGAATAATTCAGCGATTTTTTTCTCGGTGAATGTATTCCAAATAAAAGGAAGAAAATCTTTTTTTCTTGCGATTATCCCTATATTTGCTTTATTGCCCTTATCTCCACTCCTTCCCCAGGCAACATCTTCAAGTAAAACCTCTTTCATTTCTGAGGAGTAATTTTCTGGTAATTTATTTGGATATTCATTAGCCTTAGCAGAAAAATCATTCTTTGAGCTCTGAAGAGAAGTATTAATCAAATCTATATTTTCTTTCTCTTTTTCATCTATTTGTAGCGTGAAGCTAAGATCTGTTTTTTTTTGTAAAAAAGAGTACAAGGATAATATGGGCGATGGTTTAGGTCTTGCGCCAGCAAACCCACTCAACCCAGGGGGAGCAGAAAGACCCAACCCGGTTGCATCTTTCAATAAAATAGCTACTCCTTTCGGATCATCATGTTTAACAGCGATCTTAGCGAATACCTCATTTGCTTTATTGTAATTATCTTTTTGACCAAATTGACTTCCTGACCCAATAATCTCAACACTTGTCTCCTTAAAAGGTTCTAAGTTTCTCTTTTTTAAAGTTGCGCTAGCTCGAGAAATGGCCGCTTTGGCGAATGCCTCTGCTTTTTCTGTGGCATCTGATCCATAAAAGCCAAATAGATGCCCTCCTCTAAAACCAGCGCTGTATGTCATACACACTTTGTACTTATCACTTGGGGCCGATCCTTTGGCTCCTCGCACAAGTACTTTATCTGATCCAAGGTCCTCCATTTCAACTTGAGAAAAATCACAATTTACATCAGGAAGCAAGTACTGGGATGGATCTCCAATTTCGTATAACATTTGCTCTGAAACGGTTCCAAAATTTACAATTCCACCTGTGTTTTTCACTTTTTTTATTATGGCTTCACCATTTTTACTTATCTCAGCAATTGGATATCCAATTTGATCAAATGTTCCCTTTATTTCTTGCCAATCAGTAAAGTTACCACCCGTGACCTGAGTTCCACATTCTAAGAGGTGACCAATTAGACTACCTGAAGATAAGAGATCAAATTCACTTGGTTTCCAATTAAAATGGTACATGCAAGCAGCTAAAGTAACTGCACTGTCAACGCATCTTCCTGTAATAACAATATCAGCCCCCTTCTTAAGAGCATGGAGAATTGGTTGCGCACCAAAATATGCATTTACACTTCCAATCTTTTCCAATGGAGGAAATTGCATCCCAGAAAACATTTCCCTTGGATTGCTATCAGAAATAGATTGTAAACTTTCTTCAAGATTATCACCCTCAATTACAGCAACAGACAAAGATAAACCCTGCTCGCTGATTAGATTTCTCAAAACCTCACCGCACGCACTAGGATTCATTCCTCCTGCATTGGAAATTATCTTTGTTTTGGTTTCGGAAATTCTTTTTAAGTTTGGCTTCATGGCTTCTGAAATAAAGTCGGTGGCGTAGCCCTGATTTGCATCTTTAGACTTTACACGAGCCATTATCGCCATTGTTATTTCAGCCAGATAATCATAGACGACAAAATCAAGATCCTCGTGAGTTAATAATTGCTCAGTTGCTAAAGATGCATCCCCCCAATAACCAGATGCCCCTCCAATTCTCAACGTATCATTGCTCACTTTTTCCCTCATCGTTTAAACCAGACAGACTTTCACTATACAAAAATATATGATATTTATAAAAGTTCTTTTTTTGATCTCTTATAAACTTAAAGGTATGAATATGAAAAATCCCTTCGATACTCCAGAGAGAATTGCTTTTAGAGAGCAATTGAAAAATTTTGTAGATAAAGAAATTAAGCCATTTGTTAATGAATGGGATGAGGCAGGAGAAATACCTTGGGAACTTCACCAAAAAGCAGGACAACTTGGTATTTGGGGATTTGGCATTGACGAAAAATATGGTGGATTAGGAGAAGATGATAATTTCCTAAGAGCTATTTATAATGAGGAGTTTGCTAAGTGTGGAGCTGGGGGTGTAGGAGCAGCCATGGGAGGAAGAATGATTTCCCTTGAGCCTATTCAGAGGCTCTGCTCAAAAGAGATCAAAGAAAGAACCCTCAACGACATTGTTTCTGGAAAAAAGGGATCTAGCCTAGGCATAACTGAACCAGGTGGAGGATCCGACGTTGCAAAT
>CACFNV010000007.1 GCA_902567635.1 uncultured Alphaproteobacteria bacterium
GACCATCCGAAGAACCAGGGTTTAGGCTGAATAGGACAGAAACTAAAGGTAGAAACATTCAATACTCAATGTCTCCTTATTCTAATGATAAACCGCAAGGTTCCCGCTACAAATAATCTGGTATGAATTCGAGACAAAATGGACAAAGAATTGAAAGAAAAAGAGGCTGCTGGTAAAGTAGCCTCTGTAGATTTAAAAGAAGAGTTTGAGAGTAGCGGTGTAGATCAAATTCTATCTGAACTAGATAACACACTTATTGGGCTTGAACCTGTTAAAACAAGAATAAGGGAAACTGCTTCACTACTTTTAGTTGATAAGGCCAGAGAAAAAATGGGCCTTATGACTGAGTCTCCAACTTTGCACATGAGCTTTTCAGGCAATCCTGGAACTGGAAAAACAACGGTTGCTTTAAAAATAGCTGACCTACTATTTAGGCTTGGATATGTAAGAAAAGGGCACTTAGTTACCGTCACGCGAGACGACTTAGTTGGGCAATACATAGGTCATACGGCTCCGAAAACTAAGGAAGTTTTAAAAAAAGCTATGGGTGGTGTCTTATTTATTGATGAAGCATATTATCTTTATAGACCAGAAAACGAAAGAGATTATGGACAAGAAGCGATAGAGATTCTTCTACAAGTAATGGAAAATAATAGGGATGACTTGGTTGTAGTATTAGCTGGATACAAAGATAGAATGGACAAGTTTTTTGAAAGCAATCCTGGCTTTAGGTCTCGTATAGCTCATCATATTAACTTCCCTGATTATTCCAATGATGAGCTGCTTGAAATTGGTGAGGTGATGATCTCGGATATGAATTATAAGCTAAATGAAAAAAGTAGAGCAGCTTTTGCGGAGTACATCACATTACGAAGAAAACAACCTCATTTTTCTAATGCACGTTCAATCCGAAATGCAATAGATAGAATAAGGCTACGTCAAGCAAATAGGGTTTTTAAGACCTCAAAAGGACCAATCAACTCTGATGTCCTAAGTATCATAGAAGAAGTCGATGTAAGGCAAAGCAGGGTTTTTTCAGGAGGTATAGACAGTTAAGAAGGGGATGTTACTCCTCGTAGGGATCAAAAGCATCCATTTCAAAATCGTCAACATCAAATTTTTTCCTTGTTTGAAAGAATATATTTCTTGACGCTAAATAACTATCAGCTGACTCGTATAGGGTACTGTCTATCACGGCCCCATATTCATAACGTTTTTGGAATAGATTTGTAGCCTCTAATCCGACTAAAGCGACACTATCTATCCCAGTTGTAATAACTTTGGCTGGATTTAAAGAATAGTCAGCTATTAGGCCAAAAGTACTACGCCCCGAGTTCGGTCCAAAGAGAGGTAATTCTATATAAGGTCCTGAAGCAATAGAAAAGGAGGAAAAGGTCTGGTCAAATCCAGTAGGCTTTGGATAAATTTCCCACAAACTAGCAACATCGATAAGTCCAGCTAAGCCAATAGTAGAGTTTATTAAAAAACGACTAACATCTGTTCCTGCTTCTAGGAAACTACGTTGCAAAATATGATTAATAAATCTCTTTGGCTCACTTAAATTATTTCTAAAGTTTTTTAATGGTATTCTAACAAAAGCAGGAATATATTCCCCATAAACATACGAAGTCGGTCTTATCGCACTCTTATCAATAGCTTTATTAAAGATATGAGTATTCCTATTTATATTTTCGAATGGATCATAGGGCTGAAATTCTTGCTCCACTTGAGAATACAAAGCCGAAGACAAAAAATAAAAAACAAATAAAAATACAGTCATTTGCTTAAATTTCATAAGAAGTAAACTCCATTCTGTAAAGTAACTATGCGTTGATTATATAGAAAATGATTTAAATAAATCAAATCATAAGTTATGTATTAACTGAAATTTAATTTAAAATTCATTATTACATAATCTATTCATATGGCTAAAGATTTAATTTTATATAATTCTCTTTCCAGAAGAAAAGAAATATTTAAACCTATTCAAGAACAGGACCTTCGATTATATGTTTGTGGGCCAACTGTATACGATAGAGCCCATATTGGAAACGCGCGACCAGTTCTTGTATTTGATTTATTATATAGATTATTAAGGAATATTTATGGGAAGGATAACGTTACCTATGTTCGAAACTTTACAGATGTTGACGATAAGATAAATAATAGGGCCAGGGAAAAAAAAGTAACCATAAATGAAATTACCGAGGAGACGATTAAATGGTTCCATGAAGACATGGATCAGTTAGGAGCTCTTAGGCCAACAAGTGAACCTAGAGCAACACAATATATCTCTCAAATGATCACTATGATAGTCGAACTGATATCTAAATCGTATGCATACCCCACTAACGATGGCCATGTTTTTTTTTCTGTAGAAAAATTTGACGATTATGGAAAACTTTCCAACAAAGATTTAGACGAACTGTTAACGGGATCAAGGATAGAGAATCAAGAAAGCAAAAACAATCCACTAGATTTTGTTTTATGGAAGCCGTCTTCTTCTCAAGAGCCTGGTTGGGATAGTCCATGGGGCATTGGTAGACCAGGATGGCATATAGAATGCTCCGCCATGAGTAGGGACTTGTTAGGGGAACATTTTGATATTCATGGGGGAGGCATAGACTTGATATTCCCGCACCATGAAAATGAAATAGCTCAAAGCGTTTGTGCCAGTACAAGTAGGAGCTTTGCGAATTTCTGGGTCCATAACGGCTATCTAATGTTAGAAGATGAGAAGATGTCAAAATCTTTAAATAATTTTATTACTGTTAAAGAATTAATTGAAAATGATTTTTCAGGGCAAGCTATCAGATATGTTATGTTTTCAACTCACTATAGACAACCTATCAACTGGACATATAAAAGGCTAAGAGAGGCTGAAAAAATTTTAGAGAAGTGGAGTTCTCTTAAGATTTCGGACAACAGCTTTGATGACATACCTCAACCTGTTTTTAGTGCGCTACTTGATGATTTGAATTCGCCTTTAGCCATATCTGAGATACATAAGATGTTCAATTCTGGAAATTTAATAGACGCGAATGCTAGCTCTAGGTTTTTTGGCTTTTATTTGAATTATAAGGAAGAAGAGAGAAGTGTTGGACCACAACTTGAAGAGAAAATAGCTAATCTTATAGAAAAACGGAAAGAAGCTAGAATAAAAAAAGACTTTGCCACCGCTGATAAAATCAGAGAGAGTTTATTATTAGCTGGTATAGCGCTAAACGATAAGGAAAACAAAACTTCTTGGAAAATAAAGGGAAATTTTATTAAGGAAAAATTAGAAAGATTATGACCTCTACAGAAAGACTATACATATACGATACGACACTAAGGGATGGACAGCAAACTCAGGGTGTAACGTTTTCTCTTGAAGATAAAAACAGAATTTCTAATCTGTTGGATAATCTTGGGGTAGATTACATAGAAGGAGGTTGGCCAGGAGCAAACCCAACCGATAGTGATTTTTTTGATCAGAAAAACTCTTTGATAAATGCAAAACTCGTGGCTTTTGGTATGACAAAACGGTTTGGTAGGTCTGCTGAAAATGATGAAGTTTTATCAGAAATTGTTAATTCCAGAACCAGTGTGGTTTGTTTGGTAGGAAAATCTCATGAGTTTCATGTAAAGCAAGCACTAGGTATTTCACTTGAGGAGAATATGGAACTTATAGTCTCTTCGATAGGTTATCTAAAATCATTGGGGAAGGAAGTTCACTTTGATGCTGAGCATTTTTTTGATGGCTTTTTGTCTGATCCTCAATACTCCACCAGAATAGTTCAAGAAGCATTAAAAGCTGGCGCTAAATGGGTAATTTTATGTGATACAAACGGGGGGTGTATGCCCGACCAGATTTATTCTACAGTTCAAGAACTATCTAAAGCAGGAGTAGACACAAATAAGCTAGGCATTCATGCTCATAATGATACCGAGAATGCAGTTGCTAACACATTAGCTGCAGTCAGTGCAGGAGTAAGACAGATACAAGGAACACTGAATGGGCTTGGTGAAAGATGTGGTAATGCGAACCTGATATCAATTATTCCAACACTACTTTTAAAAAAACCCTTTGCTGATAAATTTCACACAGGGATAACTATAGCCAATCTAAAAGAGTTAACCAGAGCATCACGCTTAATGGACGACGTATTAAATAGAGTTCCAAACAGATTTGCGCCTTATGTGGGAAGCTCTGCTTTTGCCCACAAAGCTGGTTTACATGCAAGCGCAATATTAAAAAATACGGATACCTATGAACATATATCCCCAGATATAGTAGGAAACGAAAGAATTATACCTGTCTCTAACCAGGCTGGACAATCTAATCTAAGAGAAAGGCTTCTTCAGGCAGGCATAGAGGTATCAAAAGACGACACTAGATTATCTGAGCTATTAAAACAAATTAAAGAAAAAGAGAATCAGGGATTCTCATTTGATTCAGCCTCAGCATCTTTCGAGATATTTGCTAGAAAAATTTTAAATCAGATGCCAAGTTTTTTTGAGGTTAAGCGGTATAGGGTTACCACAGAACGTCGAATTGATGCCTTAGGAAATATGAACACATTGTCTGAGGCAGTCGTAGTAGTAAAGATTGGAGAAAATGAAACGCTTTCTGTTTCGGAAAGCATGGATGAACGTTTGAACGATTTGGGTCCGGTCAACGCCCTTGCAAAAGCAATAGGAAAAGACCTAGGGAAATATCAAGATATCATTAAGGATCTAAAGCTCGTTGATTTCAAAGTAAGGATAACCTCGGGAGGAACCTCCGCAGTGACCAGAGTTCTAATTGACAGCGAAGATTCAAAAGGTCTCAGGTGGTCAACTGTGGGTGTTTCAGCAAATATTCTTGATGCAAGCTTTCAAGCACTTTTGGATTCTATCAATTGGAAATTAATTAATGCGGGAGCTACTCCAAATTGAAAAACCTTATATGGTTGAAGACTTTAAAAAAATTTGACGCAGAAAGATACATTCCAATGGCAAGAATTGAGGAGAGCGTTTTAGAAAAAGTTGCCGCCTTGTATGTCTTAAATCTAGAATTAGCAAATATACCCTGGAAAACGGCAGATAAGAATATTGCAATGTTGAAACTAAAATGGTGGGAGGAATGTATAGATACCATTGAGTTAGATCTTAGATATAAGGCACACCCATTTCTAAAAGTTTTAGCAGAAATGGTAAAAGAAAAAAAATTAGAAAAAAATGATCTTAAAAAGCTTGTTAATGCCAGATACACAAATGCTTGCAACGAACCATTTTTATCGGTTGATCAGCAAACTGATTATATAGAACAAACTGCTGTGAATTTAACTTTTATGGCTTTGAATTGCTTTTCTTCAGATGAGGAAGTCGGAGATAAGTATAGAATTGCTAAATATTTTGGAATGCCTTTCGGTACGGCTAGGTTGCTGCTAGGGATACGTGCTTTAGCTGAAAGAGGTCTATATTCCTTATTTTTGGAAAAAAAAACTGACTACGACGATCTCTTTTCACTTAAGATAAATGACAATATAAGAAAAAGAATCAGGGCAGAGGCAGATATGGCTCTTAAATTTCTTAAGATAGGAATAGAAGAAACTTACAAATTTCGAAAGAGAGAAATTTTTTCAGTTTTGAAACCGGGACTTGGCTATATTCCACTTCTTATATCAATTCGTAAAAGCCCAGATATTGTTTTTCAGAAGAAGATTAACCTCAATCTTTATGATAAAATTATAAATCAAATAATTTTTTTTCTGCAAAATATTAATAATGATCGATAAAAAACTTATAAAGAATAGCCTTAAGAAAATTTATGCTATTGAAAAAAGATTTGAGGTAATTGAAGAGAGGGCAGGGTTGCCAGATTTTTTGCCAAGGGAGCAAGGGTATAAAGCGCTTCAAAAAACTATAGTTGGTCAACAACTATCAATAGCTTCAGCATCCGCAATATGGAATAGATTTTTGGAGAGTGGGTTTAATGAAGGCTATAATTTGAGATCAGCAAAAGATATTGAATTAAGGGCTATAGGATTGTCTAGACAAAAAATCCACTATCTAAAAAGCTTGGCGGATAGTGATATTAAATATGAAAAGTTGGATAAATTTAGTAATGAAAATATTATTAACTTACTGACTTCAATAAAAGGAATAGGACAGTGGACTGCTGAAATTTATCTTATCTTTAGTTTGAAGAGAGAGGATGTTTTTCCTGCTGGTGACCTTGCGTTGCAAGAAGCAACGCGACTTTTACTTCAACTTAATACTAGACCAACTGAAAAAGAAATGAGAAACTTGTCTGAACAATGGAAACCTTTTAGGTCCATATGTGCGCTACTTTTGTGGCATTTTTATAAACATTATAAATCTCGGGAGTCAACGTTATGGTAGAAAAATTGGAGGTAACGGAGAAAATGCCGACTTCTGGTAAGGTCAGAAAAATTGTAATTTTTCTTCATGGTTATGGAGCTGATGGAGCTGATTTAATATCTCTTTCTGATCCTTTAAGCCAACAATTACCAGACTGTTTCTTTTCCGCTCCTAATGCTCCCAGGAAATGTGGAGCTTCCCCTTTTGGGTTCGAGTGGTTCCCAATTCCAGAAGTTGATGGATCGACGGTTCCGGTAATGATGAAAGCTTTGGCAGACTCAGAAAAGCTCGTGAATAATCTAATTTATGAATACCTTGGAAAATTTAGTTTGAGTTTTGAAGATATAGCTCTAGTGGGATTCAGTCAGGGCACTATGATCTCGCTTAATATTGGTTTAAGGCATAGAAATATTTTAGGAGGGATAGTAGGATTTTCTGGGCGACTGTTAATGCCAGACGTTTTGAAAAAAGAGAGGAAAGATAAATATCCTCCGGTAATTCTTGTTCATGGGGATGCAGACGAGGTAGTTCCGGTATCTTTTCTGAACGAAGCTGAGAAAACTTTAAAAGATCTTGGTGTAAGTTTCTCCTCTCATATTAGCAAAAATGTAGGCCATGGCATAGCGCCAGATGGTCTTGAAAAGGCAATGACCTTTTTACGAAAAGTTTTAACGTAATACCTTTCTGAATTTTAAAAAAATCCAATATTGTTGAAATTTTAATTCTTTTTTATAAAATATAATTAATGATGGGGCTTTATAAAAATTTTTTATGTTAGATAGTCTAGGTGAAATATCAACAGATTGTTCAAATAAGGCCCACAACTGGCCTGCATTGATCTTAAATGCTGATTATAGACCTTTATCTTATTTTCCATTATCTCTCTGGTCCTGGCAAGATGCTATAAAGGCAGTTTATTTAGATAGGGTAGATGTTGTAGCTGAGTATAAAGAGGTGGTGCGCTCGGCAAGTTTGATACTGCCTATACCCTCTGTAATAGTTCTTAAGTCCTTTATTAAGCCTTCCAGGAGGGTTCCTTTTTCTAGATTCAATTTATTTTTGAGGGATGAATTTAAATGCCAGTATTGTGGAAAAGAGAGTAATAACTTGACCTTTGATCACGTGATTCCAAAATGTAAGGGAGGAAAAACTAAATGGGAAAATGTGGTAGCTGCTTGTAATATATGTAATTTAAAGAAAGCAGCAAACTCTGCGGGTCAGGTAGGGTTGAAATTAGCTGCTCTGCCTTCAAAACCTTCACCTGAGATATTGCTCAACAAAGGGAAAAAATTTCCTCCAAGGAATCTCCATGCAACTTGGAGGGATTTTCTTTATTGGGACGTAGAGTGTGAGGAATAAGGTTTAATCAGCTGTCTTAGAGAGAACGTCCAACAAAATAAAAGTATCATAGATAGGATTAAATTCCAGGATGCCATAGATAAATTCAAGAAAGACCAGCTTACTGCATTACAACTTATCATTGGCTTAGATAAAATTTCATTTAATAGTACCTCAGGACTTTTATCAAAGTTATTCGAGAGATCGTAAGGAGAACAAGATTCTGGTCCGACAAAAATATTATTCTCTACTCCAACATGATAGAATGCGAGAATAACGCTTATGCCAATCAATAGAATATTTAAAGCATAAATAGTTGAGATTTTTTTCTTCCAGATAAAAATAATCAGACAAAGAACAACAATAAAAACGTGAGGATATCTCTGTTGTATACAAAGAGTGCAGGGTTGATATCCATAAACGTATTCGGAAACTAAAGCAAATATAAGCATTGCTAATGATGCTCCGCCCAAAAATGCATAGTTTAAAAAATGGATTTTCAAATTTTTCCTAATAAGTAAAAAATTATAATCATGACGATTATAAAAAAAAGAACAATAGTTCCTAATCTTTTTTCAATAAACTTTTTAGCCCAATTGCCAGAATAATATACCAATAAACCAACTAAGAAAAACCTTAACCCTCGAGACAAAATTGAGAAAATGCAAAAATAGAGAAAGTTCATTCCACTTATCCCAGAAAGCAAGGTTACCAATTTGTATGGGATTGGTGAAACGCCTGCTACGAACACAGCCAAAGAACCATTTGTATTATATAGCGCTTTAAAATCATTCACATGAGTATTTAAGGCGAGGTGTTCGGTTATATGAATCCCAATCTCCTCCCAAAAAACAAAACCAATATAGTAACCAGTAATACCTCCTAAAATCGAGAATATAGTGCACAAGGAGATATAGATAAGGAAGCTATTCCTATTAACCAAAATCAGAGCAATTAAAAATGGGTCAGGGGGAATAGGAAATACAAATGCCTCAGTATAAGACCAAAGGCAAAGAATTATCAGTGAGAACCGGCTTTTGAGAGCTTTTTCTACTGTTTTACTTGTGTTTCTTGATTTTAAAAATTTCATTTATTTTATATAACTTACTATTGACTTTTTAATTGGTAAGAAGCGTAATGCAAGTAGAAAGATTGTTCTGATATTAAGCCCAAGTGGCGGAATGGTAGACGCAGCGGACTCAAAATCCGCCGGTAGTGATATCGTGAGAGTTCGAGTCTCTCCTTGGGCACCATTGCAAGCTAAAAAATTTATTTTTTGAGTTCTACCAACAACCTTTGAAGGGAATCTTACAAAGATTTGATTGATTTAATGCAGATAGATAAGTGTTCCATAGCTTTTATTGGTTTAGGAGAAGCAGCATCAGCAATTATTTCTGGCTTTGGAAGTAAAAGAAATAAGCAGGTACAAGCCTTTGACATTAAATTGCAATCAAACGATACACGAGAAGAGATAATTTCCAGGGGAAGAATGCTAAATATCTGCATTAAGTTATCTTTAGATGAATTGATAAAAGAAGCAGATATTATTTTTTCTACAGTTACTGCTGATCAGGCTTTCGCGGTGGCCAAAGACGCATCTTCATACGTAAAAAAAGGCGCTTATTTTTTTGATCTTAATTCGTGTGCACCCTCTTCAAAACAGAAGGCTTGTAAAAGCATTCATACTAGTGGTGGGTGTTATGTAGACGTTGCGGTTATGACGCCTGTTTATCCTAAAAAAAACCTTGTTCCTCTTTTAATCTCAGGGGGTAACATGCCGCAAGCAAGCTTAATTTTAGAAAAAATTCCAATGAATGCTAGGGTTATTGACGGACCCGTTGGTCGTGCGTCATCTATAAAGATGGTTCGTTCCATAATGGTTAAAGGATTAGAGGCATTAACTGCAGAGTGTGCTCTGGCAGCAGTTGAAGCGGATGTGTTAGAAGAAGTTTTTACTTCACTATCTGAGGGACACCCCCACTTTGATATTCTCACTCATTCAATTTACAATTTTGAGAGAAGTCTTGTTCATGGAAAGCGTCGAGCAGAAGAACTGAAAGAGGTATCAAAAATGCTTGAAGACTTGAAACTTATAAACCAAATGTCAAAGGCAACATCCGTTTGGCAAGAAAAAATGGGCTCATTGGAATCGAAGATTTCTTATTCGGAAATAAAAGAGAGGTTTTATGCTTTTGCCAAACAGGTATCCAAAGAGCTCAGAGGCACAATAGATAAATAATAATTATTACTGACGAGATATCTTTAATTTTGTTTTTAAAAATATTTTTTTTTATTATTATTAAAACTTATAGTTAAGAGGAGTGTTCTATCTAGATGACCAAGAAAGAGTATGATAATATTCCGGGTACAATTGTATTCGACGCAGACAGATCAAGAGAGGGGTATCATTTAAATCAATTTTGTATCTCACTTAGACTAAAGAAAAATAGAGACGCTTTTAATGAAAATGAAGAGGTATATCTTGACTCCTATCCTATGTCTAGTCAGCAGCGTGAAGCTGTTTTGTTAAGGGACTGGAATCTTCTTTTGGAGTTGGGAGGAAATATCTATTACACCTCTAAACTAGCTGCTAATGATGGAATTAATTTCCAAAACCTTGCTGGTCGAATGACTGGTATGGGAGTGGATTCTTATCGAGAGATGATGATCAAAGGCGGACGTTCAATAGAGGGTAATAGAGATAAGTCTGAGTGGGGAGAAGATTAATGGCAAAAATAATGGCTGGAGTAGGGTGTTCACATGTGCCAGCAATTGGTGTTGCGATGGATACCGGTATAACTAATGATGACTATTGGAAACCAATTTTCGATGGATTTAATAGATCTAGGGAATGGATGAAAAAACAAAATCCCGATGTTATTTTTCTTGTTTACAATGATCATTGCACGGCCTTCGATGCGAGATGCATTCCTACTTTTGCACTAGGGTGTGGTGCTGAATTCCATCCAGCGGATGAAGGCTGGGGACCGAGGCCTGTCCCAGCAGTGAAAAACCATCAAAAGATGGCAAGTCATATAGCGCAGTCTTTAGTTCTGAATGAATTTGACATTACAATAATGAACGAAATGGAAGTTGATCATGGTCTTACTGTACCTCTATCGGTAATGTTTGGAAATATTAAGCAAAATGAAGAGTGGCCTGCGCTGGTGATTCCTCTTTGTGTAAACGTGGTACAATATCCTGCGCCTACTGGAAATAGATGCTATAATTTGGGTAAAGCTATACGAAGTGCTATTGAAAGTTATGAAGAAGATTTAAAAGTTGTTATCTTTGGGACAGGGGGCATGAGCCATCAGTTACAATATAAAAGAGCTGGACTTATTAATTCTGAATGGGACAAACGTTTTCTAGATCTAATGACAGAGGACCCTATTGCTGCTAGCCAAATCACACATCTTGAGTATTTGAGGGAAACCGGTAGTGAGGGGATTGAAATGGTTATGTGGTTAATTATGAGAGGTGCTTTAAACGAAAATGTAACTGAAGTTCATCGCCACTATCATGTCCCTGCTTCAAATACGGCGGTTGGGCATATAATTCTAGAAAATAATTGATAAGGATTAATAAATGAAAATTTGTGTTGCGGGTGCATATGGTGCGTTTGGATTAAAGCATTTGGATGCTTTAAATAATATTGAGAACATAGAAGTAGTATCAGTGATGGGCCCGAATAAGGCTAAAATAGAAGCTTTAGCCAATGAACGGCGGATTAGGCATTTTAGTGACAACTTAGAGGAATGTATTTCCTTGCAAAATGTTGACGCAGTTATTCTTTCAACTCCCACTCAGATGCATGCAGATCAAGCAATTACGTGTATGAATGCAGGCAAACATGTTCTGGTAGAAATTCCTATGGCTGATACCTTAGCTGACAGCAATCGTATCGTTAGTAAAAAAAGAGAAAGTGGCCTCGTCTGCATGGCAGGTCATGTAAGGAGATTTAATCCTTCACACCAATGGATAAATAACAAAATTAAATCGGGTGAACTTAAAATTCAACAAATGGATGCCCAAACGTACTTCTTTCGCAGAACAAATACGAATGCAAAGGGTGAGCCGAGGTCTTGGACAGACCATTTACTTTGGCACCATGCATGTCATACTGTTGATCTGTTCCAGTATCAGACACAAAGTAAAGTGGTAAAAGCATTTGGCCTACAAGGTCCTTTAAATCCAGATCTTGGAATAGCTATGGATATGTCCATTGGATTGAAAACTGAAGACGAAGCCTTATGTACACTTTCTCTTAGTTTTAACAACAATGGTCCCTTAGGCACTTTTTTCCGTTATATTTGTGATAATGGAACTTATTTAGCAAGATATGATGACCTTTATGATGGAAACAATAACCAGATCGATTTAAAAGGAGTAGCTGTCTCAAACAACGGGATCGAGTTAATCGATCGTGAATTTATTTCTGCTATAAGAGAAAATCGGCCACCAAACGCCTGTGTTACAGATGCTATTTCAGCGATGGAAACACTAGACAGAATAGAGAGAGATTTACATAGTGACTGAAAATAAAACGGCTTTGATACTATCAGCACATGCTGCAGATTTTGTTTGGCGTTGCGGAGGAGCCATCGCGCTTCATCAAAAGCTTGGATACAAGGTTACCATTGCCTGTATGTCATATGGTGAGCGAGGCGAGAGTGCTAAGCTTTGGAAACAAAGTGGAATAACATTGGAAAAGGTAAAAGCTAACAGAAAGAGTGAAGCAGAAAAGGCAGCCAAGGCTTTAAATGCTCACGATATTAAGTTTTTTGATCTTGGTGATTATCCCTTAGAAATTGATATAGAAGCTAAGTTTGAAATAGTAGACCTTATTCGAAAAATTCAACCGAATTTCATGATGAGTCACTCTAAATATGACCAGTATAATACTGATCACATGTTGATGACCAAGGTAGCAATAGAGACCCGTATGATTGCCCAAGCCTGGGGGCATAATCCAGGTGAAAAAATACTTGGGTCTCCACAACTATATCTTTTTGAACCTCATCAAACAGAGCAAATGGGATGGAAGCCTGATGTATTCTTAGATATTACTGAAGTCTGGGATAATAAACGAAAAGCTATTGAGTGTATGGAAGGCCAGCATCACTTGTGGAATTACTACACTAATTTAGCAGAAAATAGAGCAAATCATTTTCGTCGCAATTCTGGTGGAATGGCTGGTGGTCGAATTGCAAAATACGCAGAAGCTTTTGAAACAGTTTACCCAATTTGTAAGGATGAGCTTTAATGAGTGGAGTAGTTTTACAAAATTTTGAGCGCGCCCAAAAAGAAGTTATTGATGGCTTGCAATCGTGTGGAGTATCTACTGTTCATGAAGCTCAAGGAAGAAAAGGTTTGTTAGCAAGCTATATATCGCCAGTTATTACCGGTCAAAGAATTGCAGGATCCGCTATAACGATATTAGCCGCACCAGCGGATAATTGGATGGTTCATGTCGCTATAGAACAAATAAAACCGGGCGATATTATGATACTAGGAACTACGTCTCCCTCAGATGCAGGATATTTTGGGGAATTGCTTGCTACGTCTGCAATTGCGAGAGGTTGTAGGGGTTTTGTAATTGATGGCGGATGTCGAGATATTGCAGACTTAAGGAAAATTAATTTCCCAGTCTGGTGTAAGGCCCATAATGCACAGGGTACCGTTAAAGAGGTTGTTGGGTCAGTAAATATTCCTATTGTTTGTGCTGGAGCTTCTGTTAATGCAGGTGACATAATAGTAGCAGATGACGATGGAGTGTGTATTGTAAAGAGAGAAGAAGCTAAAACAGTTCTCGGTCTAGCACAAGAGAGAGAAAAGTTGGAGGATGAAAAGCGACACAAGCTGGCTTCAGGTGAGCTCGGACTAGACATTTACAATATGCGAGAAAAGTTAAAGAAATATGGTTTAAAATATGTCTGAGGGTATCCCTGCGATGTGGATGAGAGGAGGTACGTCAAAGGGCTTGTATTTCTTAAAGGAAGATATTCCAGCTAATAAAGCTAAAAGAGAACAGTTTCTACTTTCTGTTTTTGGGTCCCCAGATAAATTACAAATAAATGGTGTCGGAGGAGGAAGCCCCTTAACATCAAAGGTTGCCATTGTATCAAAATCAAGACGGCCAAATATTGATGTTGATTACTTGTTCCTTCAGGTGGCTGTTGATGACTATGCGGTATCTTCAGCTCAAAATTGTGGAAACATTCTTGCAGGGATAGCACCTTTCGCAATAGAAAGAGGATTGTTAAGACCAGAAAAAGAAAAGCAAAAGACATCGGTAAGAATTTTTATGGAAAATTCAAGAAAAGTCGCTATTGCAACGGTCGAAACACCAGAAAGTAAAATAACTTACACCGGACACACCTACATAGATGGTGTTACTTTCCCAAGTGCACCTATCTCATTAGAGTTTCTTGATATAGAAGGGTCTCTTTGTGGTAAATTGCTTCCTAGTGGTAATCCAAAAGATGAGGTGGATGGTTACTCCGTGACAATGATTGATAATGGTATGCCCTGCGTAATTATTGAAGCAGGCCAATTGGGTCTTGAAGGTAATGAAAATTTAGAAGAGCTAGAAAAAAACTGTGCCTTGAGAGAAAGTCTCGAGCGTCTAAGATTGAAGTGTGGAAAAATAATGAAACTTGGTAATGTAAAAGAGAAAACGGTTCCCAAAATGACAATTGTTAGTAAGCCTTTATCCAATGGCATGATAAATACGCGAACTTTTATTCCCCACAAATGCCACCATTCGATTGGTGTCTTCGGGGCAATATCTGTTGCAACGGCCTGTTTAATAGAAGATACACCAGCAAATAAATTATCATTAATACCTAGTGGGGAAAAAAAATTATGTGCTATAGAACATCCATCAGGAAAAATGGAAGTTTTAGCGGAGTTGAGAAATAATAAAATAATATCGACAGCTATTTTGAGAACAGCCCGAAAGCTTTTTGATGGAGTTGTATTTTCTAATAATGATGGATTAAAGGCTAGCTGAAATCATGGATCCAGATTGGTTGCCGTTCCACCCTAACCCACGAAAGCCAAAGTTCAAAGTGCCATGTGGTGCCGTTGATGCTCATTGCCACGTTTTTGGCCCGGCTGCTAAATTCCCATTCGCTCCACAGCGAAAATATACACCCTGTGATGCTTCAAAAGAGCAATTATTTGAAATCAGAGATTTTTTAGGATTTGAACGAAGTGTGATAGTTCAGGCAACATGTCATGGTAATAACAATGATGCTCTGGAAAATGCCTTAATGCATTCGAAGGGCATGGCAAGAGGTGTTGTTTCAGTTGGACCGGAAATTGATAATAAAACGTTAAAACGTTTAAATAGTGCAGGCGTTCGTGGGGTACGATTTAACTTTGTGAAGAGACTGGTAGACGATACACCAAAAGATATCTTTGAAAATATATCTAAGATGATTGCTGAATATGGTTGGCACATTGTTGTGTATGTCGAGTCTCATGAACTAGAGGAATTAGTCCCATTTCTAAAACGACTTCCTACGAGTATAGTTTTTGATCATATGGCGCGTCCTGATGTCAGCAAAGGTATTAATAGCAAAGAATTTAGTTTTTTTATGAAACTAATGGAAAATGAAAAGTTTTGGTGCAAAACAACTTGTCCTGAAAGGCTTTCTAAAGTTGGACCGGAAGAAAGCTATTCCGATGTTTTACCATTTATGGAAAAACTTGTAGAAAACTTTCCAGACAGGGTTTTGTGGGGTACGGATTGGCCTCATCCTAATATGAAGTCCCACATGCCTGATGATGGCCAGCTAGTTGACATTATAGAACTTTTCGCAAAAAAAGAGGAGACACAAAAGAAACTTCTTGTTGATAATCCATCAAATCTATATTGGATTGATTGATGGGGGTGGGTCTTTTCCTAAACTCTGCTTTGACAACCATTATGCTAACGAAGGCAACCAAGAACAATTCCTGGATAAGAAATAAAGTTAAATTATGGAGATCTGCTAATTTCAGTATAGTTGACGGACAGCAAATTTAGTTTTAAAATTGTACTAATTGTATATTTAGGAGTTGGCAATGACAAGTTCCATTAGAAAAAATAAAGTTGTAGTCGCAGGGGTAGGGATGGTTCCATTTGCGAAACCAGGAGCCTCAGAAACATATGATGTTATGGGAGCTAAAGCTACAAAAATGGCCTTGAACGATTGTGGACTAAATTATAATATGGTTAAACAGGCCTATGTTGGATATGTTTTCGGAGATTCTACTTCTGGCCAGAGAGCCCTTTATCATTTGGGTATGAGTGGCATCCCAATAATTAACGTTAATAACAATTGCTCTACTGGATCAACTGCTTTATATCTTGCTCGACAAGCAATTGAAACCGGTGTAACTGACTGTGTTCTTGCTTTAGGTTTTGAACAAATGCGACCTGGTGCACTCGGAGATATATATACTGACAGACCAAGCCCTTTTGGGGAGTTTGACAAAAGCTGCCAAAATTTGGTTGGTAATTCAGATATTCCTCTTGCCTTAAGATATTTTGGAGGAGCTGGTAAATCGCATATGGAGAAATATGGAACTGATATGCATGACTTTGCAAAAATAAGAGCAAAAGCTAGTAGGCATGCTTCTAAAAATCCTCTTGCCCTTTTTAGGAAAGAGTTAAGTGAAAACGAAGTATTGGAGTCTCCTGTAATGTGGCCGGGTGTAATGACAAGATTGATGGCCTGCCCTCCAACTTGTGGGGGAGCGGCAGCGATTTTAGTTTCAGAAGATTTTGCCAAGAAAAATAATGTAGATTTAAACGTTAAAATTATTTCGCAATCTATGACAACTGATTACGAATCTACCTTTGCTGAGAATGATATGATGCAGCTTGTTGGGTATGACATGTCTAAGGAAGCGGCAAGAAACGTATGCGAGGATTCAGCTATTGATGTCAAGGACATAGATGTTGTGGAACTGCACGATTGCTTCGCGCAAAACGAATTAATCACTTATGAAGCCTTGGGGTTATGCGAAGAAGGAGAGGCAAAAAAATTTATCAGGGATGGAGATAATACCTATGGAGGAAAATTTGTTACTAATCCATCAGGTGGGTTATTATCAAAGGGTCACCCTCTAGGTGCTACAGGGCTTGCTCAATGCTTCGAATTAACGCAGCAATTAAGAGGTAATGCCGGAGAAAGACAAGTTGACGGTGCTAGAACAGCACTTCAGCATAACCTAGGCCTAGGTGGAGCATGCGTAGCTACAATATATCAGTCCTACTAGTTAAGCTTTAAATTATTTCAGAGCAAGTCCCATAAACTTCGAGAGTCTTTTGTTGAATAGTGAGATATCAAGAGGTAACTCTCCCTCAACCATCTTTGCCTGATCAAACAAGAGATACGCAGCATCCTTTAAAGCATCATCTTCTTTATCTTTAATATCATTTAACTTTTTGATGATGTCGTGATCAGGATTTATTTCAAGAATTCTTGGCATACCTTTAAAATCTTTATTTTGAATTTTCATTATTCGTTCCATTTGAACATCCATACCTGAATCTGGTGCAACTAGGCAACACGGGCTATCTACGAGTTTACTAGAAGTTTTGACATCTTGTACATTTTCACCAAGAATATCTTTTATCTTCTTAACAAGTCCATCTATTACGATATTATCTTTCTTTTCTTTTTTCTTTTTTTCATCTGAGAAAGCGGATAGGTCTATATCTCCCTTCGTGATAGAAGTGAATTTCTTTCCTTGAAACTCTCCTGCCATTGATAGCCAAAAAGTATCTATTGGGTCAGTAAAAAATAGGACATCGAGTTTCTTCTTCTTGAAAACTTCTAAATGAGGGCTCCCCTCCGCCATTTCTTTGTTCTCTGATGCTATATAAAAGATTTCTTTTTGTTCTGGATTCATTCCCTCTGCGTATTCTGCGAGAAAAACATCATTATTTTGTTTCATAGAATGGAATTTGGATATTTCCAAGATTTCGTTTTTTAGATCAAAATCTTCGTATATGCCTTCTTTCATGACGATACCAAATTCTTTCCAAAATGCGTTATATTTTTCGGTATCCTTGTCTTTCATCTTTTTAAGTTCGTTAAGCACTCGTTTTTTAAGAGCCTTCGATATTTTATTTAGTGCACTATTATGCTGTAGCATTTCACGGCTTACATTAAGGTCTACATCGGATGTATCAACTACACCTTTAACAAACCTTAACCACCTAGGTAAAATATCTTCTGAATCATCACTTATTAAAACTCTGTTGGAATAAAGTTTAATTTTTGATTTTACATCCATTTGAAACAAATCAAACGGTCTGGAGTCTGGAATAAATAATAGATTTGTATAGCTCAGTGTACCTTCAACCTTGTTATGTAGAGTTAATAATGGCTTATTGAAACCAGCGCCAATTTGTTTATAAAATTCTTCATACTGCTCACTCGATATATCCTTTTTTTCTCTAGTCCAAATAGCGGATGCTTTATTAAGAATCTCTGGGTCTTTCCCATCATCTAAGTAATTGACGGCATACATAAGGTGATCAGAATACTTTCGTGTGATAAACCCAATTCTTTCCTTATCAAGATATTCTTTTTCACTTTTTTTTATGTGTAGTACTATCTCCGTTCCTGGCTCAGATTTATCTGCCTTTCCAATCTCGTAACCTGATACTCCATCCGAAATCCACTTATTAGCTTTTGTTCCTCCAACCTTCTTGCTAGTGACTTCAACTTTTTCAGAGACCATAAATGCTGAGTAGAAACCAACTCCAAATTGTCCGATAAGGTTAACTTCCTTACTCTTTTTGTCTTTTTTGGTGGTTTTCTCCAATTCCGCTAAAAATTCTGTAGTTCCTGACTTAGCTATTGTACCAAGAGCTTGCTCTAAATCTTCTTGGTCCATACCAATGCCATTGTCATTTATTGTTAGGGTATGGTTTTTTTTGTCAGTACTTATTTCAATTTTCAGTTCATCAGTGCCGATTTTATCATGTTTGCTAGTTAATGATAGGAACCGCCTCTTATCTAAAGCATCGCTACTATTTGAAATTAGTTCTCTTAAAAATATTTCTTTTTCAGAATATAATGAGTTAATAACAATATTCAGAACTCTACCGGTATCTGCTTCAAAGGCTTTCTTCATTTTTATTTCCTTGATGATGTAAAAAAGTTTTGATTTATGTAAGTGTTAAAGGCTCTATAGTCAATATGCTCGCTAGAGTTTTTTGCTAAAAAGTTTAAAGTGCGAAAGACAGTTGTTATTTTTAGGTAAAAAATGTAAGAGATTAATATAAATTATTTGAGTTTAGGAAAATAAATATGTGGGCAAAAACTAATTGGAGAGATAAACCTAGAGTACAGATGCCTGTTTATCAAGACCAAAAGAAATTATCTTCTGTTGAAGAAACCTTAGCAAATTTTCCGCCATTGGTTTTTGCTGGTGAAGTGAGAAACTTAAAAGAAGAATTTTCAAGGGTCTCGAGAGGAGAAGCGTTCATGCTTCAAGGAGGTGACTGTGCTGAAAGTTTTTCTGAGTTTTCAGCAAATTTATTAAGAGACACCTTTAAAGTGATGTTACAAATGGCGGTTGTTTTAACATTTGCTTCCAAAAAACCTGTTTTGAAGATTGGCCGAATGGCGGGACAGTTTGCTAAGCCAAGATCCGAACCTTTTGAGGTAATAAACGGCCAAAAGCTCCCTTCATATAGAGGAGATATTATAAATGATATAGCTGCCGTATTAGAAAGTAGAGATCCGGATCCTGAGAGAATGTTACAAGCATATACGCAATCAGCTGCATCTGTTAATCTCTTGAGGGCATTTTCTCAAGGAGGGTTCGCTGACATTAGGCAGGTGCATTCGTGGACTCTCGAAAGCACTAGGGGAGGTACAAGATATAAGCAATTTTCCAACTTAGCAGAAAAGATTTCGGAGGCTTTGGAGTTTATGGAAGCTGCAGGGGTATCATCAAATAATACACAATCTTTAAAAAAAGTTGACTTTTATACCAGCCACGAGGCACTACTACTTGAATATGAAGAGGCATTATGCCGTATCGATAGCTTAACAGGAAAGCCAGTAGCAGGTTCTGGTCATATGTTGTGGGTTGGTGATAGAACACGAGATCCTGAAGGGGCTCATGTAGAGTTCTGTAGAGGTGTAGAAAATCCAATTGGGATAAAGTGTGGACCGACTCTTGAAAAAGAGCAACTTCTGAAATTGGTGGACAAACTTAATCCGACTAATGAGGAAGGTAGATTGATTTTAATTTCTAGATACGGATCTGAAAAAGTTTCTGAACATTTGCCTAAGCTGATACGGATTGTGAAATCAGAAGGCTTAAACGTGGTTTGGTGCTGTGATCCTATGCATGGAAATACAATAAAATCTAAAAATGGCTTTAAAACTCGGCCCTTTGGAAAGGTACTTTCAGAGGTCAAGAGTTTTTTTGCAATACATAAAACAGAGGACACTTATCCAGGAGGTGTGCATTTTGAAATGACTGGCAAGGATGTGACCGAATGTATAGGAGGTTCCCAGGAAATCCAAGAAGAGGATCTTTCTTCCCGATATCACACGGCTTGTGATCCAAGATTAAATGCTTCTCAATCTCTTGAGTTAGCATTTTTAATAGCAGAAGAGTTACAAAAATTTGAGAAGTAGATGGAGTTGTTATGGTTAATTATTATATTGCAACCTCTAGTCAACCCATTTCTGATAGTTTAATTCGTTCAATCGCCGAAAATATAACTTTCAATAAATTAGTTAGGCTGGGAAAGGGTGGCATTGAACTTCAGACAAATGAAAGTCATAACATAAAGCTTCTTCGTAAAAAATTTTCTTCAAAATTAGATTTTAACGTAGTTACGAAATCAGACAGAAAAAAATCTTTGTTATTAGCTGATATGGATGGAACAATTTTAAAGGAGGAGTGCATTGATCAGATAGCTTTTCTTGTGGGTAAAGGCCCGGAAGTAAAGGAAATAACTAGAAAAGCAATGTCAGAAAATCTAAGTTTTAACCTCGCTTTAAGTCAGAGGTTGCGAATACTTAAAGGGACCAGTATTGATATTCTTTACAACTGCTTAAAGTATCAAATCAATATTAGACCAGGAGCAAAAATTTTGTTTAGGACTTTCAAAAAGCTTTTAGGTAAAACAGCAATCGTTTCGGGAGGGTTCACTTTTTTTACGGAAGCTATTGGCAAAGAGATCTCGGCAGACTTTAATTACGCAAATATACTTGAGCTTGAAGAAAATAGGTTGACGGGAAATATAATTGGACCTGTATTAAATGCTGAAAGAAAAGGTCAGATTTTAGCAAATTTGTGTAAGACGCTAAACATTGATCATAGTAAATCGCTTGCAGTGGGAGATGGTAATAATGATATTAATATGGTTTCTATGGCAGGATTGGGAGTAGCATTCCACGGAAGTGAAAAGGTTAATAAAAGAGCAAAAATTATTTTAGAGAATTCCAATTTATCAGCTATTCTTTATTTGCTTGGAATAAGAGAAGAACAATTCGTAAACTAAAAAGATTAAATTATTAGGGAAATTTATCCATTGGAACCAAAAGGTATTTTGATAATTTTGTCTTCTCCCTCAGGTGCGGGAAAAACCAGTCTTGCTCGAGCTTTGGTTAACGATAATGAAAACTTATCCTTTTCTGTTTCTGCCACTACACGCAAACCAAGGCCAGGGGAAAAAAATGGCCGTGAGTATCACTTTGTTTCCAGTGAAGCGTTTGAGATGAAAAAGAAACACAATGAATTTCTTGAATGGGCAGAGGTTTTTGGAAACCTTTACGGCACACCTATAGCGCCAATAAATGATCTGCTTGAAGAAGGAAAGGATCTGATCTTTGATGTTGACTGGCAAGGAGGCAAACAAATACGAGAGTCTGTTCTGAAGGAGGCAGCCGTATCTATTTTTATTTTGCCACCATCGATTAAAGAGTTGAGAAGACGCTTGTTGGAGAGAGCTCAAGACTCAAGAGACACTGTAAAAGCTAGAATGGAAAAATCTATCAGTGAAATAATGCATTGGAACGAATATAATTATGTTTTAATTAATAGAAGCTTTGAAGAAACATTAAAAACAATAAAATCAATCATTTCTGTTGAGAAGACCAGGCTTTTTAGAAATACAGGAGTGAACGATTTTGTTACTTCTCTTAATAATGAGTTTATGGAGATAAAATAATGAATAAAGTATTTGAATTGGAAGGCATCTGCCCCACTTTGCCAGAAAGTGGAGATTTTTGGATAGCGCCTGGAACCTTTGTTATTGGTAATGTAGTTATGGGAGAAGGTACCTCTGTGTGGTTTGGGACGACTATTAGAGGTGATAATGAAACAGTAAACATAGGGACAGATTCTAATATTCAGGAAAATTCGGTTCTTCATACAGATCTAGGATTTCCAATAAAAATTGGAAAGAATTGCACCATAGGGCATAAAGCAATGCTTCATGGATGCATTGTTGAGAATAATAGCCTTATCGGAATGGGAGCTACGGTTTTAAATGGTGCTCGTATAAAAGAAAATTGCTTGGTAGGAGCAAACTCTTTGGTTACAGAAGGCAAAACATTTCCGGAAAACTCTTTGATAATGGGATCACCTGCAAAAGTTGTTAGAGAGCTAACTAAAAAAGAAATTTATGGAATAACTCAATCTTCTTTGTGGTATCGTGAAAATATGAAGAGGTTCAAACAGTCCCTCAAACCTATATCGTTAGAATAAAAATTAAAAAAAGGAAAGAATGCCGTTTAACCTTTACAAGAGATTAATTCTTTTCCTTTTTTTAACTGTCTGTTTGCTTCCAATTTATATTCCAGCTTTCTTGATCAGTAGATTAACTATCTCAAAATTGATAATGTTGTATACCAAAAAGGTTTGGTCTTTATTGGTATTAAAAATCGTCGGAATAAAATTAAAAATTTCTGGTCAACGCCAAAAATGTCTTGTTTACGTATCCAATCATGTATCCTGGATAGATATTTTAGTTTTGAACGCATTATTAGATATTGTTTTCGTTTCAAAGAATGAGGTAAAGTCTTGGCCTGGTTTGGGCATTTTAGCAATTTTAGCTAAAACTATTTTTATAGAAAGAAGATCTCTGGGTGCACTTCAGCAAAAAAATCTATTAGAAAGATCGTTAAACAAGGGACAGAGCCTCTGTTTTTTCCCTGAAGGCACAAGTACAGATGGTTTAGATGTTAAGCCATTTAAGTCATCACTTTTTTCAATTTGTTTTCCAAAAGGTAACCAGGATTTTTTAGAGAGATCTATCCAGCCTATAACTTTAAAATATACTTCACCATTAGAAGAAGAAGCTGGTTTTTATAGTTTTTGGAATGAAGATGATACGATTTTTAAAAATATAAAAAAAATAATAAAAAACTCTAAGTCTGGTAGTGTTGAGATAATTTTTCATGAACCTTTGTTTTTAAAAAATTTCAAAAGCAGAAAAGACTTATCTTTGGCTTGTTTCAATCTGATTAGAGAAAAATTGATTTTATAAAATTTTATTGTTAATCGGAATATCATTCCCAATGTAATTTGATTTACCTTTTAACTCTTCTTCAATTCTTATAAGTTGATTATATTTTGCCAATCGATCAGTTCTCGAAAGTGAACCAGCTTTTATCTGGCTACAATTTGTTGCGACAGCTAAATCTGCTATGAAAGTATCTTCTGTTTCACCTGATCTGTGTGACATTACACATTGGTAACCATTATTTCTTGCGAGAGTTATTGTAGCTATGGTTTCTGTGAGCGTTCCTATTTGATTTGGCTTTATAAGAATTGCATTAGCTACTTTCTCATTAATACCTTTTTGAAGTCTTTCGACGTTTGTTACAAATAGGTCATCTCCAACAAGTTGGATTTTTTCACCAAGAGAATTAGTTAACAAGTTCCACCCTCTCCAGTCGTCCTCAGCAAGTCCATCTTCAATCGAAAATATTGGATACTTGTCGCAAAGTTTCCGGAGTTCAAACACTTTTTCTTCAGAGGACAAAATTTTATTCTCTCCGGAAAGTATATATTTTTTGCCTTTATGGTATTCTGTTGCCGCACAATCCAATGCTAGAACAAAATCCTTCTCAGCGACATATCCACAAGTATTTATTGCTTTTAAAATCAGCTCTATGGCTTCTTTTGCGCTTGATATCTCAGGAGCAAAACCTCCTTCGTCTCCTACATTTGTGCTTAGACCTTTTGTATTAAGGCTTGTTTTTAGTTCATGAAAAACCTCACTTGACATTTGCACCGCTTCTTTTAAAGATGAGGCTCCAACTGGCATAATCATGAATTCCTGAAAATCAATTGTGTTATCGGCATGCTGGCCTCCATTAAGTATATTCATTAGAGGCACAGGTAGATTAAACTTATTGCTTTGGCTCAGATAGCGGTAAAGGCTTCTGCCAGAAGATTGCGCAGCTGCTCGAGAAACAGCAAGTGATACACCCAAGGTAGCATTGCCTCCCAACTTAGACTTATTAGATGTACCATCTAGTTCGATCATTAAGCTGTCTATTCTCTTTTGATCCATAGAATTTTCATTAATTAGACATTCTTTGATATGCGTATTGATATTTTCGACAGCTTTCATCACACCTTTCCCTGAAAATCTTTTTCCAGAGTCTCTTATTTCTATAGCTTCGTAGCTTCCTGTCGAAGCACCAGAGGGAACGGATGCTCTACCAAAAGAGCCATTCTGCAGTATGACATCTACTTCAACAGTAGGATTGCCTCTACTATCAATAATTTCACGACCAATTATTTCTTTTATGTTATTTTTCATTCCTTTTCCCATACAACTCAAGTTTATGGCCAACTAAATCAAAGCCTAGTCTTTCAGCAATCTTATTTTGAATTTTTTCAATTTCATTATCCACGAACTCTATAACTTCACCGGAGTCTATATCAATTAAATGATCGTGGTGCTCTCTTACCGCATCTTCAAACCGCGATTTCCCATCATTAAATTCAAGTCTTGATAATATTCCTGTGTCTTGTAGCAATCTAACTGTTCTATAGACTGTGGCTATCGAAACCTTATTATCAATTGCGTTTGCCCGCTTGAATAATTCTTCAACATCTGGGTGATCGTTGGATTTTTGGAGTACTTCTATGATCAGTTTTCTTTGGCCAGTAATCCTGATCCCAGCTTTTTTACACCTTTCTTCTATAGTTATATTATTCATTTTTTTTACCTTGCTCTCTCTTTACCAAATTCCAAATTTCATCTAATTTCTTGCTATCTAATTCAGTTTTGGTTAAATTTTCTTTTTTTATTTGAGTGAGAGCAGAATTAATCCTAACCGCAAATTTATCTATAGAAAGTCTAAGCGCTTTTTCGGGGTCTAAACTCAATTTACGTGTCAGGTTTGCTAAACTGAAAAAGACATCCCCTATCTCTTCTTCAATACTCCTAGAGTCTTTTGTATTAAGTGCCTCCTTTAACTCAATTATTTCTTCATGAATTTTATCTAAGGCATTTTCTATCCTTGGAAAGTCATATTCAAGTTCTGAGGCTCGCTGTTGCATCTTGGTAGCTCTTAAGAGAGCAGGCAAATTATTAGGGATATCAACAAATAAATCATCCTTGTTACAGAATGAATCGTTATCTCTTTCAATTTTCTTCAATTTCTCCCAGTTTTTTTTAATCTCTTTAGAAGATAATTTTGATTGACTATTCCCCATTTTATCAAACACATGTGGATGTCTGAAAATCATTTTATCACATACTGCTTGAATTACGTCATCAAAAGAAAACGTATTATTTTTTTCACCTAAATTACAATGAAATATCACTTGAAAAAGAATATCTCCAAGCTCCTTTTTTATAGAGTTTGTGTCCTCTTTAAGAATTGCGTCTTCCAGTTCATATGCTTCTTCAATACAATAGTGGGCAATGCTTTTATGATCTTGCGAAACATCCCAAGGACATCCGATTTTTGGGTCTATTAGAACCCTTATGAGAGCTAGAAGTCTTTCAATCCCAATATCTTTATCATAAATTTTTGTCGTAATTTCTGAAGTCATTATCTTTCATCTTTTAAAAAAAAGAGGTTTTCTAGCCTTCTCCTTTGAAGGGCGCCACGTATTGTAAGGCCATATCCCAAGGAAAAAATATCCATGTATCTTGGCTTACTTCTGTGATGAAGGTATCTATTACCTCTTTGCCCTTGGGTTTTGCATAAACGGCAGCATAATGAGCTTTAGGATAATGTTTTCTGATGGTATGAAAAGTCTTTCCAGTATCCACCAAATCATCAATAATTAAAATGTTCTCTCCGTTTCCCAAATAACTTTCATTTGGGAATTTAAGAATAGTTGCATCACTTTGTACTTGATGGTCGTATGACTTTACGCTTATTGTCTCAACGACTCTTATATCCAATTCTCTTGCCACGATCATACTTGGAACCATACCTCCTCTCGTTACGGCGACGACAGTTTCCCAAGTACCAGAATTGGGAACGATATTTTCAAGTCTCCAAGCTAAAGCTCTTGAATCACGATGTAGTTGTTCCCAAGAAATATGAAAGCCTTTTTCATGAGGTAACTTCTCCATTGGATATTATCCTTTTCTTCCTGTAACTACGTCTATGTCGGGGGCATCCTCTGCCTTCATTCCTACTATGTTATAACCGGCATCAACGTGCAAATTCTCGCCTGTAATCCCTGAAGAAAGGTCAGATAAAATAAACATTGCAGCATTTCCAACCTCTGTTTGGGTTACATTTCGTCGCAAAGGTGAGTTTAACTCATTCCATTTCATAATATATCTAAAGTCCCCGATACCTGAAGCCGCTAGGGTTTTTACTGTTCCTGCGGAAATAGCATTAACCCTAATGTTTTTTTTGCCCAAATCCATTGCCATATATCTCACTGAAGCTTCAAGAGCAGCTTTTGCCACCCCCATAACATTGTAGTGAGGTAAAACTTTTTCGGATCCGTAATATGTAAGTGTTAATACAGAACCTCCATTAGTCATCAACTTTTCTGCTTCTTGAGTAACGGCAGTAAATGAATAAACAGAAATATCCATGGTAGTTAGAAAATTATCTTTTGAGGTATCAAGGTATCTGCCCCTCAATTCACCTTTATCAGAAAATCCAATTGCGTGGACGATAAAGTCAAGAGAGTTCCAGCTCTCCTTTAATTCTGCAAAAGCTTTTTTTATTGAAGTGCTTTTTGATACATCACACTCTAAAATAATATTTGATCCCACAGTCTCCCCTAGTGGTTTAACTCTTTTTTTTAGAGCTTCTCCTTGATATGTGAAAGCTAATTGAGCCCCTTGCTGTTTGCAAGCTTGAGCTATACCCCATGCTATAGATCTATCGTTTGCAACACCCATAATCAGTCCCTTTTTACCTGACATCAATGCCATTTACTCAACTCCTTTTAATTCTAATAATATTTACTATAATATCCAAATATAGACTTCTTTTAAATAAAACTATATTTCTAATTACATTTAATTAGGGAATATCATGGATAATAATTTTGATAAAGAACTGTTTTCGGGAGATAGCCCCTTTGATATTTTTAAAAGATGGCTTGCTGACGCTAAGAAGAAAGAGATATCTGATCCCGAAGCAATGGCATTGGCTTCTGTAGATGAAAATGGTATGCCAAATGTCAGGATAGTACTTTTAAGGATTATTGATAAAGAAAGTTTTGTGTTCTTTACAAATTACTCTTCAAACAAGGGTACCGAATTGCTGAATTCAAAAAAAGTAGCATTTAATATACACTGGAAAACACTTAAAAGACAAGTAAGAGTTAGAGGTTTGATTGAAAAAGAAAACGGCTCGCTTGCCGATAATTATTATAATGGTCGACCAGAAGGGTCAAAAATAGGAGCATGGGCATCAAGGCAAAGTAGAGTTTTGGAAAGCAGACAAGAGCTTCTGGATCGTTGGAAGAAATTTAAAGATCGATTTCAGAATGAAATTCCGAGACCGGATTTTTGGGGGGGGTTTCGTATTAAACCTACAGAATTTGAATTTTGGGCAGAGGGGCAATATCGATTGCATGACAGATTTCTATGGAAAAAGTCTAAAAATCAAAGTGATTGGGAATCCATGAGACTAAATCCATAATTCTTTACTGTCTTTTCTTCAAAATGGTGATACAATTTGCAAGCAAATATGAAGAGCTTTTAGGAGTTTTGGTTTGAGTTCTAATCTTAAAGGTCGAGTAAAGTGGTTTGACTCCTCTAAAGGTTTCGGTTTTCTATTAGTTGATGATGATAAAGGAGATGTTCTGCTCCACGCTAACGTTTTACGGAATTTTGGTAGAGGTTCAGTTGTCGAAGGAACCGTGGTTGAATTTGAGGCGCAGGAAACTGATAAGGGTAGGCAAGTCTCGATTATTCACAATCTAGAGACCCCTGCAGATATAGTTGACACAATTGAGGAAGGCGAAGAATTTGGAATACCTGATGTTTCTGGAAAAGAAATGGTTCCAGCAAGGGTAAAATGGTTTGATAAAGCTAAAGGGTTCGGTTTTGCAAACGTTTTTAAATCACAAGAAGATATATTTCTTCATATGGAAGTTCTTAGACATTTTGGATTTTCTGATCTTCAGCCTGGAGAGGCAATTGTTCTACAGGTAGTTGACGGGCCTAGAGGTAAGATGGCTGGATCAATATATGCATGGGATAATATTTCTTGATAAAAGTATCTATTTATTGTCCAAAACAATTAAGTGAAAATTTTTGTGGGTTGTTGTAGTCTAGGCAGGATTTGATGATTCGCGGGGCGTGGCGCAGCCTGGTAGCGCGACGGTTTTGGGTACCGTAGGTCGTGAGTTCGAATCTCGCCGCCCCGACCATAATTTTGATTCGCAAAAGATTATTAATTTCACATAAAATGTTACGATATTTCTTATCAAGGCAAAAAAATCTAGGAGTTATAGAGTGTCAACAAAAAAAAAAAGTTTTTTTTGAATTTTTTTTGTTGACCAGAACTATATTTTTAGCGCAAGTTGTATGTAAGATAACTTCAACATCAAGATGTAGTAGCTCGAATTAATCTGCCAGGGGGTGTATTTTGAGGTCTTGAAACTGTTGAAAGTTGCTTCGATAATATGATTCTGGTGCAAAACGGGGACGAGTAGATGAAATTTGAGCGTAAATATACTAAAGAGGGGGAGGACATATATGAGAATATGGCCTTCAAAAAAACAAATTCTGAGATAAGGAATCCAGACGGTACTGTTGTTTTCAAACTTGAAAACATCGAGGTTCCTGAAAGTTGGAGCCAAGTAGCTGCTGACGTTTTAGCACAAAAGTATTTTAGAAAAGCAGGAATTCCAACTTGCTTAAAGAAAATTAAAGAAAATCAAGTCCCCGATTTTCTGCAACCCAGCAAAGAGGATAGCCTAGCTCTCTCACAAGTTGAAAAGGGGAAAAAATATGTCGGCGAAACATCAGCAAAGCAGGTGTTTAATAGGCTAGTAGGCACCTGGGCTTACTGGGGTTGGAAAGGAAACTACTTTGATAGTGAAAGAGATGCTGAAATATATTTTGACGAAATGCGTTTTATATTATCAAATCAAATGGGAGCTCCGAACTCACCTCAATGGTTTAACACTGGTTTACACTGGGCTTATGGCGTAGATGGGCCAAGCCAAGGGCATTTTTATGTTGATTACAAAACTGGGAAACTTGTAGCCTCAGACTCTGCATATGAACATCCTCAACCGCATGCTTGTTTTATACAATCCATAAATGATGACCTGGTTAATGATGGGGGAATAATGGATCTATGGAAAAGAGAGGCCAGATTATTTAAATATGGATCAGGTACGGGAACAAATTTTTCTTTACTAAGAGGTCAATCTGAAGAGCTTACTGGTGGAGGAAGGTCCTCTGGGCTAATGTCTTTCTTGAAAATAGGAGATCGCTCAGCGGGAGCAATAAAATCGGGAGGGACCACAAGAAGAGCAGCTAAAATGGTTATCTGTGATGTCGATCATCCCGACATCGAAGAATTTATTAACTGGAAAGTGATAGAAGAACAGAAAGTTGCTGCCTTAGTGGCAGGATCGAAATTACATGAAAAAATGCTAAACAAGATTTTTTCAGCAGTAGAAAATGGTACTGGAAAAATAGATGAAAACACTAATCCAAGGCTTAATAATTCTCTTCACATGGCGATAAAAGATGCTAGAGAGGTCATGATACCTGATTCTTACATAAATAGAATATTGGAGTATGCTAAGCAGGGTTACAAAGAAATAAACTTTCCTACATATGACACCGACTGGGACTCAGAGGCTTACTTGACAGTATCAGGTCAAAACTCAAACAACTCTGTTAGAGTAACAGACAGATTCTTGGAAGCAGTTAAAAACAACGAAGATTGGGAATTGCTAAAAAGAACTGATGGAAAGACTTTTAAGAGAATTAAAGCGAGAGAACTATGGGATCAAATATCTCATGCTGCCTGGTCTTGTGCTGACCCCGGTATACAATTCCATGATACCATAAACGCTTGGCACACATGTCCAGAAGGAGGAGAGATTAGAGCATCGAACCCTTGCTCAGAATATATGTTTTTGGATGACACAGCATGTAACTTGGCATCAATAAACTTACTTAAATATCTTAAACAAGGAGAATTTGACAGCAGTGGTTTTGTCCACTCTGTAGATTTGTGGACGCTGACCTTAGAGATTTCTGTTATGATGGCGCAATTTCCAAGTAAAGAAATTGCGATAGGATCTTATGACTATAGAACACTTGGTTTAGGATATGCAAATCTTGGAGGCCTATTAATGAATATGGGTCTTTCCTACGACAGTGATAAAGGAAGAGCTCTTTGCGGAGCAATAACAGCAATAATGACAGGTGCTTCATATAAAACATCAGCTCGTTTAGCCTCAGAACAGGGAGCTTTCAAGCAATACAGAAGAAATAGAAAGCATATGTTACGTGTAATTGAGAACCATAAAATAGCAGCAGAAGGTAAAACTACAGGCTTCAACTCAATTAACGTAAAGCCCGTACCTCTGGACGTAAGAAATTGTCCAGACCAAAAGCTAGTGTCTATAGCAAAAAATATTTGGTCGGACGCTTTAGAGCTGGGAAAAAAGAATGGTTTTCGTAATGCACAAGTCACCGTAATAGCTCCAACTGGAACCATTGGATTAATAATGGACTGTGATACAACTGGTATAGAGCCAGATTTTGCATTAGTAAAATTTAAAAAATTGGCTGGAGGCGGATATTTTAAAATAATAAATCAGTCGGTTCCAATGGGGCTTGATGTATTGGGTTATAACAAGCAGCAAAAAGCAAAGATCATTCAATATGCGGTGGGTAATGGAACTTTAAAAGGTTGTCCCCACATAAATTCTACATCCCTTTTAGGACATGGATTCTCAAGGAAAGAGATAGAAAAAATAGAAGAAGCCTTACCCACAGCATTTGATATAAAATTTGTCTTCAATCAGTGGACACTTGGGCAAGAATTTTGCCAAGAAACATTGGGAATTCCAACAGAAAAATTAAACGATCCTGGTTTTAATCTGCTTGAACATTTAGGTTTTAACAGAGCTGAGATAGCAGAGGCAAATGATTTTGTGTGTGGAACCATGACTTTGGAAGGAGCCCCTCAACTAAAGGACACAGACCTTCCTGTTTTTGATTGTGCAAATCCTTGCGGAAAAAAAGGAAAAAGATTTTTATCGGTTGAGAGTCACATATATATGATGGCTTCAGCTCAATCATTTATTTCTGGTGCAATATCCAAAACAATAAATATGCCTGGATCAGCTACCATAGAAGAGTGTAAATCTGCATACGAGCTCAGTTGGTCTTTAGGGGTAAAAGCTAACGCTTTATATAGAGATGGATCTAAGCTTTCTCAACCACTGTCCTCTGCTTTAATAGAGGATGAAGATGACGAGTTAAATGCTGATACATCTGTCGACTCAATCCGGGAGAAGATTATAGAGAAAGTAGTTTTTAAGGAGATTGCAAAAGCGAGATTGAAATTACCTGAAAGGCGTAAAGGTTATACGCAAAAGGCAGTGGTAGGAGGCCATAAAGTTTATCTTAGAACTGGAGAGTACTCTGATGGAAATCTTGGTGAAATTTTTATTGATATGCATAAAGAAGGTGCAGCTTTCAGAGCTATGATGAATAACTTTGCTATCGCTGTTTCTGTTGGTCTCCAATATGGAGTTCCGTTGGATGAATTTGTTGAGGCCTTCACATTTACTCGATTCGAACCCGCTGGTCTAGTACAAGGTAATGATTCAATTAGGAATGCAACGTCTATTCTTGATTATATATTTAGAGAACTAGCTATATCTTATCTTGATAGAAGTGATTTAGCGCATTCCATACCGGAAGATAATTTAGACACATTAGGAGGCAAAGTAGAATCAGGTGAATATGTAACCGAAGATAAGAGCGATAAATCCCAGAAATCACTAAAAATGATAAGAGAAATTTCTAGTTCAGGTTACTTAAGAAAGCGTTTTCCTAACGATATAAATGAAACTGGAAACGTAAATACTCTAGAGCCAACTAGAGGAAAACAAGAGGTTGAAGACACGATAGCAGATTCTGGAGCCGTCAATCAGCGAGCAAAAGCAAAAATGCAAGGATTTGAAGGTGACTCCTGTAATGAATGTGGTAATTTTACCCTGGTTCGGAATGGAACTTGCCTCAAATGCAATACTTGTGGAAGCACTTCAGGGTGCAGTTAGATAGATCGTCAGCTTAACTTGAATTATGGCCTCTCAATAAAGCCACAATACCTGTTCGTGCCATCTCGAGAAGGCCTAGTGGCTCCATTAATTCAGCAAAAGCGTCAATTTTCTCGGAGTTGCCTGTTAGCTCAAAAGTAAAACTCTTTAATGTACTGTCTACTACTTTTGCTCTAAACACGTCTGCAAGCCTCAGTGCCTCAACTCTTTGATTACCCGTTCCATTAACTTTGAAGATGGCTAACTCTCTTTGAACAGCCTTACCTTTTAATGTCAGATCAATTACTTCGTGAACAGGAACCATCCTATTTAGCTGAGCTTTTATTTGATTTATTACTTTTGGTGTGCCTGATGTAACAATTGTTATCCTTGAGCGATGTCCCGAGTGATCGATTTCAGCAACGGTTAAACTATCAATATTATATCCTCTACCTGAAAACAAACCTATTACCCGAGCTAGAACTCCTGACTCATTATCTACTATTATCGATAATGTATGAGCTGCTTCATAATCTATGTTTGGGTCTCTTAAGTTATAAGCACTTTGACGGTTAACACCTTTCTTTAGATTAAGAGACATCTTTTTCTCCATTCATTCTTTTCAAACCAGTACCGCTCCTTGATCGGAAATATTATCCGACTGTGTCTTTTCACCTAAAATCATTTCGTTATGCGCTTTGCCGGATGGGATCATTGGAAAGCAGTTTTCATGCTTTTCTACAAGGCAATCAAAAATTACTGGGCCAGGATAATCTAGCATTGCCTTTATCGCGTCATCCAGTTTGGCAGGGTCTTCACATCTTATACCCTTAATACCATAAGCTTCAGCAAGTTTTTCAAAATCCGGTAATGCATCAGACCAGCTATGAGAGTATCTTTCACCGTGTAACAATTCTTGCCATTGTCTTACCATACCAAGTCTTTCGTTATTCAATATAAATTGTTTTACTGGTAGTCTATATTGTACAGCAGTTCCCAATTCTTGCATGTTCATAAGCCAACTCGCTTCGCCGGCTACATTTATAACCAATGACTTAGGGTGAGCGACCTGAATTCCAATAGAGGCTGGAAAGCCGTATCCCATAGTTCCCAATCCACCAGAAGTCATCCATCTATTTGGTTCTTCAAAACCCATAAATTGCGCAGCCCACATTTGATGTTGACCAACTTCCGTAGATATATATCTGTTGTGACCCCGGGTATGCTCTTCAAGCTTTTGAAGAGCATACTGTGGTTTGATGACACTAGAAGAATTGGTGTATTTCAATGATTTTACATTTTTCCATTCACCTATTTCTTTCCACCATTGACCCAGTTTTTGAGTACTCACTTTTGAGCCTCGCTTTTCCCAAGCGGCTATTAATTCTTCCAATATGATTGACACATCACCAATCAACGGAACATCAACCGTAACATTTTTATTTATGGACGAGGGATCTATATCAATATGGACTTTAAAAGAAGATGGACTGAAAGCGTCTATCCTTCCAGTAATTCTGTCGTCAAATCTTGCCCCCACACATAACATAAAATCACAGTCATGCATTGACATGTTTGCCTCATAAGTCCCATGCATCCCGAGCATTCCAAGCCAGTTGTTACCCGATGCTGGGTAACTACCTAATCCCATCAAAGTGGATGTTATTGGGAAGTTTGTTTTGGATACTAATTTCCTCAATAAATTTACAGCCTTCTCTCCAGAATTTATTACACCGCCTCCGCTGTAGATTATAGGCTTAGAAGCTTTTTCCAGTCTTTGTACAGTTTCAACTAAAAGATTTGGGTCTATGGATAATTCAGATTTGAAAAAGTCGGTGCTAACTTTTTTCTTCTTGGTGTAGCAACCAGAGGCAAATTGAACATCCTTAGGAATATCTACCAATACAGGCCCTGGTCTTCCTGTCTTTGCTACATGAAAGGCTTTATGAATAGTTTCAGCAAGTTTATTAGTGTCTTTTACAAGCCAATTATGTTTCGTGCAGGGTCTTGTAATACCAACTGTATCGGCTTCTTGAAACGCATCGTTTCCTATCATAAAAGTTGGCACTTGCCCACTTATGACAACAATTGGCACACTATCCATCAACGCGTCTGTTAACCCGGTAACAGAGTTAGTTGCGCCTGGACCTGACGTAACAAAAACAACACCAATTTTTCCGGTAGATCTAGCGTATCCCTCAGCTGCATGAGTTGCGGCTTGCTCGTGCCTAACTAGTATGTGTCGTATTTTTTTTTGTTGAAAAAGCTCGTCATAAACCGGGAGTATAGCTCCACCAGGGTAACCGAACACGGTGTCTACTCCTTGTTCTATCAGTGCCTTTATTACAATTTCTGCTCCAGTTATCTTCTCCTTAGAGGATTTCATCTCTCACATGCCTTTTTTTGTTTACCTTAAGACTATAACAATAAGGTATATAACCAATTTTTTAAAGACTTATTTAAAACCGCCTCTAATAGTGATTTTTGAGTTTCTTATTTAGAACAATCACCTAAATTAGTATTCCGGATTTTTATGTTATCAAAGGATTAAAAGTAGCTTGAAATTTATACTTATATATTATATTAATGGGGTTTGTTTAAACATGTACAAAATGTATCTAGTATATTGAAAAATAAATAACCAAATTTTGGAGGAAATATGAAACGTCGTGATTTTATAACAAAAGCGGGCTTGGGCACAGCTGCAGTAGCAGGGGCTACGTTAGCGGCACCAGCGATCGCTCAAGAGAGAAAAGTATTGACATGCGTGTCGAGTTGGCCAAGGGACTTCCCTGGATTAGGAGTGTCCTCTCAGCGTCTAATGGAAAGAATTACACAAATTTCAGAAGGCAGACTAACAATGGAATATTTCGCAGCTGGCGAAAAGGTTGGTGGTCTTGATGTTTTTGAAGAAGTTGCTTCAGGTAACTCCTCATGCTACATCTCTGCCGATTATTATTTCACAGGAAAGCATCCAGGGCTAGCTTATTGGACATCGGTACCATTTGGAATGACGTGTGCTGAATGGTGTGCTTGGGTAAAGTTTGGAGGAGGTCAAGCTCTTTGGGATGAAGTCTCTGGAGAGTTCGGATTGAAGGCTATAACTTGCGGATCAACAGGTACGCAGGCCGGAGGCTGGTTTAACAAAGAAATTAACAGCGCTGACGACTTGAAAGGTTTAAAAATGCGTATCCCAGGGTTGGGTGGAACTGTTATCTCTAAACTTGGAGGTACTACAGTTACTCTTCCTGGAGGCCAGATTTACGAAAACCTTGTTTCAGGTTCTATCGATGCTACTGAATGGGTTGGACCATACAACGACTATTTCATGAAGTTTTATGAAGCAGCAAAGTACTATTACACAGGTGGAATGCATGAGCCTGGTGGAGGACTTTCGTTTGCATTTAATGCTAGCTTGTGGGGTAGCTTAAGTGAGTGGGAAAAAGCTGTTCTTACTACTTGTGCTTATGAAGAGCAAGCTGCGCAATACGAAGAAGCTATGGCAAAGAACGGTGAGTACCTAGCAAAACTTGTTAATGAGCATGGCGTAAAGGTCAGAGCTTTTAGCGATGAAGTTTGGGAGTCTTTTGGAGAAGCTTCAGCAGAAGTCTTCGAGGAAGTTAGAGATCATAGTCCTTTAGCTAAAAAGATAGATGATGCATTTCAGAAAGCCCTGAGAGAAATTGGTGGGTGTAAAGCCCAGTTCGAAGATACATTCGTGAGTCAAAGAAACAGAGTTCTAGGTCTAACTTAGTCTTAAATCAAATTTGAGCGGGGTTCTTTATTTAGGATCCCGCTTTAATCAGAAATTGGAATTTAGATGGTTGCTTCTGAGGAAGAAAAAACCTTTTCGGACGGACATAGTATGTGGGCCAGAGCACTCGGTTGGTGTTCCATCGGTCTGTTGGTAGCTTTTCTTATAAATAATATATTAGTAGTCGGGTTTGGATTTAAGGAAGTAGAAACAATAACTACCGGTGTTAATGGACAGAATCTTTCACAAGTAATGATATATCTGATATTTTTGTTTGGTGGGGTGTATTATGCGTCTCAAAATAAGCAAAATGGATTTAGAATAGAGGCAAAAAAGCTTCATTTGTTTAATGTATATTTTTTGAGAGCATGCTTCTTCTCTGTTTTTCTAGTGGGGTTAGCAGACTTTACGTTAGCTTTTTGCAGGGCGATAGGGTTGTTAGAAATTTTTATGGAGGATCCGTGGGTAAAGGCACTCGGCAGGGGTAATTTTGTCGGACCCTGGATACATGTTCCGATAATTGTAATTAGTTTTGTTATAGCATTTTTTTCAAGAACACTGGGTTTTACTTGGTTGGCCGTATTGATAGTGTTTGCAGAGTTATTTATTGTTATTTCAAGATATGTATTTTCATATGAACAGTCTTTTATGGCTGATCTGGTAAGATATTGGTATGCAGCACTTTTTCTTTTTGCGTCTGCCTATACTCTTTTTGAGGAGGGCCATGTTCGAGTAGACGTCATTTACGCTGGTTTGAGCGATAGAGCCAAAGCATTAGTAAATGCGTGGGGTTCTTACCTGCTAGGCGTTATCACTGCTGCAACAATTGTGATAATAGGTTTTAATGGAAAGACCTCTGTGATTAACTCTCCCGTCCTTGTTTTTGAGATAACCAATCAAGGAATAATGGGTATGTTTATAAAATATCAGATGGCGCTTTTTCTGGGCATTTTCGGGGTGACAATGCTTATTCAATTCGTAAGTCAATTTTTTGAAAGCTTGGCCGACCTTAAAGGAGAGCCAGGTAAAAGAGACACAGCAATAGAGATGGCTCACTAGAGGGTGTAAATGGAATTATTTTTCTTAGCAGTTTTAGTCTTCATAATGGCCTTTGCTTTGGGTTCTGGATATCCTGTGGCCTTCGCGCTTCCTGGTGCCGCTATATTGTCTATAATCCTTGCCGCAGCCACAGGTTTTATCCTTGAAGGCCAACCTGAGGCGTATTTTCATAGCGGTGGTCCATACAAATGGTTATCCTCTGGAGTAACAAATCTCCGCAGCGTTTATTGGGATGTTGAGAGAGATACTCTCATAGCTATACCCTTATTTATTTTCATGGGTATAATGTTGCAAAAATCCAAAATTGCAGAAGATTTACTTATTACAATGGCTAACCTTTTTGGACCCGTTCCAGGAGGATTGGGCATTTCAGTCGTATTTGTAGGGGCGCTTCTTGCAGCCACTACTGGAATAGTGGGTGCAACAGTTGTTGCTATGGGTTTAATTTCATTACCTGTAATGTTGAGAGCCAAATACTCTCCTGCTCTTGCTACCGGCACAATTGCGGCGTCTGGTACATTGGGACAAATAATACCACCCTCCATAGTATTGATAATATTGGCAGACCAATTAGGATCTGCAGCCGATCAGGCAAGTGCCTTAAGAAAGTCGTTGCATAAGGATTCAACTGGTGAATTGTCTATGCCTTCAGTTTTGGATGTTATGTCGACAAGTGCAGGTGAAATGTTTCTTGGGGCATTCGTTCCAGGATTAGTTTTAGTTCTTCTATACATGGTATTCATTCTTATTCTTGCGCTTTTTGTGCCAAAATTGGCGCCCTCTGTTCCCTATGAAGGCAAAATGGATGGAGCATTCTGGCTAAGGGTAGGGTTTATTTTAATTCCACCCTTGACATTAATTTTTATAGTTTTGGGTTCTATAATATCTGGGATAGCAACAGTTAATCAGGCTGGTGCCATTGGGGCTGCTGGGGCACTAGTAATGGCAGGTTATAGATTATATCCCAAGCAAGACATATCAGCCTATTGGCCTGCAATAATCTTGTTGACATCAATTATTACATTGGCCTTTGCTCTAACTAACTATGACATGAATATTCAATTGATCCAAGACACCAGAGATTTGACAGGAATTCTTATTGGCTTATTTGGATCAGCGCTTTTTATTGTTGCATTAGTCTGGAGCGCTATCCGGCTATACAAGATACAAGATACATTAAATGACGTAATGTTAGAAACCGCAAAAACTACGTCACTAGTGTTTATCATTCTTTTGGGGGCGGCCGTTCTTACTTCAGCTTTCAGAGCATTTGGCGGTGAGGATCTTGTAAGAGAGTTTCTAAACTCATTGCCTGGCGGTTTTTGGTCAAAATTTGTAATTGTTATGGCTGTCATTTTTATATTGGGCTTTTTCTTAGATTTCATTGAGATTGCAGTTGTGGTAGTTCCCATAGTTGCACCCATACTTCTTGCAGACCCTTCAGCGAACATTACTGCTGTTTGGCTCGGAGTAATGATAGGTCTTAATATTCAGACATCCTTTTTAACACCTCCTTTTGGCTTTGCGCTATTTTACCTTAGGGGAGTTGCACCCGCTATAGTCAAGACGATACAAATGTATAAAGGAGTAGTTCCCTTTATTTGCCTACAATTGGTAGCCTTAGGAATTGTAGGTTACTACCCAGCCTTGGTGAATTATTTGCCTAACAGAGCCAGTTATTTGTCTGATAATTCGCCTCCACCAAAAAACCCTAAGCTACAATATTGTTTGGACAAATACGTATCAACCAAGTTGTACGATGGAAGTGATTTAGTACAGGCATCTATACAAAAAGCGAGTCTTCTTGATTTATCAAGTTTGCCTAAGAAACATCAAAAGGAGTTAAAAACAGCTTTTAGTAATGCATCCGCAGCAATAGAAAATTTGAGCGCTGCATTAGATCAGGAGACCTTAAAAGAACAAGAGGCTATAGTTTATAGGCCAATTTTAAGAAAAGTAAGACGTCTTGAAAGTCAAATACGGACATATGAGAAAGAAATTAAATCAATCAATGGAGAGATCCAAATAGAGAAAAAGATGTCTAACGAACAGGAAGTAGAAAATCTAGAAGAGCTCAAGAGTGAAATAGCTCTTGAAGTTGCAGAACTGAAAGAAAAAATACCAAGCAATTGGGAAACCACTTACAGCAATTTTAGTGAGATCGTAAAGAAAGAAGTTAAATTAAGACAGACATATAGGAGGAATGGGGACCAAGCCTTTGAAACTGTCAATGAACTTTTGTTAGTTTTTCAGGATAGCGAAAAGATAACAGAGCTGAATAAGAGATTTAACACAGTTTTTGCCGAATTGAATTTGGAAAACAAGGACGAAAGTATAAAGATACTGAAAAGCTTTTCTAAAGAGGTGAGCTCAGTAAATGGAACTGGAAGATTTAAGAGTAGTATATCAAAGATTGCTAGAGAAATTAAGAAGAAGAACCCAAAGAAAGACAAAATTGCAAAAAATATCGAAAATGCTGCTAAAGAAATTAGCTATCTGGATCAATGGGTTTCCGTATCAAAAAAATCGCTACAGGCCCCCCTTCTCCAATTTAAAGAGGGTATAAGCAGAAATATAGGAGTCAGGTCGACGGAAAAATTTGAAAGAGAAACCGCCTTATATATTGCCGCATGTGATGCAGACCACAGGGATATGTCTTTAAGTTTTTGACAGCTATTCTTCAGGTAGATAAATTGGATCGGGAACTATCTGACTTTTAAAGCACTTTTTGTCGGCCGATTGTTCCAAATTTAAATTCTTTGTTGATTTCCAAATGTTATCCTTGAATACTTCCAAAGGCTTATATTCTTTTTTATAATCCATCTTTGGACTGCCTGCCACCCAGTAACCTAAGTATACATATTCAAGTTTTAATTCCCTAGCTAGTTCAATCTGATCCAATATCATATATTTTCCTAAGCTTCTTTTTTCTGTTCCAGGTTCGAAGATTGAATAAACCATAGAAATGCCATCATCTAAAATATCAATAAGGGAAAGGCTTAGAAGCTTTTTCCCATTCTCATTCGGTTGGTAATATTCCACGACTTTTGAGTTAACATTAGTTTCCTCAATCATCGCTGAGAAATCGTCGCAATCCATTTCAGACATTCCACCATTTGCATGTCTTGCCTTTATATATTTCTTAAACAGTAAAAACTGCTCATCAGATGCTAAAGGTTCTTTAACTGTCCTACTTAAATCAATGTTAGTCTTGATGGTTCGTTTCTGAGATTTTGACAGAAAAAAATCGGATACAGGGATTCTTGCAGAGAGACATGCGCAACAACTTGAACAAGATGGACGGTACAAGACATTCTGAGATCTTCTAAATCCTTGTTTTGAAAGAGAATTATTAAGTTTCTCCGAATTGCTTCCATATAGAGCTGTAAAGAGCTTTCTTTCCATTTGGTTCTCTAGGTAAGGGCACTCCTGTGGAGCGGTTACGTAGAACTGAGGGTTTCTTGAAATTACATGGCGCATTACTGCTAGGATAACCCCAATTAAGACCTTATTTCAAGCCAATCTTTTCAATATTAAAAGGTGTACCTTGATAAATCTGGTTTATCCAATTTCCATAAAGAAGATGTGCATGACTTCGCCACCTATTACTAGGGACAAGATTAGGGTTATCATTCGGAAAATAGTCCTTTGGAACATCAAAATTTATATTCTTCTTTTTGTCTCTAATGTACTCATCTTTAAGGGTTGTGCTATCATATTCAAGATGGTTAAGCAAAAATAGGCGGTTGTGAACCTCGTCTTGGATTAGACAAGGACCCACCTCATCTGAGTCTAGTAAAATTTCTAAACTAGGTTGTTTTTTTATGTCTTGGTTTAAAATCTCTGTCCATCTACTCACCGGCACGATTAAGTCATCAGAGAAACCTCTCAAATAGGGTGAGTGGATCTTTTTATTTTTGTGCCTATAAAGTCCAAGAGCCTTTTCTGAAAGTTGTCTCTTTTGTATTTGATTATGGAAAAAAAGCATCGCCATTGCTCCCCAACAAACGCCAAAAACAGAATAAACAGATTTCTCTGACCAAGTTAAGATTTCTTGCATTTCAGGCCAATAGTCAACTGCTTCATAATCAAGTAATTCTATAGGGGCGCCAGTAATTATCAATCCATCAAATTTTTTTTCAGAAATATCATGAAATGTTTTATAGAAGTTTTTTAAATGTTCATTCGATGTATTTTTTGAAATGTGAGTGGACATTTTTAGAAGAGTCAATTCAATTTGGAGAGGGGTAGCTCCTATCAATCTTGCAAATTGTGTCTCCGTTTTTATTTTTTCTGGCATTAGATTGAGTAAAGCAATTTGGAGAGGTCTTATGTCTTGCTTTTCAGCAAGTTGGCTAGACATAACCATTACACCCTCGTCTTGAAGAATTTCAAAAGCGGGTAGATTTCTAGGGATCTTGATAGGCATACTTACTTTACTTCTTTTTCTTTTAACTTAGATCTTACGATCTCAACAAAATCAGGACCAGTCTTGAGTTTTTTTATATCGTTGAAATTTATTCTTATCCCCCAATTTTCTCCAATTTCTTCAAAAAGTTTCTTTCTTCTAGCAACTAATGCCTTGTAACCGTATAAGATGAAATCATCAGGATCAACTTTTGTTTCATCTTTGTTAACTGACTGCAAATAATCGTTCCAAAGTTCTATCAAAAACTCCTCCCGGTAGAACATAGGCTTGGGACTTAACTTAAACCTTTGAATTAGCATTTCATGAAAATCTTTATTGGCGTCTAAGCAAATAATTAAAAAATTCTTTGAGATTGCATTCAATATTTTATCGTTTGGATCCTTTGGGTCAACGATCTCACAGATAGAACCCGATGTGTCACATATAAAATTCTCGTAGCTGATGTTATTCACTATTTTACAAGAGTTTAGTGTAGCAACTATCTCAGCTTCTTTATGTAACCTTTGTCTTTCTAAGTATTCGGTAAATGTAATGCCTCCTTTTTTTTTATTGCCTGGCTTACCGAGAAAAACAGATAAATTTGAGAGATTATCGATTGAAAAGCCGTCTAAAAAGCTCTTGTTATTTTCTGTAAATAGAATTTTACCAATTTCGTAGTCAACCGAATAATGTTTCCACGTTTTTAATTTTTTAAGCTGGAGAGAGATAAAAGTTTTTCCAAGTCCCGACATCCCCAATATTGCATACTGGTCTGTTTTATTATCATTCCATTTAGAAAATAAATTTTGTTTCATCATTTTAGGCTACCTGGCCTGCTATGATAACTTTGCCTTTGCCAATGCATTTTGAATATCATTTTTTAGGTCTACACGTTCATCTGGGCTTAGAAAAGCGCCTAACTCAATGTGGCGGCCTCTTTCTGATAAGGTAAGGTAATTTTCAACTTTATCTGAGTTGTCTTTCATTATGACTTTTGTCCAATATGGATTTCCTTCCCACGTGAGTTTTTTCTTATTTTTATCTTTATGAATTACTTCAATTTTTTTAGATGAAATCTTAATTTCCTCATAAAGTTGACCAGACTGGAAGCTCCTCCCTAAAAAAAACAAAAATAAATAGAAAGTGAGCCCAGAAAATAACGTTAATGTAATGCCTATTTCGGTACCCAAAAATGGAATTATCGGGACAACAAGCCCGGTCGCCAAAATAATAAACACAATAAGCGTCCCCTCAGTGCTCAATGACCTATTTGGCATCAGCTTCATCCAAAGAATAGTTGAGTTACTTTTGTTTCCCTGACCACTTATCAATTTTTTTCATCTTGTGTTTAGTTTAATCTAATGTTCTTGAGATTTAGATTCCCACATTTCTTTTGTAGGAAGTATCTCAAATGTGTGCTCTGGTGGAGGGTTTGGTAATGTCCACTCTAAAGTGTCTGCATGTTCGCCCCAGTAAGCTTTCTCTTTGATTTTTTTACCCCAGATTAAAGTATAAAAGACAATGCCAAAGAAAAAAACAAATGACCCAAAAGATATGAAAGCTCCTATTGAGGAAATATAATTCCAAAGAGCAAACTGTTCAGGGTAATCGATGTATCTCCTAGGCATTCCTTGTCTTCCTAAAAAATGTTGAGGGAAAAAAGTGATGTTTGACCCAATAAACATTGTCCAAAAATGCAATTTCCCTGCCCACTCAGGATACTGTCTCCCACTCATCTTTCCTATCCAATAATATATGCCTGCAAAAATACAAAATACTGCTCCGAGAGACATAACGTAGTGAAAATGTGCAACCACATAGTAGGTGTCGTGATACTGCCTATCAAGGCCAGCTTGACTAAGCACTATTCCTGTTACCCCTCCAAACGTAAATAAAAACAGAAAACCCATAGCCCATAGCATCGGGGTCTTGAACTCTATAGACCCTCCCCACATAGTGGCAATCCAAGAAAATATCTTTATACCTGTTGGAACAGCAATAACCATAGTTGCAAGCATGAAATAGGCTTGTTGTGTCACAGACATTCCAACGGTGTACATGTGATGGGCCCATACCACGAAACCTAGCGCTCCAATAGCTATCATAGCATAAACCATTGGGAGATATCCAAAAATAGGTTTTTTGGAGAACGTAGCAATAACATGGCTCACAATCCCAAAACCTGGAATAACTATCATATATACCTCAGGGTGCCCAAAAAACCAAAGAAGATGTTGATAAAGTACTGGATCACCGCCTCCCGCTGGATCAAAGAATGTTGTTCCAAAATTTCTATCTGTGAGAAGCATTGTAATAGCTCCTGCCAAAACTGGTAGCGATAGTAAAATAAGAAAAGCTGTTACTACTATCGACCAAGGAAATAGAGGCGTCTTGTGTAAAGTCATTCCTGGGGCACGCATGTTCAAAAAAGTTGTAATCATATTTATAGCACTTAAAATGGACGACGCGCCTGACAAGTGAATTGCAAATATTGCTAAGTCCATAGACATTCCTTGCTCACTTGTCGATAATGGAGCATACAAAACCCAACCGACACCTGATCCTAATTGGCCGTTTCCACCAGGTGCTAATAAACTGCATACGGCTAAAGAGGCTCCAGCAACATATAGCCAGTAAGACAGATTATTCATTCTTGGGAAAGCCATGTCTGGCGCTCCAATCATTAGAGGCATAAAATAATTGCCAAAGCCACCAAATAAAGCAGGTATAACGATAAAAAACATCATAAGAATACCGTGACCTGTGATTAACACATTCCACATATGACCGTTGGGAAGCCCATCCTCTGTTGTCATATATTGAACTCCAGGTTCCATTAATTCTAATCGCATGTAAACAGTGAAAGCCACTGAGATAAAACCTAAGAGAGCCGCTGTTACTATATACAGAATTCCAATATCTTTGTGATTAGTTGACATGAACCAACGAGTAAAAAAGCTCTGGCGTTCATGAGCATGCTCTATATCTTTTGTTACATCTACCATTGTGAGGTCCCCTAAAAACTTATTAGTAACTGGAATAAAAATTCTATTCCACTATATATAATCCACTATCTTTTTTTTTTCTAGACTTAATTTAGCTACTCTTCGACGCATGTTTTTTGTCCAAATTATTTAAAAATTTCGGCGTATTTTTTTTCAAATAGTTCATCTATTTCTTTTGAACAGACTTTTCCAATAATTTTTTGAATGGAGGTTACCCCCTTGTCACGGACACCACAAGGTACAATATTCTCGAAATGTTTTAAATTAGGATTTAAATTTAAAGATAGACCATGATAGGTAACCCATTTTCTTATCCTTAAACCTATTGACGCTATCTTATGATGGAAAGAACCATCTTTATTTTTTTTTGTTTTATCTTCTACCCAGACACCAACTAAACCCCTTATCCTAAAACCCTTTATCCCAATTTCTTTCAACACTGCGATTATCCATTCTTCAACTAACCATACAAATCTTCTTACATCTCTTTCTTTATCTCTTAAATCAATTAACAAATAAATAATCCTCTGCCCAGGCCCATGGTAAGTTATTTGACCGCCTCTTTTTGTCACATGAGTAGGGATTTTGCTTGGCATTAAAATATCAAGTTTATTTGAGGAGGTCCCGAGGGTGTAAATATCATTATGTTCTAACACCCATATGAGCTCGGATTTTTCATTCGATATTATTTGGTTTACACGCTTGACCATAAATTCTTCGGCAACTACATAATCTACCAAATTTTCTGAAAATTTCCATTCTATCATTAAGGTAATTCGACATATATAATCTGTTGCGTTAAGAATATTTTTATCATAATTATATAGAGATTAGCAACTCTCTTTAAAGTGCGGCTGTGGCGGAATCGGTAGACGCGCAGCGTTGAGGTCGCTGTGGGGTAAAA
>CACFNV010000008.1 GCA_902567635.1 uncultured Alphaproteobacteria bacterium
TCCTTCCAAGCAAAAACCCCTTCGTTAGGACGGTCAATATCAGGCAGAAATTTTCCTAAAGCATCCAAAGTTTCAACTGCTGGTGTTTCAAGTTTTTCAAATCCATATAATTCATATGTCTCGCTAATAATCTTGAGAACGCGATCTCTTAATTTCAAATATGGATGAAAATAATCCCTGAAACCCTTAGGGTTGATTGCTTTGGCTCGGCTTTTTTTCTCTTTTTTAGTCATATCGACCGGATCAATCTGCTCTAATATCTAAAACACCCTCTACCGACCTCAGATCTTCAATTTTTTCGGAACTAATCTCGTATAAATTAGGTAAAGAAATGTTCGTAGGGTCACTTTCACTAGTTTCACTTTTAACTGTTATCAGAACATTCCCCTCTTTTGAAGATTTTTCTAAAATTGCCTCTTCTAAAAGCATTGAGAGTTTACCTATCTTACAATCGGGGCCTATTACTAAATGATAGCGTTTTCTTTCTCTGTCTTTTAAAAATTTTTCTAAATCTCTCACTGATTTCACTGAAACTCTGTTGAAACCATTCTGGTCCTTCGATTTTTCGCATACTAAAAGAACGAATTTTTCTACCTCTATGTCTACATTATGAGCTGAAAGCCTTTCAGGAAATATAAAAACCTCAAAGCCTTTATTTGTATGATCAATGAGTTTTACTAAAAAGTATTGCATACCATTATTCGTAACCCGTGACTTTACATCTGTAATATAGCCTGCTACTAGAATCGTTTTCATTTCTTCTCTAGTTTTTTCAAATGTGTCATATGGTTTTATTCCCATGGATCTATAAAAGTCAGGTTTAAGCTTGTATGGGGAGACAAAATAAATTCCCGTAACATCATGAATTTCTTTTACTTGCTGGGAAAAACTCCATTTATTTTTAGTGACAAAATTAGGTTTCAGTAATGTTTCCGTATGGTCATGGAAAAGATTAACCTGATCTGAACTACTTTCATCATGGCAGGCCAGAGAGTAATTTACTAATTCCTCTAAATTTTCCAGCATCGCTTCCTTTTCAAGGTTAAATGACTCAAATGCTCCGGACACAACTAGCATCTCCAACGGCCTTTTACCAACCTTTTTCAAGTTTATTCTTTTGGCAAAATCAAAGATATCGGTGAATAAACCAATGTTTTCCCTATTTTCTACAATTTTTGACATAACATCCATTCCGACATTTTTTATTGCCCCTAAACCAAACACAATTTCTCCATTTTTCACGGAGAACTTAACATCTGAAATATTTATGCAGGGTGACTTAAGCGTTATCTCAAAATCTACCAAATCGTCATAATATTTAGAAAACTTTTCAATATTATGAATGTCACTATTAAGAGCAGCTGTCATAAATTCTGAAGTGAAATGTCGTTTCAAGTATGCAGTTTGATAACTTAGAACACCGTAAGCGGCTGCATGAGATTTATTAAAACCGTAATTGGCAAACTTAGCCAAGAGGTTCCATATACCTTCGGCTGTACGCCTCTCAATGTCGTTTTTCTTCGCCCCACTGAGAAATTTTGGTTTTTCTGCATCCATAACCTCTTTTATTTTTTTCCCCATGGCCTTTCTAAGAAGGTCTGCTTCTCCTAGAGAGTAGTCAGCCATTTTCTGAGCTATCTCCATTACCTGCTCCTGATATACAATAATACCATGTGTTTCATCAAGAATATGATCAATAGATTTATGCAAATATTGCCTTTTTTCAGGATCATTTTTTACCTCACAGAAAGCAGGAATATTTTCCATAGGACCAGGTCTATAGAGCGCGACCAAAGCAATTATGTCCTCAAGTGAATTTGGACAAAGATCGATTAAAGCGTCCCTCATCCCTTTACTCTCAACCTGAAAAACAGAAAATGTTCTCGCATCAGAATAAATCTCAAAAGTTTTTAAATCATCAAAGGGGATTTGATCAATATCCAATTTAATTCCTTGTACATTATAAATTAAATCAACTGCCTCTTTAATTATCGTCAATGTTTTCAAACCTAAAAAATCGAATTTAACTAAACCCGCTCTTTCCACCCAGTCTTTAGTGAACTGGGTCGCAGGCATATCTGACCTTGGATCCTGATAAAGAGGAACTAAATCAACTAATTTTCTATCTCCGATGACTACCCCAGCCGCATGAGTTGAAGCATTTCGAAGCACCCCCTCAAGATCTCTGGCTATTTTAAGCATTCTATCCACTTGTGGATCACTATTAGCCTCTTGAATTAAATCATTCTCTTTTTTCAGAGCTTCACCTAAGCTCATGGGCTTAGTCCCTTCATAAGGAATAAGTTTAGATATTTTATCTACTCTTGAATATGGGAGCTGTAGAACTCTTCCAATATCTCTCACTGCTGCCCTTGACCAAAGGGCGCCAAAAGTTATAATTTGCGCAACATTTTCCTTTCCGTATTTTTGCTGTACATATTCGATTATTTCGCTTCGCCTATCCATACAGAAGTCAATGTCAAAATCTGGCATCGATACTCTGGAGGGATTCAAAAATCTCTCAAACAAAAGAGAATATTCTAATGGATCCAAGTTGGTGATTGTCAAAGCATATGCGACTAGACTACCTGCTCCTGATCCCCTCCCAGGACCTACGGGGATACCTTTGTTTTTTGCCCACTTAACAATATCAGCCACGATTAAGAAGTAACCACTAAATCCCATATTCTTTATTACATCTAGCTCATATTTCAATCGCTGATAGTAAACATCTTTATCATATGCTTTTTTCATATTTTTAAATCGGATCTCTAATCCTTCATTAGATTGAAGTATTAAATCATTATTAGCATCAGTCGAGAATTTTGGTAAAATGGCATCTCTGGGTTCCGGCCTAAACGAACATCTCATTGCTATTTCTAAGGTATTAGTAATAGCCTCAGGAATATCTCTAAATAAATCTTTCATTTGTTCAGAGGACTTGAAAAAATGATCCTCACTGAGAGATCTTCTATCCGTTTTTTGATCTACATAATTTCCTTCCGCTATGCATAACAGTGCATCATGAGGCTCATACAAGCTCTTATCTAAAAAATAAACGTCGTTAGTAGCTACCAACGGGATATTGTAACAATCAGCGTTTTCAAGAATAAATTTTTCTACATCAGAAGCCATTTCCCTTCGACCGTCCTGCGAGGGGTGTCGGTTAAGTTCAAGATAAAACCTATCACCAAAGATATTCTTTATTCTTTCTATCAAATCTCTAGCTAAATTTTCTTTTGTGTCTTCAAACAACTTATTCATAGGCCCTTCTGACCCACCAGATATACATATAAGCCCATCTGATCGATCGGTAATTTTATCTAAGGCCAAACCATTAAGTTTATTGGATTCGGATAAATGAAGTTCACTCGAAAGATTAATTAAATTTGAATATCCTAATTCGTTCTTTGCTATGAATACCATGGAAGTATTCGATAAATTACGACTCTGACTGTCCAAAATACTATCTAAATTTATAGGTAATTGACATCCAATAATGGGTTGAATTCCGTGATCAGCAATAATTTCAGAAAATTCAAGTGCCCCAAATAAATTACCCCTATCAGAAATGCCCACTGCTGGCATCCCGAATTCTAGACATCTTTTTGCTAAGTCCTTAGGAAAAATTGCTCCTTCTAAAAGAGAATATGTAGATTTTAATTTTAAGTGAATAAACATTTATCTTCTTATTTATTTTTATTTACCACAACCGAGACTTTTAAGTATAAGATTTTGTAACTAAGATTATCAATATTAACTTTCATAGGATTAAAAAAAATTGATTGTTACTGATATAACTCCACGGGTATCTGAAACGGATGGTGTAGGACACATAAATAATGTTTTTGTTCCTATATGGTTTGAAGCCGGGAGAAGAGAAATTTTCAGAATATTTTCCCCTAAATTGGATTTCAAGAATTGGAGGTTGGCCCTAGTAAAAGTGGAAGTGGAATATGTCGATCAAATTTATTTAGCTAATGACGTAGAAATCAGAACTGGGATAGAAAAGATCGGAAATTCCTCTTTTACTATAAAAGAGGAGTTGCATCAGACGGATAGATTGTGTGCAAAAGGGAAGTCAATATATGTCAATTATAATTTTAGGACAGAAAAATCAGAGTCTATTCCTGAAACGACTAGGAAAAAATTAGAAAAATATCATTTTAGTTAAAAAAATCATGAAACGGATAAAGATCGTTACAGAAACTATTTTAGAAATTAACTCCTCAAAAGGAGACCAACAAGCTATTGAAAGCGCTTCTTACTGGGGTGAAAAGGTTTCAGATTTTCTTAAATTAGTCCGAAACACGTTAGTGAAAGACGTAGATTTCATAAATCAAAGAATAACATCTATAGAAATTGAAAAAGACCAAAATTTATAATAATTAAGAGAAATATAAAAAAATTGTAAAAAAAGACATTAAATTACACTGGTTTCTGCTATACTTTGTATCAGAAAAATCTGGAGGTAACTGATGATATTAAAAGCATTAAAATTATTAATAATACTCACTGCAGGGATATTTATTTCTTCTTGCACCTCGAGTATGTTTTCAGGAAACCCTGCGAGGACTGTTCAAGTGGCTATAAAAGATGGAAATGCTAAACAGCTGAAAAACGCTTGGGACCAAAAAGCTCTAAGCCTATGTAAATCTGGCTACAACATAACAAATCTTGGCAAAGTTGTTAGTACGGCCGGTGGACACAATTCTTTATCTGGTTTAATAGCTTGTAAATAGTCTTTATTATCAGCATGCGTGAGGTCAAGCAATATAGATTTGATACCAACTCTATTTTAAGAATTTTGGAAAGATGGGTGACTTTAGAGAGTCCTACCTTTGATTATCAGGCTGTAAATAATATGATGGATTTATGTAGCAATCACTTAGCTGAAATGGGGGGTAGAATTGAACGTATTCCAGGGAAAAATAACCTAGGCGATTGCTTGCGAGCTTCATTTAATGAAACCTCTGAGAACATTGATAAACCAGGAATCCTAATTATGGGTCATATGGATACTGTCCATCCCATTGGCACAATAAAAAAACTTCCTTTCAGAATAGAGGGAAATAAATGTTATGGACCGGGCATCTTTGATATGAAAAGTGGAAATCTTATAGCAATTGAAGCTGTAAGAATGTTACAAAAAGAAAACAAACTTCCAGAACTAGGAATCAAGTTTCTAATTACTTCAGACGAGGAAATTGGCTCTCCCAGCACCAGGGAGTTAATAGAATCAGAATCCTTAAGATCGAAATATGTTCTGGTACCAGAACCCGGTTTGCCGGACGGAGGTTACGTATCAGGACGTTACGCCATAGCAAGATTTAAATTGAGAACGGAAGGCATTCCCTTTCACGCCGGAATAAATCCAAAAGCCGGAAAGTCTGCAATAAAAGAAATGGCAAAAAAAATTATTGAATTAGAAGAAATGTCTGATGAAAACAGAACTTTTTCTGTGGGTGTTATTAATGGAGGAGAATGGGTTAATTGCGTTAGCTCTACCTGCGACGCAGAGGTAATATCAATGGCAAAAAAACAAAAAAATTTAGATGAAGGGATAGCTACTATTCTTGCTATGAACAAGAAAAATTCAGAAATTAAGTTTTCAGTAGAGCAAAGCGTTGTAAGACCCGTTTGGGAATTGAACGAAGGTACTAAAAAGCTGTTTAATCTGACTCAAGAAATATGCAAAGGTTTGAATCTGCCATTTTCGCATGGAAGTATGGGTGGAGGGTCAGACGGAAATTTTAGTGGTGCTCTCAATGTCCCTACAGTTGATGGACTGGGAACGTTGGGGGAAAACTACCATACTCTAAAAGAGCATATATACATCGACAGCATAGAAAAGCGTGCAAACGTTATTGCAAATATTGTCTCAAACTTACACTAAATCATATAGATAAGAAAAAGAAAACCCCTGTTTGTACAATTAAAAAACCTATGCAAAAATAGATAAATATTTTAGAAACACGTTTATTATAATCTTCTTTAAGCCTACTTCTTAAAAAGAAAAAAATAACAGAAAATAATAATAGCTCCAGAAAAATTAGTCTTAAAAACATTTGTTGTAAATTAATAAGTTTCAGGAAGGATATTGTAACAAAGCTAAAATAGATATAAAAATAAAAACAATACCAAATAATTCAATAATTGTAATTTTCTCTTTGTAAAACAGATAAGAAATTGCTACGGAAAAAACAATTTCTAATTGTCCTACTGCTCTTACATAGGTAGCATCAGTTAGAGAGAACGCGTAAAACCAAAAAAAAGTTGCACTACAGCCAAAAAAACCAACTGGCAAACCCTTTTTCCAAATATATATTAGTTTAATTAAGCTTTCTTTTGAAAAAAAGAAAATATAGCTTCCCATAACAATCGTTTGTAAGAGAAGAGCAAAGCAAGACAAGGTTATTACTTTTTTATACAAAAATACTCCTGAGATATTATCTAATGATGCCTTGTAGAGCACAGAGCTTAAGCCAAGAAAAATGCCACAAAAAACGCCAATTATAACCTGTTTGGTAAGTATTTTCTTTTCTGTGAATGAAGAAAACAAATTAAGTTTCGATATAAATAAAACACCTACAAAACCGATTAAAATTGCTACAAACAATTCAGTGGTTAAAATGAACCCTAGAATTAATATCTCTAAAATTGTGGTTTGGATTACCTCTGTCTTTGAAAAGGCAATTCCAATAGCAAAAGATCGAAGAGTGAATAACTTTATTAAAAGAACAGTAAACAAGATTTGACAAATGCTTGCCAAAAATAACCAAGACAAGGTAACTGGTTTTGTTGACTCCAAAAAAATCGGATCATTATAAGGAATAAAGAATATTAAAAGCAAAAACGAAAAAGGTAGCGCAAAAATAAACCTGGAATACGCTGAGCTTACAACTCCAACTTCGTTTATGATATTTTTCTGAGAAACACTTCTTAAAGTTTGAGATAAACTAGCTAATATAGTTATTGAAATCCAAAGCACTTTTTTGCTTCCAAACTTTCGCTACTTTCTAAAAAAGATAGAGACCTCAGCTAGTTTTATCCCGAATTTTGTTATTTCTGCCCTATTTATGACAGTATCTACATCAGGCCTTAAAAACCAGTCATCAAACTCAACTTTAATGTTTCTACCAGCAATTTGAATATTTGATTTGTATATAAAATTCATAGTGTTTTTGAATTCTTTACCTTCTGCAAAACCAATTATGTTCTCAGATACTCCTCTGTAAGCAAGAGGCCCTATCCTCTCAATAATCCATTCTCTATTCTCGCTCTCGCCAGTATCATATACAAAGTACTCATTTAAAATAAGTTTATCTTTTTCTAAAGTTCCTATCATCTCGACAGAAAAACTCTTCTGAAAATTTCCAAATCTATCTACCACTGTGCCCCAGGCTTTAGTTTTCCCTTGAAAATATTGGAATAAATCAAAGGGCTGATTATTAAGGTTTAAATTTTCGACTTTTGAATTTGAACATCCTAGGAGGAACATCAAAAATAAAAAAATCAATAATTTACTGATTTTGACTTTAGGTAACATAATATTATTTTCCATCTTTACTCAATTTTCAAAAACGACCATTTTTTCGTTTTTCAAGGCTTGCTACCCATTTCATAAAAAAATTTTACTCTTTTGCGTTAATATTTATCGTCTTCTAAAGGCCAGAAATTACAATAATTAAGAAAAAGATGATAAATATGATGTTCGTTATAATCAGAGGTTTAAAATTTGACCTATTAGGGGATTTCATTTTTAATCCTTTTTCATTAGGATTTTATAATACACTTTTTGCTAACACTATACTATATCAAAAATTCAATAATTATTAAAACATCAAACATAGATCAGGGTTCTACCTCAAAATCTAGTTCGATCATTCCCGCATTTTTAAAAACAAATGTTGCTAGATGTGGATTAAACCAGCTAATACCTTCTTTCAAGTCTGAAAATATGAGGCCTATTGTTTCTGATTCAAAATATACGGCCTGCCCCGCAGGTATCTCTAAACCCTTACCTAAATTTATTTCTGATGTATTACCTTGTTCATCGATTCTAAATAGTTCATAAGTTTTGGAAAATTTTGGTTTTATTCCGATTAAAAATTCGCTTTGATCACCTAAATTTTCTATAGACATAAAGGCATGAGCTTTGAATTTATTATCAATTATTAAATATGGATGATAAATGGTTATTTTTTTATGGATTATTTCATGCCCATTGGCGGTATTAAGTGATAGGCAAGTACAAAACCAAATCAATAAAAGCCTTATCAATTAATCCTCCCACTTTTTAATTTTGCCTATATTATTTACTTTGCTCATAAAAAAAGTTGCCAAAAAAAATCCAGACTTTCATATTGTATGATATAATAGTGCATAAATTTAAAAAGTTTAGTTTTAATTATTCGATTGTGATTAAGGTTTGATTTTGAAAAAATATGATCTTTATATAAATGGGCAATGGGTTAAACCGGAATCAGGCAAATATTTTGAAACAGATAATCCATACACTTGCGAAGTATGGGCCCAAATAGCACGAGGAAACGAAACTGACGTATCCCTTGCGGTCCATGCGGCAAAAAAAGCTTTTAATGACACTTGGGGGGAAATGAAACCAACTGAGCGAGGCAAGATCCTTGTAAAGTTGGCAGAAGTTATTGAAAGAGAGGCGACCAGGTTAGGAGAAATAGAAGTACGTGACAACGGTAAACTTTTAGCAGAAATGGGCACGCAAACGAGATATCTTGCCGAGTGGTATAGATATTTTGGAGGGCTTTCCGACAAAATTGAAGGTGCTGTTCTACCAATAGATAAATCTGGTATATTCAACTTTACAAAACACGAACCTTACGGAGTTGTAGGATTGATAACTCCATGGAATTCACCACTTCTTCTTTTAGCTTGGAAGTTAGCACCTGCCTTGGCTGCAGGAAACACAACTGTTATCAAACCAAGCGAGTTTACGTCTGCTTCTACCCTTGAATTTATGACATTGACTGAAGAAGCAGGTTTTCCTGCAGGCGTTATTAACTGTGTAACTGGATTTGGATTAGAAGTTGGCCAGCCTCTTGTTGATCACAAGGATGTATCTAAGATTGCATTTACTGGGTCAGATATATCTGGACAAAAAATTTATGAAAGGGCAGCAAGAAAAATAATGCCTGTTACTCTTGAACTAGGCGGAAAATCACCAAACATTGTTTTTAATGATGCAGATGTTGATGCAGCCGTTATGGGAGTGATATCAGGTATTTTTGCAGCCACTGGACAAACATGCATAGCAGGATCAAGATTATTAGTTCAAAAAGAAATCCATGATGAATTCGTTAAAAGATTAGTTTCCATAGCGCGAGAGGCGAAGATAGGGGACCCTATGTCCAAAGAAACAAACGTTGGACCAGTTACGACTGAACCACAGTTTAAAAAAATTATTGATTATATAAAAGTTGCTAAGGATGAAGGAGCAAATTGCGTATTAGGGGGAAAACAATATGAGGGCCCTGGTTCTATGGGTTCCAGATTTGTAGAGCCCACGATTTTTATAGGTGTCAAAAACGAGATGCGAATTGCTCAAGAAGAAGTTTTTGGACCAATTTTATCAATTATCCCATTCGAAGATGAAAAGGAAGCCGTAGAAATTGGCAATGATATTTTGTTTGGTCTGGCAGCGGGAGTCTGGACTAGCAATATAGGAAGAGCACTTAGAATGTCTGATAAATTAAAAGCAGGTACTGTATGGATTAATACATATAGAGCGGTAAGTTTTATGTCCCCTTTTGGTGGTTATAAAAGATCGGGGCAGGGACGAGAGAGTGGTCAAGAGTCTATAAAAGAGTTCTTACAGTTAAAATCAGTATGGATTGCTCATGAGACATCAAATGCTAATCCATTTATAATTAGATGATATAAAAAGAAAATCCTTGTATCAGTTAGAATTGGTATTTTTTTGATGTACTTCGATTACGTTTCCATCTGGGTCATAGAAAAATATTTGATCCCAACCAGATACACCTATGTTGCCCCAATCAGTAAACTTTATCCCATTTTTTATTAAATGTTTCTTAAACTCTTCTATATTATCCGTTCTGTAGGCTATATGCCCTTTTTCTACTGGATTAATATAATGTCCTGTTTTAAAATTTACCTCTAAATCTTTTTCCGCAATATGCATTTGAATATGTCCATCGCTTACGAAAGAAACATCACCTGAGTAACCTCTTTTCTTTTCAAGGACCGGCAAATCATTTGTTTCAATTTTTAATTGTAATATTTTCTTATAAAATTTGCTCATTTTATCTACGTCTCTTGTTGCAAAATTTATGTGATGTAATTCTAGCTTCATTTATTCAACTCCCGTTTTTCTATATTCAAGGTAATTGCCAGTTCTAAAAAGTAAAAGAAATCCCTACGCCTATTTCACTAGTTGAGTTTTTTGGTTCAATACAATTTGAGGAAGCAGAACATGATACAGCATCGGATGCCCCTAAATCCCAGAGCCTAATAAATCCGTAATAATACCAGTTAGAAATCAGTTTTTTATTTAAGGTAAAGTCTAAACCTCCTCCAATGCTCTGAGTGTTAATGGGATTTACATTATATGTTGCTGGTAGAGCGTCCTTTATGTAACTGGTCTGCTTGCCTTGTAACAAATAATTATATTGAGATTTTAGTGACCAAAATTCATTTATGTACCAAATCATTCCCACTGGCAAAAAATAGTATTGTGAGATTCTGTTATAACCAATAGCCCCTGTAGAAGTTACTTGATTGGCGCTATTATCAAATAGCTCTCTATAACCTAACCCAATATAAGGTCTTGCCCTTTTTTTGTTAACATAAATTTCCTTGCTCAAGTAAGCCTCTAATCTACCTCGAGAGTAATTTTTTACCATTGTACCCGTGCCATTTGAGTTGTAATTGACCCTTCCCCTGCTGTACTCAATTGTATAAAGTAATTTCCAAAGAGACTTGTTCTCACTATCTTCAAAAACTCCTAGGTCCCATTCTCTAATCCCAAATCCAACAAAGGGATCAGAAGATTTGTCTGACATAAAAAATTGATTATTCGAATCCAATTCTTCATAAGAATAGCTTTTTAAGTCAATTGTGAATTCCGCAGCATTCAATATAGTTTTTGCAGGGAAAAAAATTATTGTGCAAAAACAAATTAACCAAAGAAGATTAAGACTTTTAACTAGATTATATTTTATCTTCCACATGACAACTGCCCCTATTTTCTTTTTAGTTCTTTCTCAAAATAATCAGCATTATTCAATAATAAATTTTAATATACCGTATATCGGTTATTTTTAATAGAATTCAATATCACTATAAGGGGTAAGAAAAATGATAGAGTCAAAAATTATGAGCTATATTACCCAAGACTTTCAATCCAAGAGCGATTTGATAGTTGGAGGTAACGCGTGGCAAAATGTGGTTTTAGATATGAAATCTAAATTCACTGAATCTGGTGCTTTACGGCAAACAGTAAGCCAAGTGTTTAACAAAGATGGAGTGCAACGATTAGGAAACATGTGGGAGTATAAAGATGAGAAAGCTTTTGTTGCTTGCCAACTATTGTTTAGAGAGGCTGAGCTAAAATTTAAGGAAACTGAGATTCCTCAAAAGCTTTTTTCTAATAGAGGTGTCATTTTGCATGATATATATTTTTAATGATCCTATTAATTGCATTATTAGCAATCTATATTAATTGGGAAAGTAATTAGAAGGAGACTAAACTTGTTTGATACAAAAATAGCTATTATTTTGCTAGATTCCCTAGAGGTATGGCAAAAATTAAATGTAACTTCATTTCTAACGAGTGGCATTATTGGTCAAAACCCAGATTTGATTGGCGAAAATTATAAAGATAAGTCAAAGTATCAATATTTGCCACTAAACAGACAGCCGGTAATAGTACTGAGTGGAGAGGATAAAACTCTCAAAAAAATTCACGAACGAATATGTAATAGGTCCCTACTAGCCTCAATTTATATAAGTGATATGTTCACCTCAGGTCACGACGAGGCTAACAGAGAAACTGTTTCAAGATACTACAGCGAAAATTTACCTATAGTTGGATTAGCAATCAGAGAAGAAAAAAAAATAGTCGACAAAATTACAAAAGGCGCAAAGCTTCACTCCTGAAAGCTTATACTACTAAGTGGTTCCTTTAATTTCGATCTCAATGAAAATTAAATCCTTTTTTCCGTTGTTTATGACATTGTGTCTCACACCAGATTTCCGATAATAAGATATACCCTCTTTGAGCTCAGCCTTGATTTCAATACCTTTTTCATTAATTAAAAGCAATTCACCATCAGTCTGAGGAACCACCACATAGTCCCAAAAATGTTCATGAAACCCGGTCTCAGCGCCTGGACTAAAATAATATCTTGTAACTCTTATTCTTTCATTTTCTAACTGAATTTCAGGTTCAGCCTTATCCCTATTTTTTCCCATCTTGTGATCTTTCTTAAAAAGTTACAAATTGCATTTTAAGGATTTTTAACCTCTTCCAACAAAAGGCATTTTACTAGCCATGATTGTCATATTAAGTATGTTGGTATCAAGTGGCAATTTTGAGATATTTAATACTGCCTCTGCTACATAAACTGGGTCAAACACAGGTTCTTTTTCAGTTAATCCAGACGCTTGTAAAATGCCATTTTTCATATTTGTTGTCATTGGGGTCTCTGCATTTCCAATATCTATTTGACTACATACAATATTGTAAGGCCTACCGTCTAACGATAAAGATTTTGTCATTCCAGTTACAGCATGTTTTGTAGTGGTGTAAGCGAGTGACCCTGGTCTAGGTGTTATAGAGGATATGCTACCGTTATTGATTATTCGTCCGCCCTGAGGGGCTTGCTTTTTCATCAAGGAAAAGGCAAACTTACTAAATAAAAACATACCATTTATATTCGTATCGATAACATATTTCCATTCATCATAAGAAACTTGATCAGCTGTTTTCCCTGGAATAAATACGCCCGCATTATTAAAGACCAAATCTAGCCTAGAATATTCCTTTTCAATTTTCTCAAAACAGTTTTTTACTTCATTAATATTACTTACGTCCATTGGCATGACCCAAGTTTCATTGGAGCAATAATCTTGAGTTTCTTTCAATTTTTCTTCTCTTCTTCCAATTAATATTACTAAACTGTCATCTTCAGAGAGTTTCTTTGCCGTTTCCCTCCCTACACCAGAGCCTGCACCCGTGATAATTGCAACTTTAGTCACTAAAAAATCACCTCCTTCTAAAGAATTTTTATAAGTATTTTATTGTATTACTTGAAATTTCATATATCAATAATTACGAAGTCTTCTGTCATTGGGTAATTTACAATGGATAACTTAAATGAGAATGCAAAAATTGATGAGGATGTACTGAAATTCTTTGTTGACAATTTTGAAGAAATATCGGCTGCATCAGGTGTTTCACTCAAAAGTATAGCTACTACAATGATTATTAAAAGCTCATCAAAAGAAAAATGGCAGGAAGTAGCTCTTAATTTGCTATGCTCAGAATAGATTAAAGTCTATTTCTCAATTTAAAACTTATGTTTTTTCAATTTCCATAATTATATGAATATAATCCATAGAATGGCCTTTTGGATTCTCTATTACTTGATCCATATACTTTTTATAAAAAGAGTCTACTAATTCTTCTGCTTCTTCAGATTTTCTTCTACTAAGAGCTGTTTTAAAAACTGTTTCTGACCAACTTCTAGTTGTAGGGATAAAACTTTTTGCATATTCAAGAGGTGTCATTTTATCAGTATTATTTTCAAAGAAATTTTTATATGGACATTTGGTCAACTTGGTTTTACAAGATAAAAGTCTCAAGCCAGCTTTTGAAACAGCTGACTCTTTATTCTTAAAAGGATAACAAAATTCTTCCACAGTTCTATAATGCTGCGCAAAGGTAGCTGATATATACTCTTCTTCGGAGATTAATCCTTCTTTAAAGTGAGATAGCCAATGTTCGTTAAACTTGTCAAACATAGAATGCCCACCAGTATTTCCTAAGTATCTTCCCTGCTCATCTATACCAAAATTCATACAAAAAAATCGGCCTCCAACCGATAGCTCTTTAGCTCTCGCTAGAAGAATAGCCTCCCAGTCCTTTGCAGCTTGATCTTCAAATTCTTTTCTTTCCTGAGGGTTTGCCCCAACCATGTGGACATGCTTTTGTATATGACATGGCTTCTCAGAAACATAATGCATTGCCGTTGCCGAAAACCCCATTGATAAGGTCTCGTTCGATAACAACTGTTGGTGAAACCCGGTTCCGCAACCATGAACGAAAACATTTCCAAAAATCTTCTGATAGGCAAAATCTCTTTTTTCTCCCAGACCTTGCATTGTTTTAAATAGCGTTGTAAAGTCGTTAGAAGCTAAATCTGTATACAGTATTTCTATAGGTCGGCTATCTCCATTCTCTCTTATTTTTTTTACAAACCTAAACCAAAACTCTTGGCTTGTCCCACCATCAGCTGATCCATAATCTGCAAATCTCAAGAATTCTGTTTTAGGCAGATCAGAAACAGATACGTTAACCAAATCTTGTATTGAATCAATAGCGTTCTTGGCGCCAGCAGTTTTTTGAGAATAATACCCGGAGCCCTTCATCGACAATACCGATTGTGTATTTAACTCATTCTTTCTCTTTTTTATCATACTAAAGTTCTCTTAAGCCTATTTTTATTAATGGTAGTCAATTTATTGTTATGATAGAAAATAGCTATAAAATCATTGCAACTAATTAATCAGAATCTGGTATCAACCTTTTTCCGAATATTACTACGTCTTCTTGCATTTCAAAACCTAACTTTTTATAAAATTCTCTTAACTCTATATTTGTTTCTCTGACCAGCAAATTTATTTCTGGGTAACCAAGATTTTTCAGCTTGTCTTATGCTAGCTTTACTAACCTAATACCTATACCCTCAATCCTAAACTTAGGATCTACTGCCAAATAATTTAAAACCCCATAGTGACCGTCATAACCAATCATGATACTAGCTATAATTTGGTCATATTTTTCCATTACGAGAAAAAGATTTTCTATCTATATCTAAAAATGGATTGTTCCATTCTCGTATGAGATTATAAGATTTCCATAGCAAGATAACATTCGCTTTATCATCTTCTAAATAAGGTCTTACTATTTCCATAGCTCATACCTTTTTTAATAATTTCATTAGAGGAAAATAATTACCTATTTCCTATTCTGAGCATTTACTGAAATCTGCTCTGACCTTGGAAACTAAAATCCCTTTCTTATCTTTGACTAATTGGACAGTTGACCAACCTGTATCCGTGTTAAAAATCATATTGGAACAGTTAAACTTCTCCCAATTTTTTTGATTAGTTTCCTGAAAATTAGCCTTGAACTCAGCCTTTTGAAAATTGGTATGCTTTTTTTCAGTTATTAAAGTTTTTTTTTCACAATTAACAGATATTCGAACAACTGAAAATTCGCCTACATTAAAAGGTACCTTTTTTGACTCTTGTTCAGCCATGCCCTTCATAGCTGAGCAAATTACTTTATCTAAGCTACCGGCAATAACTGGGTTCATAGGTAAAAAGAGCCCAATAAATAGATTTATAAAGATTAATATTTTTATTGACTGCATGTTCAACTCCTTTTTAAGGCATTTTAAAAATTCTTTTTTCTAAATAGTTTATAAATTTTCTTGTTACTCAACACTCTCAAATATTTTGTTATATATAAACCATTTTCCCTCTACTTTAATAAATGAGAGAGTATCCATAAAAATCATATCTATATAACTACTCTTAACCTTTGCCACAGCTGTCTCTATACCGACATCTACCAAGTGAATTTCATAATATTTTTTTTGTCCTTTTTGTTTTGGAGAAGGTTGGTAATTTTCAACAAACTGCACCCAATCCTCTTTAGATTGCCTCAAAAGTTTACCCTTTATGTGACCTGTTACCTTTGAGTCTTCATGGAAAATATCTCTGACAAGGTCCCCGTCAGATGTGTGAGCACTTTCAATATATTTTTCTACTACTTCTAATACTTCATCTCTATCATTCATTTTCATCTCCTTTTTTGGCACATAAATGACTTTTAAATCTTCGCTGTTTTAAGGGTTCACATTTCTTCCTTATTTAAAAGCCTTTTAATAATGTCAAAAGCTAAATCTAGCTAAACTGAGTAGGTTTTGGTAAAAAAGATAACATACTTTCAATCCTAAAACTGAAAAAATAGACCAAGAATTATAAATATTATTGGTTGACACTAATATTTATAAAATGTTGTTATCTAGAAGAGTAAAAAATTAATTTTAGAGATTACATACATGAAGTTCAAAATTTCAAGAGCCAAGGAACAAAAGTTTTCGTCCGGTCTTAGAGGCTTTTTTAAATACCGCGACCTTGGTATAAATGCCGCAACCTCTGGTGATTTTGGGGCAAACGTAATAAAAGCCACCGCTGGAGAACAATCTAAAGGAGACTGGCATTATCATAAGTTGAAATTTCAAATGGTCTATATTCTAAAAGGGTGGGTAAAGTTTGAATACAAGGGAGAAGGGGTTTTTACTTTTCAAAAAGGTGATACAGTATACCAGCCTCCAGAAATCCACCACAGAGAAATTGAGCACTCTGAGGATTTAGAACTGATAGAGATAACAAGTCCAGCGAATTTTGAAACAGTTTCGCTTTAGATAATATTAAAAAATGAAGGTGATATGATTATTTTATAGTCAGTTCTATTGGTCTTACCTTTAGCATCCAAATAGCTTTCATGCTTGCCACTAGTTCTCTTTCTTGATTGAAAATCTTGACAAGTATTTTTACTATTCCATATCCCCCCGATTTTGATAATCTGGCAGATATCACATGAACTTTACAACTTAGTGTATCATTTGGTCTCACAGGTATTAACCATTTTACATCTTCTAAACCTGGAGAACCCAAAGAACATTTATTAATTTTTTCTGTATCCAAAATCAAGGTAAATGCTATCAGCAATGTTTGCCATCCACTGGCAATTAATCCTTTAAATTTTGTGGTTTTTGCCATGCTTGTATCCAGATGGAAAGGTTGATAATCCCATTCCTTGGCAAATGAAATCAAATCCTTTTCTGACAACCTTCTTTTTCCCGTTTCAAAGCTATAACCCTCATAAAAATCCTCAAAATACATCCCGATATTTTTCCTTGCAAACTAGTCGATAGGATAATTCAGCAAAAACAATCAACAAATTAATTTTTTTTTTGCTAATCTAATTTATAAAAAACCTTCTTTTCTATAATATAAAGATTAAAAACGAACTATTTCAATAGCTTTTAAATCATAGATCAATCAAATTATTTCCGAATTTATTTAACCAAATCCTGCTTTCTTTTATATGGGAACAGAAGAAAGATAATTGCTGCCAGAATCTCTGGGAATGATTATGCTCTAATAAATGACATAACTCATGGGCAACCAAATAGTGAACTACTTGCATAGGCGCCATTACTATGCGCCAATTATAACACAAATCTCCTTTAATTGAGCATGATCCCCACTTAGATTTGTAGTCTTTAATAACAATCGTTTTAGGTTTAACACCCATTTCTTCAGATAACATGATGGTTTTCTTTATAAGAAGTTTTTTTGCCTTTCTTAGGTACCATTCAAACAACAATTTTTTTACCACTTGATCACAATTTTCTTTATTTTCTAAAACAAATATATTGAAATGTCCTCGCTTTAACTTTACGACATTTTCCCTTCCAAATCTTAAATTTAAACTATAATTGCGACCTAAATATGGAAATAGCTGCCCACTAATATATCTCTTAGGAACTTTTGGGGGCAGTAAACTCCTCTCCTTTATCTTAGAAATTATCCAGGACTTTTTAGAGTGTAATATGTCGTTAATTTTATTTTCTGAAATTTCTTTAGGTACATAAAGCTTGACAAAATTGCGAGAGACATAAATCCTTACAGTTTTTCTTCTATTTGTTCGAATAATATTTACCGGGTAATTGAGTTCTCGCATTTTTCTGCCTATTATCCCGTACAATCTAACAAAATTATCTCACCTCCAAATTGATTTAATATTTGATTTTTTATATATCTAGAGATATCGAATTGAAGAAATCTTTTATATTATTGCATTTAAAATCAATAAATTTCTCATTCAGCTCATAATCCTGATGGTTGAAGTTGTTTTCAATCCATACAGTTGACAAACCCATTTTCTTTGCAGGCTTTAGGTTTTTTGCTGTATCCTCAAAGAAAACTGTTCTCTTTAACTGTTCACCTACTATTTTGAATTTGCTTATCATCGTTTTATATGAACGGGGATCTGGTTTTGGAACGTAATTTGTTCCCTTTATATCCAGAATGTCATCAAATTGATCGGTTATACCCATTCCATCCATAACGTTTATCGCATGTTTCTTTGAAGCATTTGTATAAATAAACTTTTTGCCTTGTAGTTTTTTTAGGAAATTTTTAAGTTGTGAATCCACTTCCAACTCCGGATGCGCTACATTATGAACAAAATCCAAATAACTATCTGGATCAATGTTTTTTTCTAGCATCAGCCCTCTTAGAGTAAGCCCATACTCTTTAAACATTTTTCTTTGAAGTCGCTCAGCATATTCTTTTTTTAGATAAAGTTTATCCATTATATAGAGTGTTATCCTTTCAGATACTTTTTGAAAAAGTCCAAGATTGATATCATATAATGTGTTGTCCAAATCAAATATCCAATTTTCATAAGAGTCTTTAGTTATTTGATTCAATTTTTCAGGATGTAAAAAAATCTTAGATCGTTTCATTTAAATCTCTTCAAATTCAGCTCAACAGCAGTTCATTATCAATTGGAAAAAAAACTGAAGTAGCATTCTTTAACGAGTTGGCAGTTAAATTTGCAACACCATATATTTCCGTTTCATTATTATGCAATGCTCTTATTTTTTCTATCAAAATATCAAAATCACCATCACCCGAGGCTAAAACAATAATATCCGACTTACTTGCATATTCCAAAATATCAATTGTAATTCCAACATCCCAGTCACCCTTCGAGGAACCATCCGATCGACTAATATAAGGCTTTAGTTTTACTTCAAAACCGATTCCCCTAAGAATATTTTGAAATTGAATCTGTTTTGCATCACCTTTGTTTATTGTATAAGCAAATGCACCAACAACTTTTCTATTAGATGTTACTAATTTCCAAAATTTATTGTAATCAAAGTTACAACTAAATTGTTGTCTTGTAGTGTAATAAATGTTCTGAACATCAACAAAAATGGCAACTTTTTTCATTATTGAAATATAACTAAAATATTTGTAAAAGGTAAGTTAGTTAATTTAACTATACCTTATCTTATTACCTATAAAATTTACTCTCCGAATAGTTGCAAATTTACAAGCATTTTAAACAGCTTTGCTTATTATGTTGAACCAAACACATGATATATTTTAACTTTTTTTCAAATTACCTCGTAATTACTTATTGCTTATAAAGATTATTTTCAATTAATCGGAAAATTATTCATTCTTTCAATGAAAAGTTTTTTTCCCATTGACACATTTTTGATCCAGTCGTCATTTGCTCCGATATCAGCATTATCAGAAATAAATTTAAAACATTTAAAGTTTATATCCTGAAGATAACAAATTTTAGCAATAGCATATGCCTCCATATCTACGATGTCTGTTTTTAGTTTTGGTGTTTGGGTTACAAAGGAGTCTCCAGTTCCACAACTGTATCCACTGCTTCCAAAATTTATTTCTTCAATATCATCAAAAGGAGTTTGACCAACCTTGAAACCTAAAGGTGTAGCGTCCATATCTCTTTGAAAAAATCTTGTTGCCTCAACTAATCCATTCAAATTTTTATTTAAACTGCCGGCAGTTCCATAGTTGACTACTAAAGATGGAGAATATCTGTTTATTATATCTAAGGTCTTGATTGCTGCATTTATCTTTCCTACACCAGTATAATGAATCTGTATGTCAGGCAGGTCTTCTTTACCAAGTTCCTCTTTTACGGCAACGAGAATAAAAATCATGATGTCTTCCCTAATAACAGTCTATTTGCAAAAAAGCACTCTTTCGAACCACTCGACTGAGGCTATATGAAACTAGAGTTTTTTATAAGTATCGTTTCCTTTCTAATATTTTTCAACTTTTCCTTAAACATTGATCCAAAATCTCTTTTAATTGTTTTTAATATCAATTGTTGAATATATGGTTGATAAGGGTTTGGGTGCTTGAATAACTATCTTATTTATTTCATCAATAATCAGTTCATTTTTCCGGCTTCCTGGTCTCCATGAACGAAATTAAACTCATCTATATCATAGATCTCAAATAACTTATCAAATGCCTCTTGTTCTGATTTGACTTCCCAAATAAAGTTTTCACTCACTATTGCATGACCTCTGGATCAACTGATTTATTGGAAACATACTTAAAGAAGTATGCTACCTTGTTAAGGTATCAATAACCTAAAAAAGAGAAACCGACTGCTAAAAATATTCCTAAAACAACATGACTGCAAGTAGACAGCAATTTTGTTAGATTTGGGTTTGGTGTTTTATTACCCATAAAACCTTTTCCAGTTATAGGAAGAAAGAAAAACCAGGGAATGACTACTGAAATTAATCCAAAGATGAAGCCAGAGAAAATTGAAGTATCAAAGATATCAAAAACTTTCAGGAAAAAAAAATAGGCAAACCCATAACCTATTGCGACACAATAGTGAAATATCCATCCAATTTGTAATTCATATTTAATCGGACTTTCATTATCTAAATTTTGATTAACAAAAATTTTTTTACTAATTAACATTATCAACCATCTTCCAGCAGAAGACCAATTCGAAGGAGGAATATCTAATGTCAAAAACAAAATTCTTTGCCATATGTCCATAGCAATACAACAAAAAATTCCTGCAAATATTGAATCAAATATAAAATTTTCCATCTATTAAGAATACCAACTCTTTATCTGTGAGATAATTATCGCATAAAGCGAAAAAATGAAAGAGTGAATGGTGAGAAGTTAGAAAAGAAGTATCCATAGTTAGGGTTCTATTCGGATCCTCTAGAAACCATCATCTCAATTAAAAGAACACTTTTTATTCAAAAGCATAAAAGAATGAAAATATTCATGAACTAATCTTCATCTACATTGAAACCATCTGTTATCTTATAGTGTGATATGGTATGCGTTTTCCAAAATTCACTCCATTTTTCCTCATTCTCAAAGTCTATATTTATATTTGTTTTTGTTTTACGTGATACTCTTACCAGAGAATCAGTTGGTAAAATAATTGATCCGTCAGTTTCCGTTTTAGGAATTTCATTAACTTGAAATACACCCTCCCGCCAAACGATAAAGTAGCTTTCTCCATCTACCAGATTGATTAGATCCTCATCTTCTTCGACAATCTGTAAAATAGAATTTTTATTTTTTGGACTAATAATCAATATTCAGCCAAAGGATATTTTTAGAAGCATTGGTAAATGCTTCTTCTTCATTAGTAAATATTAGATGCTCGAGAAACCCAATTTTATACCATCCTTCGTTTGTTTCTAAGTCTCTCCTATACTCCTCATATCCAAAGCTATTATCTTCTCTTTTAAAAATATCGACACAACGACTTTTATCAAAATTATTTATTGAACGAACAACAACTTTTTTTTTCATTGGGCTCCCCAGTGTCCAGAATACCAATTTTTTCAATACAAAACAATCGTTGAAAGGCGAGACGTTAGAAAGACTTTGACTTACGAATTAATTTGTTCGTTTCCTCTGGAATAAAATATTATAAGATCATAAGATTAAGTTTAAAGATAGGAGCATAGGATATGAAGCATTTTATGTGCACCCATACGTTTCATTCAGAAGAAACTAAAAAAATATTTTTTAAAGCTCATCTGGGAAAGAAAAGTGGTGATTGGTTTAAGGCAACTAATGATGAAGAAAATGTCAAATGTGTTTCAACTTGGATCGGAGATCAAGACTTTTGGTTTTGTTATTGGATGGCTGAAAGTGAAGATTTAATCCACAATAAACTCGAAGCTCTAAAAGGTGACAAGTTATTCTATACTCTAGCACAAGAAATGAAAAACTTTATAACTCACACTAGGCCAGATGAAGACTTTATAACAGAATAGAGAAAAAATGAGAAATAAAAATGATGAAGACTTTGTCCCACATTTGGAGAAAATAAGGGAAAAAGAAAAAGAGAAACTTCAGAAAACCTTTGAGGTTGTTTTTGGAAAAAATACTTCATCAATTAAGGAAAATTCCAGAGATATGAAAAAAAAAATATATATTTATGGATTTATATCTGCTGTCGTTATTCTATTAATTACTTATTTCCTAAAATGATAGGTAAGATTATCAGTGAAAAAAGTATACAGAGATGTGGTCTGGTTTTCACTTGTAAATATGACAAAACTTTGTCTAATTCTAGATAAGTTTGGAAATATCTCTTATAAAGAAGTCGATTCAATTGATTGATATCCTCAAGGATCATCTTAAATGATTGCTAATTCTATTAATCTTTATATGCATCTACTTTAATTCTTCGCATGCCTTTTTTCCCTTATCAATAGTTTCATTAATTTTTACCAAAGACCAAGTGTTAAAATCTAAATCAAAAAACTTTTCTATTTGAACTTGGTCGGTATTCTCTATTTTTAAGGTAACTTCTTTTGCATCACCAAAAAAAGTTTTTAGTCTTTCTATTGGCAGAAAACCAAGATCTATCAAAAAACTTTTCCCCAAAAGAAAGGGTGTTTCCTGGATGACTTTCACGCGCATACGGTAATTAAAAATCGTGGAATTAAAAAACTTAGCATTCAGCATCTTTCCTTCAAGAACTAACTCTTCTCGAGGTCTGATCATAGTATAAAAAGAAGTAAGCATATTAGCTAAGTTGCAGTTGCCTTTTAAAAATCTGATTCTGAGTCTGTCTTCGTATGTTATCTTTCCGTTTACAGAAACATATACTACATCTTCGATAATGGACTCTAAAATCCACTCGTTCTCTTTCCACTCTTCCAATTTTTTTATCTTCATTTCCTCTTCTGCTAATGCATTGCTAAAAGTAAAGATAAGAATAGATAAGCAGATTGATTTCCATATAAGTATTCTAATTAAATATTTAGTTTCAAAGATATTTAAAAATTTTAATATTTCTATCATATTCTTTTCATTAAATGTTGATTAGAATGAGTTTGCTGAGAAATATGAAAGTGAATGAGATAAGCATATTCACCTGTTCGGATTTAACTTTATTACGATTTTGTTGCGTCCCTATCGTTGTGATTCAATCAATATGTATTTAAGATTTAATCCTATTAAAATATTACTTCCAAAATCTTTTCTCACGTTCCCTAAATAATTTTTTCATATCAAACCTTACACTAAAATCTAGTATTATAAAAATCGAAAACCATCTCTTTACTATTCCAACTTCATCTTACTGAACTTGATTTCAAAAGTGTACGACTGTCTTTCTTCATATATCTTGAGAACTGAATATAAATTAGTGTTCTTCCACTCTTTATTTTTCACAGTTCGAGAGCCTTCAGCATTAATCTGGACGGCGACCACCTTGCTTGAGGTATAGGAACAGAAAAAATGTCTCCGTTTTCAAAAAAGGGTGAAGTGCTCCCTCCAGCGGTTGCGTCGAACCCTTTTCTACTTATTACCAAGTTTTTCAATTAAAAAATGTGAAATTTTTTAGATAATATTCCTATTTTATGTGCCGTTTACAACTTTTTTATAACGATCCAATATGATTTCCGCTACTAAGTCAGAACACATAACTTCAAAGTGGGTATGGGGAACTTCTATCAACTCCATATCTTTTCTAGATTTCATGCTCTTAATTGTACATACCCCATCATTTTGACCCCCGTGATATGGCACATTTCCTTTTGTACTAACTATCTGAGTCCAATCAACTTTCAGTTTTATATCCTGCGACTCTTTAATTGGAATAGACCTTCTACCCACATCTCGAAACAATTGGTACTTTGGCACAAAAAACCGTGCCCAATCTGCTGTCCAACTTCCAGCGAAAGGAGTGCTAATACTCACTGCACCTGCAACGTCCACATGCTTGGTTAAATGTAAAGCGTACAGACCTCCCAAACTATGCCCGATTATAAAATATGGACCTTTTTCTTGGATAATTTCGTTAGAAAGCATTTCTAAATTATCTTTGAATTTATGTGATGTATCATACTCAACTACCAACTCGTTTTTAAAGCGGGTCAAAGACCTTAAGTATTGGAATGATAGTCCAGATTGGTTTGCCCCATGTATCCAAATAACGGAAAGCACATTAGAACAATTCTCATCATTTTGATGTTTTAATGGGGTAAACCACTTTTTAATTAAATTTAGCATTTTTAATTATATCAGAAACACATTCCTACAGAAATATTTACCCTAACACTTAGTAGGTCAAAAAAACCAATAAAATTTTTAGATTACGGATTGGTTTTGATTGATGAAATCAATTGAACTCATTTTCCAATCCGTCTTTCATTATTTTTTCGTTCTGATATGACTGTTTTTGACAGTCTGATTTTGTGTTTTTGTAAAATCTCATTCTGAGTTTCTCCTTTGCCTAATGGTTGATTTTTACACTTGCCCTATCACTCTGCAGGATCCAAAAAATATAATAAAATCAATGATTTATGTTGAAGCTACCAAGTAGTTTTACACGGACATTACTCGTTTCGTCATAATCCAAATCACTTTAGTTTTTAACACAATAATAATGTTGACTACTCCATCCGTAAGGACACGACCCAATTTTTGCCATAATTGGTTTTGCATTGTTCACAGCAACACAATAGTTGTGTTGACTACTCCATCCATACGGACAAGGTCCGTTCTTTGAAACAATTGCCTTTGCACCATTTAGTGGAACGCAATACTCCCCTTGACTACTCCACTTGTAAGGACAGGATCCATTTTTGAGAATAGGAAGAGGTTGCATTCCGCAGGCGAATACACCTATGTTATTTAAAGACACGTTAACCAAAACTAAAGTAAGACCTGCAAATAGAGTCTTCTGAAAGATCAATTTCTTAGAAAATAATAAAAACATAACTACTACCTACCTCTTCTTTTCTCTTTATCTTCTCTTAAAAAGTCAACCCACTCTGTTGAATAGTGGTGTGGTATTTGTCTTTATTTCACCTTGTCGTCAAGGTCGTGTTAATACCAATACCTTAGATATTTAATATAGAAAAATCTAATCGCAACGAAGAAACTCGCCAACCCAACCATCTTGTATAATATAAATTACTTTTTCATATCCTTTCATTAACATTACCCTCTTAATATGCTCTTCTCCTTCAGAAGAGCACTTAGCATCAAATAGTAACGCATTCATTCCTCGAACATTTGTCTTAGATTGTAAGGTGCAATAACTTTCATCATTATAAAATTCTGCGCCTTTTATAGTTCTTGAGAATAGTCCTGGATCATTGCAAGAATAACCTTTGAGAGCATATGTTCCATTAAAGTTTTCAGTAGCACCAAGGTTAGGGATAAAAATAAAAACAATTAAAATAAGATATCTAATTATGGGGTTCTCCAATTCTTTAAAAACTTTATATAAAACTTACCACTATTAGTTCCAAATCTATAGCTAAATATTTTATTTTTGAATTGGAAAGTTTATTCGAATAACTTCTCTAATTTTACAATTTTAATCATCAATCTCAATTCTTGTTATCAAAGATAAGAAATTTGCATTTCAGAAACGCATACATACCGAAAGATTTACCCTATCACTATGTAGGGTAAAAACCCCAATAAAATCAATTTTTATTTAAACTGTGATGGAATGGTTTAGAAGGACTTATGCTAATACACTTTGTCCTTTTAGCGACAGAGACGCCATTCCCCTACATAGGCACTACTATCATCACGCAAAGATACCATGAATAATGTTTGTTTATCTTCAGATATACTCCAAAGTTCTCGATTTTCGGTATGATATTGAGGTTCATCTGTTAAACGGCCAGATCCATATGATAGATCGACTATTTCAAATTTTGTGTTCCTCAATCTTTGCATCTTTTTAATCGCACCCCATATAACCCTATTGAACATAAGATATTCAGTTGTCCCATCTCCTACAAACATTATATTATTAAATATTCCTTCATCAACATCCTTACAACGCTTCTGAAGTTTTTCCTCGTTTCTATCTTCTTTAATTTCTACCCACATCCCTACAAAAGGATGTTCTTGGGCATAAAGGGTTGAGTAACTCAAAAAAAAAGTAGTAATTAATGATATAAATATATAAGATCTCATCCAGTTTCTCCCACTATTTCTACGTTTTTAGTTTAAGATTAATTAACAAATTGAAAACTATTTTTTTATGAGATTCTCTAAATAGTCGTTTTTTACCTACTCTACTGTGGCGTTTGTGTTGTGAAAGGGGTGGGGAAATCCGCTGATATCATATTCCATTTCTCCATTACTTACCCGTCCACCTTTTAATGTTCCACAGTCTTCAGAATATCAATTTCTTCATTATGAGACAATCATTAAAAAAAGAGAAAAAGAAAAGACGTTTGACCAAATCGCAGAGTGGTTAAACAAGAAAGTGTATCTATCTGTACGTTAAAAGAAGTTGAAAATAATCATGTTCATTCAATCGTGGAGAAGAAAGGGTTGAGAATGTCTAAAGATAAATATTGGGAAGATTTAGAAAATCCTCTTGAAAATTTGGTAAAGTACTTCGTTCAAACGAAGGAATGAAAACGCTTTTTAAATACGACATTATATTTTTCCTTTATCAGAGAATAAAGTTTTTAAATTGTAAATTGATCTTAATAAAAATATTGACTTCAACGGTCGTAGAAATTTTCAAACCTATTGAGGTATTACTCATCATTTTTTTAAATCCTTTTTAATTATCGTGCTTAAATAATAATGCATCATGAGATGTCCTCTTGTTGAAAAATGATTATGATCATACTTTATGTAGTATTCTTCTGCTCTCATATCCATGTTTTCAATAAAATAAGTAATGGGATCAAAAAAATTATCAACTTTATTTATTTTCAAATAATCATTAATTCTTTTCTGAGGAAGTAAAATTTCATTATATAAATTGTTCGTTTCGTTTTTATTTTGAAGTAAAGATAGCTGATGGTTGTAAGGCGCGATTATTATAATCAAAGGTATATTTTCTTCCTCAAACAAATCTACTAACTTTTTCAATCCTTCAAAATTCGTATCATCTCTTGGAATATAATTTTCTAAATCTTGATAAAAGAGTCTTCTTTGGGGTTGCGTTGAAGTGCCTTTAAGGTATACATAAAACTTTGACCTTGGGATTAGAAAGTTATTAACTGTTAAAAAGATTTTGTTTTTTTTTATCCAGTTTATAAATTCAAAGTACTTATTAGAATCTGAGTGATTTTTTTTGCTTTTTTTAGAAGCTTTCTTTACTTGGTTATCATTTAAGCAGATAACTAAAACTCCTAGATCGTATGTTTTTTGACTCAGGTAATGGTCGGCAACTTTATAATAATTGTCAAAAGAATAACCAATAACAGCGGTATTATGAATAAGCCAATTTTTATATGTTTTTCTCAATATGCCAATAAAAGTTGATTCTTCTTTAACCCCAGGCCCAAAAGATACTGAGTCTCCAAGAAAAAGGATTCTTTTATCTGGTGAATCAGGATATTTATAATATTGCGAAGGAACTCTAAATCCATTTAAATCAGTGTATACTTTTGTTCCAAAACTAACTGTATCCGCTGAGGGTGCATTTGCCATCATGTCTCCAATACGATTTTCGGCAAATAGATTTTTATTTGTTCCAAGAAGCGTTATGTCGTCGTTTTGTCGAAAAATGATTTCAATGGTCACAAAGAAACAAAAAATAAACACAAGATTATAAATAATATACTTCAAATCTGATTATCCTCCATATATTAGACCTTAATCTAGCTCGTATGAGTTTAAATATGATTTCCAAAGATTTTGATCTTGGTTGTCTTTAACCAATAAAAAATTTTCAATCACTAGAATATCAATTTTTGTGCCCATAAAACATTTAAAAGCATCGGTCGGAGTACATACTATTGGTTCACCTCTGATATTAAAGGAAGTATTTATCAGAATTGGAGTGCCTGTTAACTCATTATATTCTTCTAATAATTTGTAAAAAGTTGGGTTTCTATTACTATCGACGGTCTGAACTCTTGCAGAGAAATCAACATGAGTCACGGCTGGAATTTCAGACCTTGAAAGATTAATTTCTTTCAACTTTTTATAAGTTTTTTCTTGTTTGCTTAAATTTGATAACTTCTTTTTGTTTACATTTTCTACAAATAACATGTATGGGCTCTCTATGGCGGTCTCAAACCATTCACTTTTATATTCAAGTAGAATACTAGGAGCAAACGGGCGAAAGCTTTCTCTAAACTTTACTTTCAAATTGAGTAATTTTTGCATTTCCGGATCCCTTGCGTCCGCTATTATGCTTCTGTTACCTAGAGCTCGTGGGCCAAATTCCATCCTCCCTTGCATCCATCCTATAGCTTTTTTGTCATTTAAATACTTGCAAACTATTTTTATAAGTTCATTTGTTTCATAAAAAGTGTATTTGGCATTTAAATTATCTAGATCTTTTTTCACCTCTTTATTAGTAAATCTGGGTCCCAGTAGGCATCCCTTCATTCCATCCTCTATTAGGCTTGAAAACTTTCTTGGTTTTCCAAGATGTAAGTGCCATCCAACTAGAGCAGCGCCTATAGCTGCTCCAGCATCTCCACTAGCTGGTTGAACCCAAATTTCTTTAAAAATACCTTTTTTTCTTAACACTCCATTAGCTACACAATTGAGAGCTACTCCTCCCGCGAGACATAAGTTGGTTTGCCTTGTTTGAGAAAAAATAAATTCCGACTGCTTAATTATGATTTCTTCTAAAACCTTTTGTATTGAAGCTGCGACGTCACAGTGAAAAGTTTCTAGGTTTGTTTCTGGAACTCTTCTCGGATAGTCAAAAAGTTTTTCAAATGCTTTGTTGACCATTTTTAAGCCGGTGCAATAATCAAAAAATTTCATATTAAGCCTAAAGCTTCCATCATCACGGATTAATACTATTTTTTCTTTAATAAGATCAGAAAAAACGGGCTTTCCATACGGGGCCAGACCCATAACTTTATATTCTCCAGAGTTAACTTTAAATCCAAGATAATATGTAAATGCAGAGTAAAGTAAGCCCAATGAATGAGGAAAATTAATTTCACTTTGCTTCTTTAAACTATTTCCTTCACCAATAAAAAAAGATGAAGTCTCCCATTCACCAACGCCGTCAGAACATAAGACAACCGCCTCCTTGAAAGGAGATAAATAAAATGAGCTGGCTGCGTGTGATAAATGGTGTTCTGAAAATAAAAGTTTCTCTTTCCATTTAACACTTTTACTTAAAGTTTCTTCCAAATTTTTTGAAATGGTTTCTTTTTGAAATAGCTTATCTTTGACCCATACTGGCATAGATCTAGCAAAAGATTTAAAGCCTCTTGGTGCGAACGCCAAATATGTTTCAAATATTCTCTCAAATTTAGCAAAAGGTTTTTCATAGAAAACAACCAAAGCGATATCTTCTGGAGATATTTTTCCGTCTTTTATACAGAATTGGATCGCTTTTTTTGGAAAGTTTGCATCGTGTTTGATCCTACTAAAACGTTCTTCTTGAGCTGCAGAGATAACCTCTCCATCTTTAAGTAGTGCTGCTGCGCTATCATGATAGAATGCAGATATTCCCAGAACATACATACTAAAATAACGTGTATATGAATGGTGCAAACATAGAACCTTGGGCCACAATCAAAAGACTTCCAATGACAAATAATATGATAATAATAGGAGATAACCATAATTTCTTTCTTTTCCGAAGAAATAAAAGTAGTTCTTTAAAGGTTTCTAAAATATTCATTGTTTAGAACTGATTTTTGAAGTCATGATCGTTTTTATAATCTTTTTTATGGGTTATCCAGAAAGACTTTTCTGTAGCTTTTAAATGTAATTCATCTCTACCAAGCAATCTTAAGATGATAGCTAAAGGAGTAATCAAAAAAAAGAACAAGGTACCAGAAATAATAGGAGATAAAATTAGGCCTAAAAAACCACCGAGCTTCATCCAAAAAACATATAGAAAACTTAAAATAGTGTTCTTTATCAAGCACAATATTAAAACAATAAAAAATAAGAGAGAAAAAATAATATAGAGATAAACAATTTTTTTAAACCAAAAATAACCCGCTAAAAAACCAAAAACAGTCATTAAAAGCAATCCAAATTTTATGGTTTGGTCTATGCTTACGATCGAGTGTGTGTTTTTGTTTTTCATTCAGCTGGTTTTATAAAGATTTAAAAGCAAAATAGTTTATGTTTTTCTAATTAACATATAATAGAAATTACGTTTACATATTTTTAAATTAATAAAAATTGTGAAAGAATACCAACCTTATAGTTTATTTGTTTTTTTTATAACTACTTTATTTTAGAAAATTAAGTAAAGCTACGGTTTATCAAATGGGTCTAAGGTTTAAAAAAGGTTGGCATTTGAATTATTAGATATTTTTTAAGTTTTAAGCAGATAAGTCTGGTATTTCAGTTTTTCTAAAAACAGATAACGGTTATGTCTCTATCTTTGATACGCAAACTCAGTAGCAATTATTTAATTTTTCTCCCACCTTATCTCCATCTCACCCCAAACTGGTTCATACTCTTTTAATACAAATGCTGATCGTTCCTGCCGTTCTCTATATCTTTCACCAAAAGAGAAAGCCTTAGAATTAGTCCAATTACTATTTCTAGCGGTAGTCAATACAAGTTGTATTTAGATGTTTTTGATAAGACTTTGGTTAATATATTTGATGGGTTCTGATTTAATCTCGAATATATCCATTTTTATAAAATTCTATTCCAATAACTTTCCCTTAAGAAAATGGACAAGAACATCACCGCTCAAGGGTATTATTTCTTTTACTACCCCAGATAAATCAGTTGATGCGCTCTCATTCCGTAACTTGTCTGCATTTTGCCTATCCTCTTCTGAGGGATATACGGATATACCGATAGCAGAGGTGTCACCTGTACGAACAAAAAGAGAAATATCATTATTAGGATAACTCCCATGACTCTTATACCAAGAGGCGAACTCTTCTATAGATTCTCGAGATTGAAACTCAAACATGGTTACATTAGCGACGCTCATCTATTATCCCTCTTTAAATTTAGTGTTCAGAATTAATTTTCCTAACAATACCAATTCTTCCTTAATGAGACAATCACTACTCATAGAGAAAAATGAAAGGCCTTTGACCAAATCGCTGAGTGCTTAAATAAGAAAGGATACCTATCTGTTCATAGAAAAAAGTTTAAAGGTGATCATCTCCATTCAATCGTGAAAAAGAAAAGACTCAAAGATGAGAGGTTAAAAAGAGAGTATCCAGAGGTTCGTTCTGATTTTTATTTGGATATTTATGAAAAGACTTTAGTTAATTTTCTCAATAGCAGAGGACACTATCCGATTTAATTGACTCTTCAACAAGTTTATCAGGCATTGCAAACTCTGCTTTATATCCATCTAGAAGTGTATCATCGTAACCCCTTGCCTTAGCAGACATTCCTGAGACAAATATGTTTGCATTTGTATTCTTTAAATTTTCCAGATGTTCATATAAATCTCCAGTACCTTGACCAACAATTTCACCAGCACTTTTGCAATTTAGTATGTGTACACCGTCTGCCGCGAGAAAAAGAGTTACTTCATGCCCGCTTTTTTCTGCAGCAAGAGCAACCATTAAACCTAATGTTACTTTATTTTTGAATTCCAAATCGCTGTGAATATGAACCAGTACTTTAGACATTTATTGCTCCTCAAAATTAATTTCTATAAATTATAGTTTTTTTTTTGAACTTTTTCAATTATGCAAGCCATTAAGAAAATCTATGTGCTATTGTCAGAAACGCACCCCTACATAAACACTTGCCCTATCAATCTGCAGGGTCAAAAAACACAATAAAATCAATGATTTATTATAAAGTGACGGAATGATTTGCAATGACAGTCCTATGTTTTATTCGTCGAGGATAAGTCTCTTCCCAAAAACGGAAACATCCTCTTGTTTTTTATAATTAATACTTTCATAAAAATCACTTACTTCGATATTATCCGACCTAACGAGTAGATTTATTTTCGGACAACCTAATTTTTTAAGTTTATTCTCGATTACTTCTACCAACATCTTCCCAAAACCTTTTCCTCTAAAATCGGGACTTACTGCCAGATAATTCATAACACCACGATGACCGTCATATCCGCCCATGACTGTTCCAACTATTATATCTTGATGCTCGAGAACAATAAATAGTTCCTCACCAAATCCCTTTTTTCTATCAAAATCTTTGTTAGGGTCATTCCAGGAGCGAATTAAATTACAAGATTTCCATAAAGCGATAACTTGGTCTCTATCTTTTTCATTAAACTGTCGAATATTTGTCATTTTTTTATTGAGGACGGTCGTTGGATATTATTCTACGATAGTGTAATGATTTGAGAATAATATATAGGTTATCTTTTTCCGAGATAATCTTTAATATTCAAATCGATTGCAATATTTTTTTTCAGTTTCTTTATTCATTTCTATAGGAACCGCTCTGTAAGTATTTGGACTTATCATCTTTAAGATAAAAAAATTATGGGCCCTATTAACTATAATCAAAAGTGGTATTTAAAAGTAACCGTTAGATAAATTAATATGTATTTGCATCTCATTTTGTCTTATTAGTTAATAGTAGAAGAATTGAATCAGATCTTAAAATTTTATGAAACACACTTTTGTTGATTTATTCTCAGGTTGCGGTGGGCTATCTGAGGGCTTTTATAAGAATAATTTTAAGGCTCTAACTCATGTTGAATTAGATAGCTTTTCTTGTGACACAATTAAGAATAGATTGAAATTTTATGGGTATAAAGAAAGTGAAATAAGTGTTCTCAACAGAGATATTACGGATAGTGATATAATTGATCAAATTAATTTTGAGATAAAGCAAAGCACTGTTGATGTTTTGGTAGGAGGACCTCCTTGCCAAAGTTATTCATCATTAGGAAAAGCTAAAGATAAGTTTGGCATGCGTAATGATCCTAGAAATAAATTATTTGAAAGTTATGATAAAATATTAAAGCATCTTAAACCAAAAATTTTTGTGTTTGAAAATGTGATGGGTTTGCTATCAGCTAAGATAGGGAATAGAAAGACTTTTGACGTGATAAAAGAAAAACTCGGTGCCAACTATAATTTGACTGAGAAAAATGAAAATATGGTATTAAATGCTTGCCATTATGGCGTACCTCAAATCAGAAAGAGAGTAATATTGATAGGTATAAGAAAAGATATAAGCTACCATATTGATAAACTTATAAAAAACATCGTAAAAACACATTATTCTCCTGATACGCCGCCATCACAAACAAATGGTAGAGCTAAATATGTTACGGTAAGAGATGCTATCTTGGATTTGTCATACCTAATGCCAGGTGATGGAGACGAAAAGAGATTCCATAAAGTTAAAAAATGGAATGACTATTTGGCTAATATTAGATCAAAAAGTGAAAAATATATTTACAATCATGTTGCTAGAACCCACAATTCTCTCGATAGAAAAAGATATCGAGAAATGAGTAAAAACAATTGGACCTTTGTAGAACTTTTATCACATTTGCCAGAACTAAATCATGAAAAAAAGAGAGTATTCAATAACAGCTATGTTGTGCAATCTTGGGAAAAGCCAGCAAGAACAATAATTGCTCATTTGTATAAAGACGGCAATCAATTTATTCATCCAAACTTCAAGCTTGAAAGAACATTGACCGCAAGAGAAGCGGCAAGATTGCAATCATTTCCAGATAACTTTGTTTTTGCAGGCTCAAGAACTCAGCAATATAAGCAAATTGGAAATGCCGTACCCCCCTTAATGGCTGACAAAATTGCCCAAAGCATTAAAAAAGCGCTAAGCGAGATATGAGTGTTTGGAAACATTTCAAATATTAAGACAAGTAAGGACAAAAAGATTTTTATCGAAAAGATTAAAATTTTTGTAACTTTAATCAATTTGTCTGTAGAACAACTTAAATTGAATACATCAAAGGTAAGTCAAGACGTAGATATTTTAACAAATATTCGATTAAACGAGCTTGAAGTATTCGATGGCACTAATAGCCATAAATTGTTAAAAAAACTTTTGTCAGAAGATTTATATCATCAGTTTATTAGGTGCATAAATTTGAATATTGCCTACCAAAATAAAACTAACAAATATGTAGAAAAACTTGATCCTATTCAGAGGTATAAAATAAATCAAAAACAAAAGACAAAAACGAAATTTAATTTGGTTGATTTGTTTTGTGGTGCAGGTGGTTTGAGCCTCGGATTTACTTATGAAAATTTCAATATTGAGTTAGCAAATGATATAGATGATGAATGTATTGAAACGTACAAATATAATCACCCCGAAATTATGGGTGAAAAATTAATCAAGGGGGATATTAGAAACCTAGTAAAAGAGCTTGAGAGATACAATTTAAAGGAAATAGATGTCGTCGCGGGGGGGCCTCCTTGCCAAGGATTTAGTTCAGCTAATCAACAAAGAATTATAGACGACCCAAGGAACGAACTATACAAGTACTTTATTAAAGCTGTGGAAAAGATAGTTCCGAAATTTGTGGTAATGGAAAATGTTAAAGGTATGCTGCCCTATGCCGATCAAGTTGTAGATGATTTAAAAAAAGTGGTGATATACCGACGGAATAGAAAATTTTTTTATGATGTAAAGTATAAAATTTTATCATCTAATAATTTTGAAGTTGCACAAAAAAGACAAAGACTTTTCTTTATTGCTGTTAGAGATGATATATGTAGGAAATATAATGTTTCGGCATCAATTATATTTGATAGAATGGCTAAAAAGCCGAATTACAACAAATGCTTCATTTTAAAAGATGCTTTGTCTTTTATAAAACCTTTGGAAGCACCAAATATCAAAAATATGACAGAGATTGATGATGAAATTACAGGGAAAAAAATTGATTTAAACAAATTTAATGGGTCTGAAAATTTGTATTTAAAATTGATTAATAATAAAAAATTTATAAACATTATAGGAAACCACAAGGCGAGATATACAAATGATATAAACCGAAAAATTTATAATTCACTTGACCAAGGAGATGACGGAACCAGCTCTAAAATCGAGGACATTATGCCTTACAAACATAGAAACCATATATTTAAAGATAAATACTTCAAATTGGAGGAAAATAAACCTTCCAGGACCATTACCGCTCATTTAAAAATGGATTGTCACTCACATATTCATCCTACTCAAGTAAGAAGCATAACACCAAGAGAAGCGGCAAGAATTCAATCATTTCCAGATGATTACTTATTTTTAGGACCATATTTAAAAACCTATATGCAAATAGGAAATGCAGTTCCTCCGTTAATGGCAAAAAGTATTGCACGGGAAATTAGAAATATATTAAGCTGACGTATGGGGATAACAAACTCATATAAGAAAAAATTATCTAAATCTAGCTTAGGTCTTACCGGCATGCATGATATTTATTGGCCAGTACCCCAGTCTTCAGATCCAAATGTTTTCTATGAAGACTTAGATCCCGATGATCTCAGAAAAACGATTACACATATTGATGTATTATCAAACAAAAAATATAACTTTGAAGCTGCGAGAGAAAATAATGGAGAATATAGACTATATGGAGTTAGAAAATATTTATTAGAAGATAATAACGCAATTCCAGGCGACATAGTCAAAATTTCTAGAAAAGAGGAAATTGATGATTTGGTTTATTATATTGAACTTTTGTCTTCTTCTCAACGTATTCGGGGAAAGGACCATGATCAAATTCTCAAAAATAAATTACGGAAAGAACGAGTTGAAAAGCTAAGTTATTTAAGAGAGCAAAAAAGTTATGATCCCTCTGCAAGAAAATTTAGATCAGGAGTATCGAGAGATGCAGAATTTTTAGTGGAAAAAGCAGAGATTTATCTAGTTAAATTCCAAGTGGAAGGCAAAAAATATTTATATGTAGGTCAAGATTCCCATTGTGCAGGGACTACGGCTTATTTTGGGTCATCCTTAGTGATGTGGCATTATGAGACTACTTTTGGAAAGGAAATTTTTAATAAAATAATTTTAGAAACTGTGACCAATATTATTCAAAGAGATTTAAATAAACTTGAAAGAAAATATATAAACAAATATTTACTCCTTGGAGAGGAAAAAAACTGGGTTTCATTAAACTATACTGGGAAAGTTAAGCGAGTATAAAGTGAGAAATATACAGATAAGTAAGAGAAAATACAAAAATTATGGGGCGCATGTTTTGATACCTTCATGTGAACGACCGACTCTTATGCCTTTCCCATCATGTAAATTAGAGTCATTTAACATAATAAAGAATAAATACCGAAACCACAAATAGCAAATTGAGAATATATAAAAGAACTGGTGCCAGGTGTAGGTACTTGAATGACCTTGCTGACGTTTTGTCGCCTGCGAGTGATAAATCCCTCATCATATTTATTTGGGGCGTTAAAAGATAAGTATTTACTAAAAAACTTATTGATATACCTATAGCAACCACAGTCCCGTAGAAAAAATCTCCCAGCGCGAAAAACAAAAATACAAATGCTGAAATGAGAAAGCAAAAGTTAAATAAGCGAGGAAATATATTTCTTTCATCTTTTTTTTTAATTTTTTTATACAAACCCAAACATCTTTAACTGAATAAAAATCATCTAGACATCATACAAAGAGAGCCAATAAAAACACTCTCAAATATAAAATTAAGACTTGAAAAAATTAAATTTAGGTGAAATTTTGATGGCAAAAAATATATCCAAGGTCAATAGTTGGTCCCAATATTCGAAAATAAAATCAATCGTCTTTTCAATAATTCAATTCTATACAATAATATCGTGATGAAGTTAGGAATAATATTTGCATTTTCATCATTACTTAACGTGATTTTTCCATCTACGTCCCTTGCAGAATTGATCGCAGAGGAAAGTATCGACGAAAAATGGGTGGTGAATATTATAAATGAAAACTCTGTCCATGCGACAGTTAATGGACAGGTAACACATGGAGACGGTCTCCATGTTCGTCTGGTTAAGAAGAATTGTGAAAGAGGCAATCTTCTCACGTTTGTTTACACCTATGCAAATCATCCTAAAATTCAACAACTCGGAGGTAATTATGTAACCACCAAATTTATGGGCGATGAGGTTATTATGAAGATTTTATATACCTCACCATTTCTAATGGGTCATCGTGCTACTATTGACATAGGTTGGGCGAGTCTAGATGATCTGAAAAAGATACTAAGCAAAGAGAACCCAATAACTGTCGAATATGTCGACTCTAGCGAAATCAAAATCACTGACTATTTTGATATTGCCCAAAACAGTTGGAGCAATGATGGCGTAAGTGACGCAATTGATAGAGCAGTGGATATGTGTAAGCAGTTATGAAAAAATCTTATATTCGCTCAGTTGGTTTTTAATTACCGCCCTACCAAACTATTCTACAGTGGCGTTTGTGCGGTGTGAGGGGTATTTAAAAGTGCTGACGTGATTTTCCATTTCTCCATTACTTACCACTGTCCACTCTTTAATATTCCTCAGTGTTCACAATGCCAATTCTTTCTCTATGAGACAATCACTGAACAAAAAGACAAAGGTAAGACCTTTGACCAGATTGCAGAGTGGTTAAACGAAAAAGGGTATCTATCTGTTCGTGGAAAAAAGTTTAAAGGTAATCATGTCCATTCAATTGTGAAGAAGAAAAGACTGAAAGATGAGAAGTTAGAAAGGGAATATCCAGAGCATTGGTCTGATTTTAGTTTGGAGGTAGTTGATAAGACTTTGGTTAATCTTTTTCCATCGCTTTAAGAACACAATCAGCAAACTTCTCAGTTCCAAGAGTAAATCCTATCTCCTCACAGAATTCCTTGTATTTGTTAAGGTTGGAATTTGGGTTTGAATTAGTGGATGGTTTTTTCTGTGCGTATTGAAAGATATCATCTTTCCAGATGCCCTCTTTAAGGATGATGCCATCCTTATCGTATGTTGTAGCGAAACCATTTAATTTTCCGTTTTTAAATTCCCCAACATCTTTTGCTCCATCGGCAAAGGTATAAGTGCCCTGACCATGCCACTTATTATCCTTATATTCACCTACATATTTATCACCTGCCCATTCCGATTTGGATCCATAGGTATAGGTGCCTTGACCAAAAAATTTATTATCCCTCCATTCACCAACGTATTTATCACCATTTGCATAGGTATAGTTGCCCTGACCATGTTTCTTATTATCCTTGTATTCACCTACGTATCTATCTCCACTTGCATAGTTGAAGGTACCCTGACCATTCCCTTTACCATCCTTGAATTCACCTACGTATTTATCTCCATTTGCATAGGTATAAGTCCCCTGACCGTCCCTCTTATCATCCTTCCACTCACCAACGTATTTATTGCCATCATCCCAAACATACATACCAAAGCAATTATGGAAATAACCTGACGATGGACACTCAGGCAATGCCCATTCCTTTTGGGCGTATTGAAAAGCATCATCCTTGAAAATACCTTCTTTAAGAATAATGCCATCAGCATTGTATTGAGTCGCGTATCCGTTTAGTTTGCCATTCTCCCAGGCACCGACTTCCTTGCTTCCATTCACATAGGTATAAGTCCCCTGACCATGCCTTTCACCATCCTTATATTCCCCTACGTATTTTTCTCCATTTGCATAGGTATAAGTGCCCTGACCATTTCGCTTATCATCCTTGTATTCACCTACATATTTATCTCCATTAGCATAGATGTAAGTACCCTGACCATTTCGCTTATCATACTTGTATTCACCTACGAATTTATCTCCACTTGCCCAGGTATAGGTACCCCGACCATGACTGTTACCATCTTTCCATGCTCCTACGTATTTATCTCCACTTGCATAGGTATAAGTGCCCTGACCATGAATCTTACCATCTTTCCATGCTCCTACGTATTTATCTCCTTTGAAGGCACCAGATGTCCAAAAATATGTCCCAGCGCAATTATCCCAAGTAGCAACACTGTAAGAACCCACACAATTAGGCAATGCCCAACTGATAGAAGAAATAGTGGAGAGTAAAAATAATGAGCAGATGATATAAAGGATTTGTTTCATACTATAAATTTAAGCAAATTATCTTTAATTGGTAAAGGTCTACCTAACTAAATGTGATTTACAAGCATAGAGGACGTCCTTTGAAACTTACTCCACAGTAATGGACTTGGTTTAACGGTGGAAATAAGTTGGTCAATTTTACTGTCTATTGCATTTCTTTTTACAATATCAAAAGGATATTCAGAAGTGGAATAATAATTGGATTTTTCATAATCCCATAGTAGTAAAAATATTTATAGCTAGCAAAAAACCACTGCACATTAATCTGGATTAGCATCATTTAGTAAAAACCATAAATATCACAATGAGACACGTTTTAGTTCTCCCACCAAAAGTTGCAAAATTGATTTCCTAACTATCTATGATGCAAACACTTAATCAAGTTTATACAGTTGACTACTAAATACTATTATGATCAGATTTATATAAAAATTTTTGAGGGAGGAGAATTTTGAGAAAGATTAATAAAGTAGAGAGACTAAGATATAGTGGTGGTATTATTGGACTTATATTTGGTAGCACTAAAGGTAAAATGCAAAATAAAATTACGGAAATGAATAAACAGGGATGGAATCTACACTTCATTCATAATGATCAACCAAACTTGGTTATTTGGATCATAAGATTGTTAATTTTAGTTCTCACATTAGGTCTTTGGACAATTGGTAACAGTGAAATTTTAGTTTTTGAGAAGGACGAATAATCTTCCGTTCCTCTCTCTTCCATCTCTTCTGCAGTGACAGAATACTCCGGTGGTGGGTATGCATTTAAAAACGCAGACTGTTTTTTTCACTATTACTCAGAGAACCCCAAACTTAAATTTTCTGCAGCATTCAGAATATCAGTTCTTTCTATCTGAAACAATCACTGCTCATAGAGAAAAAGGAAAGACTTTCGATCAAATAGCAGAATGGTTAAACAAGAAAGGTTATCTATCCGTTCGTAGAAAGAAATTCAAAGGTAATCATGTTCATTCAATCACGAAAAAGAAAAGACTGAAGGATGAGAAGTTAGAAAGAGATTATTCCGAGAAGTGGTCTGATTTTAGTTTGGAGGTGGTTTATAAGACTTTGGTTAATCTTTCTCCATTGCCTTTAAAACACAATCAGCAAACTTCTCTGTACCGGGTTTAAATCCTATCTCCTCACAGAATTCCTTGTATTTATTTAGTTTGGAATTTGAGTTTGGACCATTAGATGATTTCTTTTGGGCATGTTGAAATACACCTTCTTTGAAAATTCCTTCTTTAAGGATTGTACCATCAGCATTGTATTGGGTGCCATGACCATGCCTTTTACTATCCTTAAATTTCCCAACATATTTTTCACCATCTGCAAAGGTATAGGTGCCCTGACCATGCCTTTTGCCATCTTTATATTCACCTACATATTTATCTCCATTTGCCCAGGTATAGGTACCCTGACCATTCTGCTTTTCATCCTTCCATTCACCCACGTATTTGTCATCCTTATTTGGACCTTCTCCCCAAGTGTTTATACCCTGCCCATGCCTTTTATCATCCTTCCACTCACCGACGTATTTATCTCCATTATCCCAAATATATGTACCAAAGCAGTTATGGAAATAACCTGACGATGGACACTCAGGCAATGCCCAACTCTTTGAGGGAATAGTTGAAAATGAAAATAAGATAAAAAAGACAAAAAGTATTTTATTCATATGATTAGTATAACAAAATTTCCTAACGTTGCACTCAAACTATCAAATATGGGAAAGTTATTTCCACCTTTAAACTCATTCAACGGTGACTGTTTACTTTCTAATCACGAATTAACGTGTTCGCTTCATCACTCTTTTTTTTTAGCTTTCGTATTTGTACTTGTGAAAACTATTTACTAACTACTTATTTCTTTCTTAAAAAATGCCTTTATTGTTTTCAAGTCTTTCTTTTCAACTGGTTTGCTTTCTGGTGATAGAAAATCAAGAGGATTTGGTATTCCTGAGTTTTGTTCAACATAATTTAAAGACTTAGAAACCACAGAAACTAATTCCCATCCTTCCCTTCCCAGTTCATTTAAAACGTCATCACTTTCGTCCCACTGCAAGTACCTTGTTGTATAAATATATTTCTTATCCATAATTACGTTTCTTCATACATTACGTTTCCATTCAAAATGGGTTTCAGACAAACCATCATCACCTTTCTCTTTTTCTCCTATTATATTAAAACCTTCTCTTTCATAAAACTTGTGAGCTTTTTTGTTAAAAGAGTGGCTCCACAAATGTAAGTAGTTTCTGCTTAACTTAACTTTATCCAGTAAGATTTTCCCAAGCCCATTGCCGGGCTCTGCTGTGTAAAGTGCCATAATCTGTAGAGTTTCTTGGTTTAATGAAATATATCCTTTGGCTGGGCTGCAAACTAACCAAACTTCTCTGAGAGGAATCACTTCTTTGATCATCTGCTCTAATTTTAGTTTGTTGTACAAACGTGGCATCTCCTTTGTTTTAGAAATCCAATTATCTAATATTATTGCACATTCAAGAGCATTTTCTGTTTCTGCTTTTCTTACATTAGTCATGTTAATCTGCCTTCAGACTATTTTCTTTCAAATGTCAGATACATTTTACCCTAAAGATGCTCGTACTGTCTATTTCGCTCTTCTCTAATACGTACCTGACATTCTTCGTATCTCTTTATGACTGGCGAATACGTTATTATTCTTAAAGACACTTCCACGAGCTGTTTTGATGTTCATATCACGTAATATCTTTGCAATACGTCTATAACCAAGTCCACTGTCATGCATAGACTTAATCAACTCATATATCTCTTCTTGTTTGCTAGTCAGTTCTCGCTTGTATGCCAACGAGTTAGTCCTACACGTAACAGTGAAGTTCAGATAAACATTAAATCGTTTTGTTAATTCGTACTTCAAAACTACTCGACAGTGGCATTTTACGGTGTAATGACGCACTTTTTCCTGCAGATGTGGTTAAACAAGAAAGGTTACCTGTTCGTGGAAAGAAGTTCAAATGTAATCATGTTCATTCAATCGTGAAGAAGAAAAGACTGAAAGATGAAAAGTTGGAAAGAGACTATCCAGAGGAGTGGTCTGATTTTAGTTTGGAGGTATTAGATAAATCTATTTTAAATAGATTTTAATAATTATTCAAAGAATGCAGTTTTACTAAAAAAATCTGAGAATTTTTTCGGTTGAATTTCTTGTCCTGACTTACTAAAGAACTTACCTTTAGTTGGATTATATCTTCTATCAACCTCCCCAATAAATGTTGTTCCCCCTTCAAATGATATTTTTATTTTATATACTCTTCCCGCTCTAAATTTTCCTCTATACCATCCATAATCAAGAGAAATTTTTTGCCCTGTTCTACCCGTTAAAATACCATCCGAGGGTAAGTCGTCTATCCATCTTCCTTCAAAACTTCTTCCATCTGTAAATACTATTTTACCGTGTCCATGCTTTCCATTTTTACCAGGACCCTTTCTTGAAAATTGACCAGTGTAAACAGTTCCATCCTTCCAAGTAAAAATACCATTGCCTTCTGCAACTCCACCTAACCTTGTACCCCTCCATTGACCCTCATATTTTTCACCATCAGACCAAGTGTAAGTTCCTTGTCCGTGTTTTACTCCATTTTTCCATTGTCCTGAATACACATTTCCAGAAAAAACAAATTTTGTATTGGGAGCAAAATAATAAGTCCCAGTCCCATGAAATTTATTATTTCTAAACTCTCCTATGTATTTATCACCCTTTTTATGCCCAGAAACCCAAATATATGTTCCAAAGCAGTTATGATAAGGTCCTTTGGGTGGGCATTTCGGTAACTCTGATGCAAAAACATGTGAGAATACAAGTGTCTTTAGAACATAAAGGAATAACGCCCAACCTAACCATTTTCTAGAAATGTCATCTAACCTAGTTCTTCGCATACTTTTTTTGCCTTATCGATGGACTCTTTAAACTTAAACAAAGACCAAGTGTTAAAATCAACATCAAAGTACTCTTTTACTTGGAATGCAGAATTACCTTCTATTTTCAAAGTAACTTCATTAGCATCGCCAAAAAATGTTCTAAGTCTATCCATCGGTAAAAAACCAAGGTCGATTAGCAAAGTCTTGCCTAAAAGAAAAGGCATTTCATGAATCACTTTAACTCTCATTGGATAATTTAAAAATTTGGCATCTATTATCTTCCCTTCTAGAACTGTCTCTACAAGGGGAATAGTTGTGGTGTAAAAAGATGCTAGCATATTAGGTAAATCGCAATTACCTTTTTTAAATCTTATTCTTAGTCTATCCCCATGAGTTATCTTTCCGTTCACGGAAGCATGTACAGTATCTTGTATAATAGATTCCAAAATCCATTCATTCTCTTTCCACTCTTCCAACCTTTCCATCTTAAAATTCTTTTCTGCTGATGCATTGGAGAACGTTAAAACCAAAAGCAAAATCGATAAGTATCTCCAGTAACAAATATGCATTAGATGTTGTGCCTAAAGTATTTAATTCTAATAGTTATATTCTATCAGAAACGCATACCTACAGAAACAT
>CACFNV010000009.1 GCA_902567635.1 uncultured Alphaproteobacteria bacterium
CACAAAGAGAGCAAACCCTATTTTGGTTTCCGTTTTTATCAACAAAAAGGTGGGGAGTGAGTTTTTCTTCTAAAGTAGCTAAGACTTCAGTTATTCTAAAACTCATAGCAAACTCAACAGAATCAGATAGTTCTTTCCAAAAATTATTGAGAACGTCTAACCATTTTTTTTGTCCATTTGAGATCTCATCTAAATGTTCCTCCAGTTTGGCGGTATAATCATACTTGATGTACTGGTTGAAATATGCTTCTAAAAAGACGTTCAATATTCTTCCAGTATCTTCTGGTATTAGTCTATTTTTTTCTTTTTTTACGTAATTCTTGTCTTGTATTTTAGAAATAATAGAAGCATAGGTTGAAGGACGGCCAATACCCTCCTCTTCTAAACGTTTTATTAAAGAAGCCTCATTAAAACGAGGTGGAGGTTCTGTAAAATGTTGTTGTTTTTCTAATGATTTAAGGAGTGCGTTTTCGCTTTCTTTGACGTTAGGCAGGTTTTTTTCATCATCCTCTTTTTTGGAATCCTTGTACACTTTTAAATGACCTTCAAAAATCAATATTTGTCCAGATGCTCTGAACGAATGTTCCTCGCACATTGAGCTGATTAATATTGTCGTTTGTAACACTTCAGCTGCTCTGGCTTGAGAAGCCATGGCACGACGCCAAATTAAAGAATAAAGATTCAATTCGTCTTTATTTAATTTTTCAAAATTTTCAGGCAATTTGGAAAAGTCTGTTGGTCTAATGCATTCATGAGCTTCTTGGGCATTTTTGGCTTTATTTTTGTAAAAAATCGGCTTTTCTGGTACAAAATCGTTGCCATATAGGCTAGCAATTTGTTTTCGGGCGCCGTTTATTCCTTCTGGAGCCATTTCTATGCCATCAGTTCGCATATATGTTATTAAACCTGCCTCATACAACTTTTGAGCAATAGACATCACGTCTCTAGGACTAATCCTTAGGGCATTGCTAGCATTTTGTTGAAGTGTTGAGGTAGTGAAGGGAGCATAGGGGTTTCTTTTCTTATTTTTGCTTTCAACCTTTTTAACAAAGTATTCCTCTCTCTCAAGGTTACTTAAAACATCTGAAGCACTTTCTTCATCTTTGAATGAGAATTTTTCAATTTTTTCACCCTTGTAATAATTTAGGGTGGCTTCAAAATCTTTCCTTTCTTTAGATTGAAATTTTGAATTTATGGACCAAAATTCCTCTTTTTTGAATTTTTCAATCTCCATTTCTCTGTCTACCACCAATCTCAGAGCAGGTGATTGTACTCTACCTGCAGATTTGGGTCCCCCAGGAAGCCTTCTCCACAGAACTGGTGAAATATTAAAACCCATTAAATAATCTAGAGAGTTTCTGGCCAAGTATGCTTCTACCAAATCAATATCAATCTCTCTGGGCATATTCATGGCATTCAAGATAGCATTCTTAGTTACAGCATTAAAAACTACCCTTTCAACAACCATGTGATCTTTTATCGCCTTCTTTCTCTTAAGAATTTCTAATAGGTGCCAAGAAATTGCTTCACCTTCTCTGTCAGGGTCAGTTGCTAAAATTAATCGATCACTATCTTTCAGTGCGTTTACTATTGCGTCTATATGTTTCTTGCTTTTAGAGTCTATTTCCCATGTAGCCTGAAAATTATTTAATACATCAATAGATCCGTTCTTTTGAGGTAAGTTCCTTACATGACCATATGAAGCCAATACTTTAAAATCGCTTCCTAAATATTTATTGATCGTCTTTGCTTTTGCTGGAGATTCAACCACCACAACTTTTGACATAACAAAATCCAATTAACTAAATATGTGTTAAATCTTATTCAAAGACTTCAATGTCAATCTTTTTTTTTTGAAGACGTTAAAATTCATACATTTATCATATTGCGACGTTATAACCTAAAATATCATTTGAAATTTATTTTCAACCTAAATAGAGTGAATTTAACACTACACAGTTATAGTTTTATGACTATATAAGATTGTAGAGCCAACAGTTTAGTGTTAGAGACGAGATTAGGGGGATTATATGTTTAGGGTATTTAAATTGGCAAAGCTAATTACAATTTGTTGTATTGGTACGTTGTATAATATAATTTCGCACAGTTTAAGTCTGGCAAACGATGGAATAACAGAAGAATTACCAGTGATAGGGAAGCCTGTTTCTGGAGGAATTAATTTTCAACCTCCTGTCACAGAGCTTGCAAGAGACATTCTATGGCTAGATAATATATTGCTTATAGTAATCACGATTATTTCTGTATTTGTTTTGGGATTAATGCTTTGGGTTTTTGTCAGGTACAATAAAAGGGCAAATAAGGTTGCGTCTACAACAACCCACAACACTCCCATAGAAATAGCTTGGACTGTAGTTCCTGTTTTTATCCTAATCGGTATAGGAATAATTTCGTTGCCGATATTATTGAAACAACTCAGAATACCAGAGAGTGAAGTTGTGATTAAAGCAACTGGCAATCAATGGTACTGGACTTATGATTATCCTCAGCATGATTTTTCATTCGACTCAGTTATGCTGGAAAAAGATGAGTTAGAAAAATATGGTTATAGTCAGGATGAATATTTACTGGCCACAGATAACCCTGTAGTAGTTCCAGTTAATAAGAATATAACCGTGCAAGTCACTGCCTCTGATGTTATTCACGCTTGGAAAATTATGTCTTTTGGGGTCCACCAGGATGGGGTGCCAGGAAGACTCGCTGAACTATGGTTTAAGGCAGATAAGGAAGGTGTGTATTTTGGGCAGTGCTCAGAGCTTTGCGGATTGAATCACTCCTACATGCCAATAGTGGTAAAAGTTGTAAGTCAGAAGAGTTATGAGGATTGGCTGATTAGGGCAAATGAAGCTTTTGCGAATAAAGGCAAAAAAATAAACAAAAACATAAAACTTGCAAAAAAGAAATAGCATTTCTATTTCAAAATATGAATTAAGGTAGATTTTGACATTAGTTAATCAAATAAAAGTTGAACCGGATAATAATGGTCTTATAGAACTATACCATCTTTTGAAACCTAGAGTAATGTGGCTTGCAGTTTATACCGCGGCTGTGAGTATGTTTCTAGCTCCTGGAGAAACAAACCTATTCCTTTGCATAGTTTCGATAATTTGTATATCCGTCGGTGCTGGTGCTGCCGGTGCATTGAATATGTGGTGGGATCAGGAGGTCGATAAGCTGATGGTAAGAACTAGTAACCGACCTCTTCCTTCTGGAAATATTAGCCCAGATGATGCTTTTGTCTATGGTATGTCTCTATCCATTTTCTCCGTAATGTTTTTAGGATTAGTTGCCAACTGGCTTGCGGCCTTTTTGTTAGCGTTTACTATCTTTTTTTATGTTGTTATTTATTCAATGCTTTTGAAAAAAAGAACTGTTCAGAATATAGTGATAGGTGGGGCCGCTGGTGCAATGCCTCCGGTAATTGGGTGGATAGCTGTCACAAGTAATTTTTCTGTGGAACCAATGCTTTTGTTTACCCTTATATTTTTTTGGACGCCTCCGCATTTCTGGGCCTTATCTGTAGTAATGAAAGATGATTATCAAAAAGCAAAAATTCCTATGTTTCCGGTAGTGTATGGCATTCAGGAAACAAGAAAAAAAATCTTCCAATATACTTTTTTGATTTTAGCTTGCTCTCAATTGGTAGCGTCTTCATCGGTCGGGGGATTATTTTTTTTCATTATTGCAAATATATTGAATGCTTACCTACTGTATCTTTCTTTCAAAATTTTTAGAAAAAAATCAACGAATGATTGGAACTTAGAGCTTAAATTTTTTAAGTTTACAATTGTATATCTTTTCCTTTTTTTCGGGACCCTTGTAATCCAAAAAGTGATTGGGTCTAACGGCGTTCAATCCTTTTCTTGGTTAATTTGAGCGAAGAACTGAAAGAAATAGAGACTTAAAAATTATGGAAAATGCAAAAAATCAATATAAAACATGGGGAAATATAAAAATTGGTCTTATGCTTTCTGCCGCTGTTACTCTTATATTCGCCATCACCATTGTGAAATTAAAGCAAGGTTCATTGCTGCAAGGGTATGATCATGTTTTAAGGCAAAACCTGGTTGAAAAAAATGAAGTTGAAAAATAGAGTTCCTATCTTACTTACTAGTTTGGTGTTTTTTATGTTGTCTGCATCATTTGCAGCAGTCCCTTTCTATAATTGGTTCTGCAAAGTCACAGGTTACGGAGGAACTCCTATTTCCTCCGCTGAAACTTACAGTGGGGAAATTATTCAGCAGAAAATCAAAGTAAGGTTTGATGCTTCTAAAGCAAAAGATATGCTTTGGGAGTTTACCCCTCTTCAGGACGAAATTCAGATTAAGCTGGGGGAAACGGCTTTAGTTTTTTATGAAGCATATAATCCAACTAATAAAACCATTTCAGGTCAAGCTTCTTTCAATATCTTTCCGTTTTCAGCAGGCAACTATTTTAGTAAGATTGATTGCTTTTGTTTCGTTGAACAAAAATTGGAGCCAGGAGAAAGGGTAAAAATGCCGGTCACTTTTTACATCGATCCCGATATTATAAATAACATTGAAACAAAAGGCATAAAAACGCTAACTTTGTCCTACACTTTTTACAAACTTGACGATAAACTACAATCATAGTTACTAAATTTGAGGTCTAAATGGCACACGATAAAAATCATGATTATCATATACTTAACCCTAGTTTGTGGCCATTCCTAAGTGCTTTAGGAGCTTTTATTTTACTGTTCGGATCAGTATTATATTTTCATGGAAGCAGTATTTTTGTGGCAATTATTGGTTTGATATTAGTTCTGTATTGTATGTTTGCATGGTGGTCTGATGTTGTGATAGAGAGCAAAGACGGTGATCATACTCCAGTTGTACAAATTGGACTGCGATATGGAGTAATTATGTTTATTACTTCAGAGGTAATGTTTTTTCTGGCCTGGTTCTGGACCTTTTTTAAGCATGCAATGTACCCTATGGAAGCAGTTGGTGGGGTTTGGCCTCCAACTGGGATAGAAACCTTTGATCCCTGGCATTTACCTCTTATCAATACCCTGATTTTACTATGTTCAGGTGCAGCTGCTACTTGGGCACACCATGCTCTGGCTCATGAAAACGATCGAAAAGGATTAGAAAATGGTTTGCTTCTGGCAGTTGGTTTAGGCGTATTGTTTACAGTTTTTCAAGCTTATGAATATAGTCACGCAGCTTTTGGTTTTGCGGGTAATATTTATGGTGCAACTTTTTTTATGGCAACAGGCTTTCATGGCTTCCACGTATTAATCGGGACTATATTTTTAATCGTTTGTTATATAAGAGCTAAGAAAGGGCATTTCACTCAAGAAAAACATATCGGGTTCGAAGCCGCAGCTTGGTACTGGCATTTTGTTGATGTGGTGTGGTTATTTTTATTTGCAGCTATATACATTTGGGGCGCTTAGTTTCAGATCCATATAATTTGACTGATCTTGCATGATTAAAAATTGGATTTTTATTGTTTTAGTTTGTATCCCAGGGCTATTGGTTCTTTTATGGCTAGGTTCTTGGCAGCTACAGAGATTAGCTTGGAAGGAAAATTTAATTAACGAAATAGCAAATAGGCTTAACTCTGTTCCAGGAGACATGCCAATGTACCCAACTTTCAAAAATCATAACTACTTTATGACCAACATTGAAGGTCAAATTCAGAGTGATAGTATTCATGTTCTGACATCAACCAAAAAAATAGGACCCGGTTTCAGAGTGATTTCACCAGCAATTTTGAAAGATGGTCGCTCAATTCTTATAGACCGCGGAATAATTCCAGAAAAAGACAAGAACTTATCGCTCGGTTTAGGAGAAAATAGCATTACTGGGTATCTCTTATGGCCGAATGAAACTGATTATTTTACTCCCGAGCCAAATCTGGAAAAAAATATTTGGTTTGCAAGAGATTTGGAGAAAATGGCTAGCTTTTTAAGAACGGAGAAAGTTTTACTAGTTGCTACAAAGCTTCAACAGGGTTCAAATTTTAATGTTCAAAACCCAACAATAAATATTCCCAACAACCATTTGCAATATGCTATTACTTGGTTCTTAATGGGAGGTTTATGGTTGGCTATGAGCGTTTATTTTTTCTTTAAAAATGTAAGAAAGCGTATCGATTGAATGAAATACAAATCCACTAGAGGCGGGTCCGAACCGAAAGATTTCGAGGAAGTACTGCTTTCTGGTTTGGCAAAAGATGGGGGGCTTTTTATACCATCAGCATTTCCAAAATTATCTTTAGCTGAGGTTAATAATTTAGGTAGTCTGACTTACGAGCAATTGGCAGTAAGGATAATCTCATTATATACGGGTAATTTATTCTCAAACGAAGAACTTAAAGTCTTAGTAGAAAAATCTTATTCTCGATTCACTGATGAAAAGAGAAGTCCTTTAATTAAATTGAGCGACAATCACTTTATGCTAGAACTTTTTCACGGACCTACATTGGCTTTTAAGGATTTTGCTATGCAGGTCATTTCAAGAATGTTTGATTTTATTCTCGAAAAAAATAAAAGAAAAATTAGCATCATAACAGCAACCTCAGGAGATACAGGGTCAGCTGCAGTAGAGGCTTTCAAGTATTCTGAGAGAGCAAACCTATTTGTCTTGTATCCCTACAAGAGAATTTCTGAACTACAACGAAAGCAAATGACCACAGTGGGCTCTTCGAATACTAAGATTTTTGCCGTAAAGGGTACTTTTGATGATTGTCAGGCAATCGTAAAAAATCTTTTTAAAGATATTGAGTTAAGAAAAGATGTTAATTTAGCAGGAGTAAACTCTATTAATTGGGCAAGAATTCTCATTCAAATTGTCTATTATTTTTCTGCCTATCTCCAGATACCAAGAGATAAAAACAATATAAATTTTTCTGTCCCGACAGGAAACTTTGGTGACGCTTATGCCGGGTACGTAGCTAAAAAGATGGGGCTGCCAATAGATAAGATAATAATAGCTACTAATCAGAATGATATTTTGGATCGCATTATTCAAACCGGGGAATATTTCAAAGGTAAAGTATACAAGACGAACTCTCCGTCTATGGATATTCAAATAGCTTCTAACTTTGAAAGACTTTTATTTGAAATTCTAGGCCAAAATCCAAATGAACTAGTTCGCTTAATGAATCGACTAGAAGCTAATAATGGCTTTACTATCAACTCGTACTTAAGAAATTCTTTAGAGAAAGACTTTGCCAGTGGTTCCTTAAGTGACATTGAAACGATAAAGACAATAAATGATTATTATAGAGAAAGAAAAGTGCTCCTCTGTCCTCATAGCGCAATTGGAGTTAAAGTAGCTGAAGAGAGCATTGGCCCAAACAGTATTACTGTCTCTCTTGCTACAGCTCATCCAGGAAAATTTAAAGATACTGTTGAAAGAGCAATATCTGAACCAATACAATTACCAAAAAATTTAAGTGAAGTTGTAGAAAAAAAAGAAATTTACAAAGTTATTCCACCTGACATCAATTTGATAGCAGGTGAAATAAGAAAATATTTTTAGTAATTAAAGACATACTCTGTTTAGACGAATAGACATTATGATTTTTGGAAATAAAGGAATAGAGATAAAAACAGAAAATCTTGTTCTAAGATTGCCTAAATATGATGATTTTGAAAGCTGGTTGGACTTGAGAACAGTCAGCAGGGATTTTTTGGAAGTTTGGGAGCCAAAAAGAGGTAGAGATTTTTTTAGACGAAGCGCTTTCAATAATAGAGTAAAATGGGCAATGGACAGTTTTAAAAAAAGGCAGGCGGCTCATTTTTTTATATTCAATGACTCAGAAAAGCTCTTGGGTTCTATAACTGTCGACAATATAAGACGTAGTCCCTCAGAGTCAGGAACTATTGGGTATTGGTTAGGGGAGGCTTACACAAAAAAAGGGTACATGACTGAGGCTTTGAAAAATGTTATTTATTACTCTTTTGAAGATCTAAAGTTGAGCCGACTTGAGGCAGCGACATTACCTGAGAATAGTGATTCTAGAAAGCTACTGGAGGGAGTTGGTTTTAAATATGAAGGAGTAGGCCAGAGTTACCTTCAAATTAATGGTCGATGGAGAAACCATATTTTATATGGCTTATTAAGCTCTGGAAGGCGGGGTCAGGTATCTATAGAAAAAGAGAGATGAGTAAAAGTAGATTTGACAAATTTTTTGAATCAGTCAGAAAAGTTTTTGGCAAAAACTTTTTGTCTGAAATAACAGATACATATAGAGAAGAGCCTAGAGGGCTATTTGAAAATAAATCCAGGTATGTTGTTAAGCCAACCTCAACTAAGCAGGTTTCTGATTTCATGGGCCTAGCAACAAAGTATTCAATACCTGTGGTCCCAAGGGGAGGAGGTACTGGACTAGTTGGAGGTCAAATGTCGTCTAATGAAGATTGGATAATAATGTCGTTAGAAAAGATGGACAAAATAAAAAGTTTTTCCAGCTTAAATCAATCAATAGAGGTTGAGGCCGGTGTAAACTTGGAAACGTTACAAGAATTTGTGAAACAAAAAAATTTTTTCCTACCCTTATCTATGGCTTCACAAGGTTCTTGTTTCATTGGAGGTAATTTAGCAACAAACGCTGGTGGTGTTAATGTTTTAAAATATGGTAATGCTAGGGACTTATGCTTGGGATTAGAAGTAGTCTTAGCAGATGGAACAATTTTTAATGATTTGAAAGTGTTAAAGAAAGATAACGCTGGATATGACATAAAAAACCTCTTCATTGGCTCTGAAGGTACTTTAGGAATTATTACATCGGCAATAATTCGGATATACCCATTGCCTGAAAGGAAAGTTGTATCCCTTATGGCCATATCTGATCCGAAAAAAGCAGTCTCTTGTTATGAGAAAATATCTAGACAGCTGGGTAATTTTGTTCAAGCATATGAATTAATTAGTTCGGTAGGGATTGATTTTCTTAAGGAAAAAAACTTAAATTTTTTTCTTCCCTTTAAAAATAGGCCAAACTGGATTGTTCTAATTGAATTAGCGTTTGATAACCCTGAGGTTGAAGAAGAGTTTTTGGTTTGTTTGGAAAACCTTCAGAAACAGAGCTTAATAGAAGACGCTATAGTTTCCGAAAATTCTGCCAAGGCTCAGCGTATGTGGGCAATAAGAGAGTCAATCCCTGAAGCAAATAGATTAGTTGGGGCGATTTCTTCCAATGATATTTCCATTCCTATCGACAAGATCAGTGATTTTATTAAATTCACAAATAAAAAAATTAAAAGATTAAATCCAGAGTTAAGAGTGAACTGTTTTGGTCACATCGGAGATGGCAATCTACATTACAACGTTTTCCCTCCAAAGGGTGGTTTAAACAAGCTGTTTTTTTTGGAAAGGGATAAATTAAAAAAAATAATAAATGAGGGATGTTATAATTGCAAAGGTTCCATTAGTGCGGAGCATGGTATAGGACGACTAAAAGTTGAAGAGCTTAAAAAATATGGAGATAAAGGTAAATTATTATCAATGGCTAAAATAAAGAAAGCCTTTGATCCAGCTGGTTTACTAAATCCGGGAGTTATGTTCGAAAATTAAAAATCTTATAAATTAAAAAGTATTCATGAGGAATATTGAAAGAAAATTTCTCGTTTTAGACGAGACAATTGATAATAACGATGAAGTGGAAAGCCTTCTCAATCTCGTATTTACACCACAGCGCAATAAGCTTGGCTCCTACTATTTTAGGGAGAACGTAAGCAGAGTGGAGTTTTTGTGTAAAGTAATTATGAATGACTATGGTCATATCATCGGATCAATAAGATATTGGCCGGTATACATAGGCAAAAAAAAATTTTCTTGTCTGTTGTTAGGTCCTTTGGCTGTACACCCCACTTGTCAGGGAGAAGGCATCGGTGCCAAACTAATTTTAAGAACTTTAAATTTAGCCGAAAAATATGGTTGGGAAAGGGTAATTCTAGTTGGAGACGAATCCTATTATTCCAGATTTGGATTTAAAAAGAAACTTGCTAAAGATTTAATTTTTCCAAAACCAGTCAACCAAGATAGATTGTTAGGATTGGAGTTAAAGCCCGGGTCTTTTAAGAGAGTAAAGGGATTGGTTTCTAGGTTTGAATAGTTTATCAACATAGGTTTAGGGTTAATTTTAAAAATATATGGCACTGAAAATTAAATTATATCTTTTCCAATTCGAAAGAATCGTGCAAACTTCGAACAGCGAGCTCAAGATATTTTCTTTCTATTAATACTGAAACTTTTATTTCTGACGTGGAAATAACGTGAATATTAATATTTTCCTCTGAAAGTGTTTCAAACATTTTTTGTGCGACACCCGCATGTGTTTTCATACCTATTCCTATAATTGAAACTTTAGCTACTTCACTATTAACAATTATATTTTTGTAGGTCAGGTCTTTTGATTTTGCTATAGCCTCCTTCGCGTGTTCCACTTCTTCAGCTGAACAAGAAAAAGTTAAATCAGTATTTCCGGTTTCTGAGCTGCTTTGTACTATCATATCAACATTTATGCCTGCCTCAGCTAATGGCCCAAATATCTTGGCTGCAACGCCGGGCTTATCTTCAATGTTACTCAGAGTTATTCTTGCTTCATTCCTTTGAAACGCAATTCCTGAAATTATATTTTTTTCCATTATTTCCTCCTCATCACAAACAAGCGTGCCTTCTTCATTTGAAAAACTATTTAAAACTTGAATTGGGGTCTTGCTCCGCATTGCTAATTCTACGGCTCTTGTTTGAAGTACATTAGCACCCAAAGAAGCCATTTCTAGCATTTCTTCAAAAGAAATTTTCTTTATTTTAGCCGCCTTGCGTTTTATCCTTGGGTCAGTGGTGTAAATACCAGATACATCAGTGTATATATCGCATCTTTCCGAACCGATACTTGCTGCTATTGCTACTGCTGAAGTATCTGAACCTCCTCTGCCTAAAGTGGTTATTCTACTATTAGCTTCTACGCCTTGGAATCCAGATATCACAGCCACTTCAAGACCATCTTTAAAAGATTGGATGAGTTTTTTGGTGTTCACGCTTTTTATTTTAGCGTTTGAGAAAAAACTGTCTGTATTTATAGGCAACTGCCAGCCTCTCCAACTTCTTGCATGTATCCCTAATTTTTTTAGGGCTAACGCCAAAAGTGAAGCGGAAACATCTTCACCTGTTGAAACTAATGCGTCATATTCTGGGTCTATAGTTCCCTCTACTCCGAGATCTTTTGTTAGTTCTATTAACTTATTTGTTTGATCAGACATAGCTGATACAACAACAATAATTTTTCTATTCGGTCTTAATGCTGATCGTATTGTACCAGATACTGCTTTAATCCGAGCGACGTCTCCAACAGAGGTTCCTCCAAATTTCATAGTAAGAAACTTCATTTTAATTTCTTTTAGTTTAATTTATCATCATTCCAGGGAAGCGGAACAAAGGGTATTCCTTCTTTTGCCAATTCTATTGCTTCACCTTTTGTGGTTTTACCATAAATTGGTCTTTCAACCGACTCGCCATAATGAATTGCTCTTGCCTCCGATGCAAATTCTTTCCCTACATCTTCCGCAGTGGTTTTTATTTTTTTCTTTAAGCTTAAAATTTCTTTTTCTAAAGCACCTTTGGTTGTCAAGAAGCCTTCTTTTTTCTTCTCCTCTGCTCTTAAGCTTGGAGCCATCAATGATTTTTCCACCTCTTTGGTTGAACAAATCTCACATTCCAAGTTTTTAGATTTTTGTAAATACTCAAACGAGTTATTATCAGAAAACCAGCTGTCAAACAGATGTCCATTTTTACATTTGAGTGAATACTTTATCATTATTTGCACACTTTCTTTCGTAGTTTTAAAATACCGTTTGTGTATAAGTTTAGAAACAAATTTAACTATCTTTTCTGGAACGTCTCTGTGTTAATTGCTGGAATGCAATAGATATATGAGTTTTACAATAAGGTTTCCCTGATTCAGATTCGTGTCCGCAGAACCAAAATTTTTCTGTAGCAGGGTCACCAATGGGCCATTTGCAAGTTCTTTCAGTCAATTCCATCAGAGAAATTTTTTTAGATTTGCTCTCAATGTCTATTAGACTTTTAAGTGTTTCCTCACTTAAATCGGATACAACTCCCAAGCTTTCGGAATCAGTTGCTTCCGAACTCCCTTTTGAAGCTTCTTTTTTTTCTGTTTTTTTATTAGTTATTCCCATAGATAAATTGAGTTTTGCTCTTTTTGTATCTCTGGAAGATTTTTGTCCATCAACTATGGTTTGATTTTTACGAGGACGACCTCTTTTTTGAACTTTTTTTACCTCGTTGGAGCCCGTATCTCCCTTTAAAGATTTTATATCTCTATTTGAAAGACCTAACCGATGCACTTTACCAATTACTGCGTTTCTTGTAATTTCACCTAGTTCCTTAGCAATTTCACTAGCACTTTTACCGTCAAGCCACATTTTTGTTAATACCTCAACGCGTTCCTCGCTCCAACTCATAGTTTCTCCAAACTTTATTATATCTAAATTAAGAATAAAATCGTATACAATGAAAAAAAAAATAAATAAAGAAATAGTTATCTATTTACGTATGGTACAGACAAATAAGAAGATCAACAATTTCTCTAACTTACTTGGGGTGTATACTCTAATAATTAGAGAAAAAAGACGTTTTACAACAATTTGGACGCAAACCTTACTAGCTCCGATAGTTACTTCAGGCTTATTCATTTTAATCTTTTCATTTGTCTTTATTGACAGAGGGCAAGATAGTTTAGCCACTGTTAACTATAGTCAGTTTCTTGCTCCAGGTATTTTAATGATGGTAACATTACAAAACGCTTTTGCAAATACCTCTACATCAATCTTGGTTTCCAAAGTCAATGGTAATATAGTTGACACCTTAATGCCTCCCTTGACGGCAATAGAGTTAACAGTAGGCTTCATGATAGGTGGGATTTTAAGAGGCTTGTTTGTTGCGTCAGGGGTCTTAATTGTTATTTTCCCATCAGTTGGTTTGATGCCGCATAATATTTTTTTGATTTTTATATATATTTTATTAGGTAGCATGACTTTTTCTCTAATGGGAATATTAGTTGGAATATACTGTAACAAGTTTGATCAGATGAGTGCAGTGAATAATTTTTTAATAACGCCGCTCTCTTTTCTATCTGGCACCTTTTATTCTGTAAGCAGACTTCCACATCCTTTTAATGAGATTTCATTATTTAATCCTATTTTTTGGCTTATGGATGGTGTGAGGTTTGGCTCTATTGGAGAGATTGAATCAAATTTCTGGTTATGCCTTGGGGGAATATTGATTATCAACGGTGTCTTGTTTTGTTTTGTTTGGAGGTGGTTTTCATGTGGATATTATCTAAAAAATTAATCATAAAAGGACTTAAGCCAAGACACTAAAGAAAGAAAGTAAATGAAAAGACTGACAAATAGAAAAAAAAGTAATTCTCTTTTGAATACATATAACCGGGCCCCTATATCCTTCGTGCAGGGGAAAGGTGTTTGGCTGATAGATAAAAAGGGTGAGAGATATTTAGACATAGCTTCTGGCATTGCTGTTAACTCCTTAGGCCATGCACATCCCCAGTTAATAAAGGCTTTAAATAATCAAGCAACGAAACTGTGGCATACTTCGAACCTTTACAATATTCCAAACCAAGAAAAATTGGCAAAATTACTTGTACGCCAAACCTTTGCAGACAAAGTTTTTTTTACCAACTCTGGAGCAGAAAGTATTGAATGTGCTATAAAGATGGCAAGACGTTATTTCTTCTCAATAGGTGAAAAGACTAAAAATAAAATTATTACCTTTTCTGGATCTTTTCATGGCCGAACTATAGGAACGATTGCTGCCGGAGGATCAAAAAAACTTTTGGAAGGATTTGGGCCTAAAGCATCAGGATTTAGTTCAGAAAAAATAGAAGAATTAGAAACTTTAGAGAAAAGAATTACAAAACGAACATGCGCTATTTTAATAGAACCGATTCTAGGAGAAGGTGGAATAATACCCATGAATGGCAAGATTCTAAAAGAATTGAAGACGATTTGTAGAAAGAATGAAATTTTGTTAATTTTTGACGAAGTTCAAACAGGCGTCGGACGAACAGGATATTTTTTGGCACATGAGAAATTTAAGGTAAAGCCGGACATTGTTGCTTTAGCCAAAGGATTGGGTGGAGGGTTTCCTATAGGCGCTTGTCTTGCTACTGAAAAAGTAGCAAAAGGGATGACTCCAGGGACGCATGGATCTACCTATGGGGGAAATCCTTTGGCTTGCGCGGTGGCGACAGTGGCAGTAAGCAATATTTTAAAGCCGGAATTCTTAGAAGATGTAAGGCAAAAAGGAAACTATTTTAAAATGGAGTTAAAAAGTCTCGTAAAAAAATACCCTCATCATTTAGAAGAAGTAAGAGGTGAGGGTCTGATGCTTGGATTAAAATGCTCCTCAAAGAATTTAAATTTAATCGAAGAATGCAGGAAGGAAAAACTATTAGTTGTTGCTGGGGGAGAGAACACTATTAGAATATTACCTCCTCTTACCATAAAAATTAATGAGATTAACCAGGCATTAAATAAGTTAGAAAAAGCCTTATCGAAATTGGAGCTTTAATTTTGAATAACTTTTTAAATATTAATGAAATCACTTTGACAGAATTAGAAAGTATACTTGAAGATGCTCACAGATTAAAAAAATCTCTTGAACCAGGTTTTAAGGGTTTAAGGAGAGATAATAGACTGGAGGGTTGCAATTTAGGCTTATACTTTCAGAAACCATCTACCAGAACTCGGTTATCATTTGAAACAGGAACTATGCAGTTGGGGGGCAAAGTAATCAATATTCGACCAGATGAGATCCATTTAAATGAAGGGGAAAGTATAGAGGACACAGCTAAGATTTTGTCGTTATTTTTGGACGCTATAGTAATTAGGTTATTCAAAGAAGAGCATTTGTATGAATTTGCAAACAGTGCAAATATACCGGTCATTAATGGCCTAACCAATGATAGTCACCCTTGCCAGGTTTTGACAGATATTTTCACTTTTCAGGAACTCAGAGGAAATATTAGTGAAAAAACAGTTGTTTGGTTTGGGGTTGCAAATAATGTTTTGAACAGTTTCTTGCATGCTTCCACTCATTTCAACTTTAAGATAATTTTCTGTGGCCCAGAAAAGTTCAAACCTCAAAAAAAGGTTTTAGATCTTAGGCCTAGGGGGAAGGAAAGATTTTTTGAAATCGAATCTGATCCTATCAAGGCTGTAAAACAAGCAGATTTAATTGTTACCGACAAATGGGTATCTATGCATGATAAACCACTTAATGAAAAAGATTTAGAAGAACTTATGAGATTTCAAATAAACAAAACTCTTGTAGATAAAGGAAAGAAAGAAGTCCTTTTCATGCACTGTTTGCCAGCTTCAAAAGGTTTAGAGGTTACAGACGAGATGTTTAAAGATAAGAGGTCAGTAGTTTTCGAAGAAGCAGAAAATAGAATGCATTTGCAAAAAGCTATATTGTGTTGGTGTTTGAAAAAAATTAGTTGATCCTAAATAGTGTTTAAAATTAATATTCCAGTAAAGCAAATTAAAGAAAAGAAGAGCAAAATATATCTAAGCTTAAGTTTTTTAGATGATAACCCATCTAAAAGTTTCTTTGGAATAATGTTGGGATCAGTTTTTTTGTTTTTTTCCAGAAGATTTACATTTTGAATCGATGCAAGTTTTAAAACCTCACTATTTGAAGCTTTCTGTTCTTCTTCTAAAGAATTTAGTTGTTTATTAAAATATGCAATCATTTCTCTCTGATGAGACTCTAGCTTGTCGATAGCAGTCTCTAACTCCTTGAAAGCATTATTCTGAGCATTTTGGAATTCATCTAGCCTTTCGTCTACCAAAGTTCTAACGTTTTGCCTAATTTCTTCAATTTGATTGCCAGAGAGAAACCTTTCTCTTACATCTTGAATACGGTCTTTTATAATGTTGTTTTCCATAAGATTCGCTAAAAATTAGACTCTGTTTTTAAGTAAACTGTAATGCAGTTAACTTAATAATGCAAAATTCATGCTAATTATTTGATAAGAGTAATTATTTTCTCAACAAATGAATTGGTGCCCGCTGCCGGACTTGAACCGGCACGACTGTTAAGTCGAGGGATTTTAAGTCCCTTGTGTCTACCAATTCCACCAAGCGGGCATTCTCAAGACACATCATGGAAATTACATTAATATTATAAAGCTTTTAAGGTCAAGAGGATATAATTAAACTTGATATCATAGAAAACATATTATCTATAAGAGCTGACAACAATTTTAAGGAGGTGCTTAAAGTGTTCCAAATTATGATTTCTTATTTCACGATGCTAGTTGCATATGTTTCTATAGATTTTCTGTGGATTACGCTCTTTATGCAACCCTACTTCAATGCAAACTTAGGACATCTTCTGAGAGAATCTATTAGCACAAGTTTCCTATTATTTTATGGAAGTATCTTTTTCCTATTTTATGTTGCTGGTTTATATTGGTTTGGTGTTAGAGCTGGATTAGCTGAAAACTCCTCAATGGTAGCTTGCTTTTCTGGAGGTTTTCTAGGCTTCATTGCTTACGGCACATACGGACTTACCAACTTCATATTCTTCAAAGACTATCCAATACTAATAACGGTATTAGACATTTCTTGGGGCGTTATATTAGGAGGATTAGTCTCTTTTCTCGGCTATTTAACTTTTAGAGTTATTGTTGGGAGTTGACTTCTAGCTAAATATTAGTTGCCACCAAACTTGATTTGAAGCTCTGTAATTTTATCGTCACCTATTTTTGAAAATAGATTTTCTATTACAAAAAAACTTTCTCCTCCTTTTAAATCAGAAAAAACTAATTCCTTATTTTCAGGCCATTCTTTCTCGTTATAACTAATGTTTAAGCAACTTTTAATCTTCTGACAAGTTACTGGGATAAAGGGTTTTGATATATCACTATAAAAGTTTAGTAGGTTAAAACCAAATCTTACTATTTTTCCTGCTTCTTCTGGATTTTTTTTAACCACAATCCATGGAGCAGAAGCTTGTAAATACTCGTTTCCCAAACTCCATATTTTTCTTAATAAATTAGCTGATTTCCTTATTTCCATAATTCCCATAGATTCTTCATATGCTTTGAAATATTTAAGAATTTCTAATATGGTATTTTTTTCTAAATTGCTATAATGGGATCCAACCGGGATATGTTCTCCAAATTTTGACTTAGAAAATTTAATCAATCTACTAACAAAATTTCCCAAGACATCTGCCAAATCTTTATTGATACAACTTTGAAAACTCTTCCAAGTAAAATCAGAGTCAGAGGTCTCCGGGGCATTGGACAAAAGCCACCACCTCCAATAATCTGATGGAAAAATTTCTATAGCATCATTCATAAAGATACCTCTTCGCATACTAGTTGAGAACTTTCCCCCTTCATAAGTCAACCAATTGAAACCTTTAATATAATCGACAAGCTTCCATTGTTCTTTTGTTCCCAGAAGTGTTGCTGGAAAGGACAAGGTATGAAAAGGAATATTATCTTTTGCCATAAACTGAACATAGTATACATCTTCTGCTCCATGATCATTCAACCACCAGGTTTTCCATTCATTGGGATCTTTTTTAGTTGCTTTAGTCCAGTCAACGGTTGCTGAAATGTAGGCTATGGGTGCATCAAACCATACGTAAAAGACTTTATCTTCCATACCCTCCCACGTTATTCCGTTAGTCTTTATAGGAATTCCCCACTCTAAGTCTCTGGTTATGCTTCTGTCCTGTAAACCTTCTCCGTCTGTAAGCCACTTTTTGGCAATTGATGTGGCAAGAATTGGCCAATCGTCTTTTTCATTTATCCACTCTTTTAATTTTTCTTGAAGTTTGCTCTGCAGTAAATATAGGTGATTGGTTTTTCTTAATTCTAATTTTGAAGATCCGGAAAGAACAGATTTTGGTTCAATTAGCTCAGCTCCTTGTAATTGTCTTGTACAGTTTTCACATTGATCTCCTCTTGCCCTCTCATAAGAGCATTCGGGACATTTTCCCACAACATATCTATCAGGTAAGAAACGACTGTCTTCCTGAGAGTAAAGCTGTTTTTCCTTAACAGTCTTGATCAAGCCTTCATTCTTAAGTGTAGTTGCAAAATCCTGAGTTAATTTGTAATTGCTTTCAGAGGAAGAGCGGCCAAAAAAATCAAAAGATAGATGAAATTGATCGGAGAGGTTTTTTTGTATTTTCCACATTTCAAGGCAATATTCGGCAGTTGAAGTATTTTTTTCTTTAGCAGCCAATTCAGCTGGAGTTCCGTGTTCATCTGTTGCGCAAATAAAGGCCACTTCATATCCTTTTGCTCTCATAAATCTTGCATATAGATCAGCTGGCAATTGACTTCCAACCAGATTACCTAAATGTTTGACACCATTTATGTATGGTAATGCGGATGTTATTAAAATTCTTTTCATTTTTTGCGAGCTCGATAAAATTTCATAAAATAATCAATATGTGTATAAAAGGTATTTTCAACATGTAAACATTATTGTTGTAATTAATGTTTCTACTTGCAACTTGATTATTAATTAAATTTTAGTTTATGTTGTAATAGGCAATAGTAGGGGTTTAGCTCAGTTGGTAGAGCATCGGTCTCCAAAACCGAGGGTCGTGGGTTCGAGTCCCTCAGCCCCTGCCATTTGCTTTGTAAATCCTTAATTTTTTATTAAAAAGTTTGTTGAATTTTAATTACCTTGAATATATACCTTCAGTAGCAAACAATTTTCAAATGGGCTAAAACAAATGACAAACGTGTTTAGGTTTATTCAGCAAACTAGGCAAGAAGCTGCTAAAATCTTGTGGCCGAATAGAAGAGAAACTGTTACAACCACGATCATGGTATTTATAATGGTGGCAATATTGGCCACCTTCTTCTTTATAGTAGACTCCATAGTTGGTGTAATACTAAGATTGTTATTGTCTATAAACTTTTGATCGATGTAGATGTTAGGAATAAATTTTATTCTCAAATGAGATTCAATTGGTTGACCTTGGCGAATTTTTTGGTAAAAGAAATCAAAATTAGTAAACCGGAAAAAAATGATGAGCATGCGATGGTATTCAGTTAGCGTCTTCTCAAATTTTGAGAAGAAGGTGGCTGAAAGTATTAAGGAAGTGGTTGCACAAAAAAATCTGCAGGATGAGATTTCGGAAGTTCTTGTGCCTACAGAAGAGGTGCTAGAAATCCGCAAAGGAAAGAAAGTACAGCGCGAACGTAGATTTATGCCCGGATACGTGCTGGTTAAAATGGATATGAATGAAGAGGTGTATCACGCCATCAAGGGAATAAATAGGGTTTCAGGGTTTTTGGGGGCTCAGGGAAAGCCTACCCCACTACCAGACTCAGAGGTGGCAAGAATACTTAATCAAGTTGAAGAAGGTATAGAGGCGCCCAGATCACTGATAGCATTTGATATCGGAGAAAAAGTGAGTGTTACAGATGGACCTTTTGAAGGTTTTACAGGTACAGTCGAAGAAGTTGACGAAGTCAATTCGCGATTGAAACTCACAGTATCAATTTTTGGAAGAGCGACACCAGTGGAGCTTGAGTTCACGCAGGTTCAAAAACAAAGTTAACATATGGCTTTTTCACAATTTTAGAAACACAAGAAAGTAATTATAAATGGCAAAAAAAATAGAGGGATATTTAAAACTTCAAATTCCAGCGGGTAAAGCGAACCCTTCTCCACCAGTTGGGCCGGCATTAGGTCAGAGAGGTCTTAATATAATGGAATTTTGTAAGGCTTTTAATGCTCAAACTCAAGAAATGGAGCCAGGAGCTCCTTGCCCAACAATAATTACTTATTATGTGGATAAGTCATTTTCAATGGAGGTTAAAACGCCTCCAGCATCATTCTTTCTGAAAAAAGCTTCAGGACTTAAGTCAGGGGCTTCGACAGCAGGAAAGGAAACCGCTGGTTCTGTAACGACTAAACAAATTAAAGAGATCGCAGAGTCCAAAATGAAGGATTTAAATGCAAAGGATATTGATGGAGCTATGCAGATAATTTTGGGTTCGGCAAGGTCTATGGGTATCGAAGTAAAGGATTAAAATTGAAAGAGAATAAAAATGGGTAAAGTTGGAAAAAAATATACCAAATCTAAAGAAAATTTTGGAGAGTTGGCTCATGTTAGTTTAGATGAAGCTGTAGAACTAGTTAAAAATAATGCCTCCGCTAAGTTTGATGAGACGATTGATATAGCAATAAACCTCGGGGTAGATCCAAAACATGCTGACCAGATGGTGAGAGGCGTGTGCTCTCTTCCTCATGGAAATGGAAAAAGTGTAAGAGTGGCTGTTTTTGCAAAGGGAGAAAAAGCTGATGAAGCAAAAAAAGCAGGAGCCGATTTAGTTGGAGCAGAAGATCTTATGGAAATTGTTCAGTCTGGAAAAATTGAATTTGACCGATGTATAGCAACACCGGATATGATGCCGATAGTTGGAAGATTGGGAAAAGTTTTAGGTCCAAGGAATCTTATGCCTAATCCAAAGGTGGGTACGGTGACCATTGAGTTGGAGAAAGCGATTTCTTTGGCTAAGTCCGGCGAGGTACAATTCAAAGTTGAGAAATCTGGAGTAGTTCAAGTAGGGCTTGGAAAAGTATCATTTGACAAACAAAAAATAACAGAAAATATTAGTGCATTCGTCGAATCAGTCAATAAGGCAAAACCATCAGGAGCAAAGGGTTCATACTTGAAGAGAATTTCCATAAGCTCAACAATGGGGCCAAGTATTACCATTGACAATGGGCAATTTGGTTAAAAGAATTTATTGCAGGATTGGAAGGATTGTAAAGTAGAAATTTAGGTCAGAAAACCTTTTAATATTTTGACCTAGTCTGAGACGGTGGGTTTTTTTAAGTAAATCCTGCCTGAGACAGGTAGTTTAAGGCAGAAGAGTTCTGTGCTGGATAGGCGGCCTACCTGTTTAACTGAGAGAAAATGCTTTCTAGCAATTTCTCTTTCCGCAACGGGATTAAAATCTCGTTTACGTAAAATTAGTATTGGAGTTGGATAGTTGGATAGGAAAAGAAAAGAGCAAGTGGTCGGTGAACTAAAGGAAGTTTTCGAGACTTCTGGTATAATAGTTGCCGCTAGATATTCAGGTATCACAGTGGCAGAGATGTCTGATCTTAGAAATAAGATGAGAGAGCAAAATGCTTCGGTGAGAGTTGCAAAGAATAGGCTTGCGAGGATAGCAATAGATGGATCTCCAGCTGAGGGAATGAAAGATCTTTTAGTAGAACAGATAGTTCTTTTATACTCAGAGGATCCAGTTACTGCTGCAAAGATTTCTGTCGACTTCGCCAAAAAGAATGAAAACCTGAGAATTGTTGGCGGTGCAATGGGAAGTAAAGCTCTTGATTCCAATGGAATAATTGAAGTTTCAAAAATGCCCTCGAGAGATGAGATATTGTCTACTATTAGCTCTATTTTGACAAGTCCGGGTAGCTCACTAAGTTCACAATTAGGTGGACCGGCTTCAAATATATCGAGCGTATTAGCGGGTATAGAGGAGAATAGGCAGTGATACCTTTCTTCAAAATTTTAACAAACAAAATATGGGTGAAACTAAATGGCTGATTTAAAAAAAATAGCAGAGGAAATTTCAAAACTTACACTTATTGAAGCTGTGGAGCTTAAAAACATTCTTAAGGAAGAATATGGTATTGAGCCAGCTGCAGGTGGTGCGGTAATGGTAGCTGGCGCCGCGGGGGCATCCGGGGGCGAAGGTGGCGCTGAAGCTGGTGAGGAAAAAAGCGAATTTAATGTCATCTTAAAGGCTGCAGGAGATAAGAAAATCAATGTGATAAAAGAAGTTAGGACAATTACTGGACTAGGTCTGAAAGAGGCAAAAGATTTGGTTGAGGCTGGCGGCAAGGCCGTAAAGGAGGGTGTTGCAAAGGCAGAAGCAGAAGAAATAAAGAAAAAATTAGAGGAAGCGGGAGCTGAAGTGGAATTAACATAACGTTCCAAACTTTCTATCTTTAAATTGGTTCAATCTCTTTTCGGGAGTGCTTTGGGAAGGCACAAGAATTGAAAGAGCTTGGGGCTTATTACGTCTGATATCCCATGCAGAGAAAACAGAATTTTATTAGAGGATGGCATGAGTCAAAGTAATTTTACAAGAAAGCGGATAAGAAAGTATTTTGGAAAAATCAGAGAGGTGGCTGACATGCCAAATCTGATAGAAGTGCAAAAATCATCATATGATTTATTTTTAAATTCAGGTGAAGGGAAAGAGCCGATAAAAGGCGAAGGTCTCAGAGGGGCTTTTGAGTCTATATTTCCTGTGTCAGATTTTAATGAGAATGCCGTTTTGGAATATGTAGCTTATGAATTAGAAAAACCAAAGTATGACCTAGAAGAATGCCATCAAAGGGATCTCACTTTCGGTGCGCCTTTAAAGGTCAAATTGAGACTGATTGTATTTGAAATTGATGAGGAAACCGATGCCAAATCTGTTAAGGGGATAAAAGAACAAGATGTTTACATGGGAGATATCCCATTAATGACGCCGAACGGAACCTTTCTTGTAAATGGTACCGAGCGGGTTGTCGTTTCCCAAATGCACAGATCTCCAGGTGTATTCTTTGATAATGATAAGGGTAAAACTCATTCCTCAGGAAAAATTTTGTTTACGAGTAGGATTATCCCATATAGGGGCTCTTGGTTGGATTTTGAGTTTGATGCAAAAGATTTGGTTTATGTTAGAATTGATAGAAGGCGTAAAATCCCAGTTTCTACTCTTCTTTATGCCTTGGGATTGGATCAAGAAAAAATATGTAAAGAATATTATAACGATGTTTCCTTTTCCCTCGGAGAAAACAACCAATGGGCAACGCCCTTTTTTCCTGCGCGTTTCAGGGGAGTAAAACCGAGCTTCGACTTAATCAATGCAAAAACTGGTGAGATAATTGCTGAGGCTGGTAAAAAAATAACCCCTCGTTTTGTTAAAGAAATGATAGATAGTAAAAAGGTCGATAAAATTTTGGTGCCTTTTGAGAGTGTGATAGGTAGGTATTCTTCAGTTGACGTAATAGATGAAGATACCGGAGAGATCTGGCTTGAAGCAGGAGAAGAAATAACTTGCGAGTTTGATAAGGATACTGGAGAAATTACGGGTGGAAATTTAAAGCAGTTGTTCGACAATGGTATAAGAGCATTACAAACATTGGATATCGATAACATTAACGTAGGGCCGTATATAAGAAATACAATGGTCTCTGACAAGAACTACAATAGAGATATGGCGCTAGTTGATATATATAAGGTTATGAGACCGGGGGAACCTCCCACTATTGAAGCTGCTGCTGATCTTTTTAATTCTCTTTTCTTTGATGAAGAAAAGTATGACCTTTCTGCAGTAGGAAGAGTAAAGCTAAATATGCGTTTGGATCTTGATGCCACAGATGTTGAACGGAACCTGCGTTCCGAGGATATAGTTGCAGTAATTAGGGCATTAGTGGAACTCAGAGACGGTAAAGGCGAAATTGACGATATTGATCATTTAGGCAACAGAAGGGTTCGGTCTGTGGGAGAGCTGATGGAAAATCAATATCGTGTAGGTTTGTTAAGGATGGAAAGAGCAATCAGAGAAAGAATGTCATCAGTTGATATTGACGCCGTCATGCCACAGGATTTGATTAACGCTAAGCCCGCGGCGGCATCTGTAAAAGAATTTTTTGGTTCGAGCCAACTATCACAATTTATGGATCAAACCAATCCACTCTCAGAAGTTACTCACAAAAGAAGGCTATCTGCTTTGGGCCCTGGTGGATTAACCAGGGATCGTGCTGGATTTGAAGTCAGAGATGTGCACCCCACTCATTATGGTAGGGTATGTCCTATAGAAACTCCTGAAGGCCCAAACATTGGTTTAATTAACTCATTGGCATCTTTCGCTAAGGTAAATAAATACGGCTTCATTGAAACTCCCTATCGAAAAGTTAATGATAGAAAGGTAACAGATGAGGTTGTTTACATGTCAGCAACTGAGGAGATGAAATACACGATTGCTCAAGCAAATGCACAATTGACAGAAGCTGACGAATTCAAAAACGATCTAGTTTCAACACGTAGGTTTGGCGACTACATGCTGAATCCGTCTAACGCTGTAGACTACATTGATGTTTCACCAAAGCAATTGGTGTCTGTAGCTGCCTCACTAATTCCATTTTTAGAAAATGACGATGCAAACCGAGCTTTGATGGGATCAAATATGCAACGACAGGCTGTTCCTCTGCTAACAGCAGAAGCTCCATTTGTTGGGACAGGAATGGAAACAGTGGTCGCACGGGACTCGGGTGCTGCTATAGTAGCTAGAAGGTCCGGGGTTATCGATCAGGTCGACGCAACCAGAATTGTTGTGCGTGTAACTGACGATGTGGAGATGGGTGATCACGGGGTAGACATTTATCGTCTTAGGAAATTTCAGCGATCCAATCAAAATACTTGTATCAACCAGAGACCTTTAGTTAAGAAAGGGGACACTGTTGCTAAGGGTGAAGTAATTGCAGATGGACCGTCTACAGATATGGGTGAACTAGCGCTGGGTAGAAATGTAACAGTCGCTTTTATGCCTTGGAATGGCTACAATTATGAGGACTCTATTCTAATTTCAGAAAGACTTGTTAAAGACGACGTTTTTACTTCTATTCACATAGAAGAATTCGAGATTGCCGCCAGAGATACCAAACTTGGTCCTGAAGAGATTACAAGGGATATACCTAATGTAGGTGAAGAAGCATTGAGAAATTTGGATGAGGCAGGCATAGTCTATATTGGAGCAGAGGTGGGACCTGGAGACATTCTTGTGGGCAAGATTACCCCAAAAGGGGAAAGCCCAATGACCCCAGAAGAAAAACTTCTTAGAGCTATTTTTGGAGAAAAGGCTTCGGATGTTAGGGACACATCTTTGAGAATGGGTCCTGGGGATCACGGAACCATCGTTGAAGTAAGAGTGTTTAATAGACATGGAATTGAAAAGGATGAGAGAGCTCTTCAGAACGAAAGACACGAAATAGAAAGATTAAGTCGAGACAGAGATGATGGGATAGAAATTTTAGAAAGAAACATTTACTCAAGATTGTCTGATTTATTAGAGAAGAAAAAAATTACAGATGGGCCCAAAGGGGTTACTAAAGGATCAATAATTTCAAAAGAAACGCTAGGTGAATTCTCCAGAGGTTTATGGTGGCAGTTTACACTTGAAAACGAGAATGACGCAAAAAAAATGGAAGCCCTGCATGCTCAATTTGAAAAGCAAAAGAACCTAGCAAACGAATCTTTCCAGGATAAAGTAGCAAAGGTTAGAAGAGGGGATGATTTGCCACCAGGCGTAATGAAAATGGTGAAAGTTTTTGTTGCTGTAAAGAGAAAATTGCAACCTGGTGATAAAATGGCGGGTCGTCATGGAAACAAGGGTGTTATTTCCAAAGTTGTGCCTGAAGAAGATATGCCTTTCTTAGAGGATGGAACTACTGTCGATTTGGTGCTTAACCCACTAGGTGTTCCTAGCAGAATGAACGTTGGTCAAATATTAGAGACGCACATGGGGTGGGCAGCTAAAGAGTTAGGGAATTCCTTAAGCAAAGCACTTAAAGAGATAAAAAACAACAAAGACTTAAAAACTTTAGAAGAAGCGCTAAAAAATGCTTATGGAGAAGATGATTTCAAAAGACACTTTGGCGGAATGAGCGGCGAGGATATGAAGAGCGCAGCAAACAATATTACTGCTGGAGTCCCAATAGCCACTCCGGTTTTTGATGGTGCCAAAGAACTCGACGTTACTGAGGCTCTTGAGCGAGCAGGCTTAGATAAGAGTGCTCAATCTATTCTTTTTGATGGGCGAACAGGGGAGCAATTTTCCAGACCCGTTACTGTTGGAGTGAAGTATATATTGAAACTTCACCATCTTGTAGACGAAAAGATACATGCTAGGTCAACAGGCCCTTACAGCCTAGTCACACAGCAACCATTGGGCGGAAAGGCTCAGTTTGGAGGGCAGAGGTTTGGCGAAATGGAGGTTTGGGCTCTTGAGGCTTATGGAGCTGCTTACTCCCTTCAAGAAATGCTAACCGTAAAATCTGATGATGTTGCTGGCCGAACAAAAGTTTATGAAAGTATAGTTAAAGGTGAAGACAACTTTGAAGCAGGTATCCCTGAGTCCTTCAACGTGCTTATTAAGGAGATTAGGTCTCTTGGTTTGAACATAGAATTATTAGATGAAGACTTAAATCAATAAAACTGAACGTTAATATTTTATAGGAAGAAGTCACAATGAATAAAGAGATTGCCAACCCTTTCAATCAAAACCAACCTGTTAAGGCGTTTGACGAAATAAGAATTTCAATCGCGTCGCCTGAAAGAATATTGAGTTGGTCTTTTGGAGAAATAAAGAAACCCGAAACTATAAATTATAGAACTTTCAAGCCTGAAAGAGATGGGCTGTTTTGTGCAAGAATTTTTGGTCCAGTTAAAGATTATGAATGCTTGTGTGGGAAATATAAGAGAATGAAATATCGTGGGGTTACTTGTGAAAAATGTGGTGTTGAGGTCACGCTACAAAAGGTAAGACGTGAAAGAATGGGGCATATTGAACTTGCTTCCCCGGTGGCACACATTTGGTTTTTGAAATCTCTTCCCTCACGTATAGGTCTGATGCTAGACATGACTCTTCGAGACCTTGAGAGGATTTTATATTTTGAACAATATGTTGTCATTGAACCGGGGTTAACAGATCTAAAAAACGGACAGCTCCTTACCGAGGAAGAGCATTTGGACGCGCAAGATAAATATGGACTAGATGCTTTTACCGCGGGTATCGGTGCAGAAGCAATAAGAGAAATGCTTATGGCCATTGATGTTGAAGCTGAGGCCGAAAAATTAAGGCAGGAGCTGAGTGAGGCAACAGGCGAGCTGAAGCCAAAGAAGATCATAAAGAGGCTTAAACTGATAGAAAATTTTAGAGAGAGTTCTAATAGGCCTGAATGGATGATTATGACGGTAATTCCAGTTATACCTCCAGAACTTCGTCCTTTAGTACCCTTGGATGGGGGCAGATTCGCAACTTCTGATCTTAATGATTTGTATAGGAGGGTAATCAATAGGAATAATCGTTTAAAGCGGCTGATGGAATTGAAAGCTCCTGACATAATAATCCGAAACGAAAAGAGAATGTTGCAAGAATCGGTTGATGCTCTATTCGATAATGGTAGGCGTGGTAGAGTGATCACAGGTGGAAATAAAAGACCCCTTAAATCATTATCTGATATGCTTAAGGGGAAGCAAGGGCGCTTTAGGCAAAATCTTTTAGGTAAAAGGGTTGATTTCTCAGGTCGATCAGTAATTGTTACTGGTCCTGGACTTAAGCTTCATCAATGTGGTCTCCCAAAAAAGATGGCGCTAGAGCTTTTTAAGCCTTTTATATATTCTAAATTAGAAGCAAGGGGACTATCTTCTACTGTAAAGCAAGCGAAGAAAATGGTTGAGAGAGAAAGGCCAGAGGTTTGGGATATATTGGAGGAGGTAATTCGTGAACATCCCGTCCTTCTAAACAGAGCTCCTACTCTTCATAGGTTAGGTATACAAGCTTTCGAACCAGTACTTATTGAGGGAAAAGCAATAAACTTGCATCCACTGGTTTGTTCTGCTTTTAATGCAGACTTTGATGGAGATCAAATGGCAGTGCATGTGCCTTTAAGTTTGGAGGCTCAGTTGGAAGCGCGAGTATTAATGATGTCAACAAACAATGTTCTGTCTCCAGCTAACGGAAAACCTATAATTGTTCCATCTCAGGACATGGTTCTAGGACTTTATTATATTTCGTTGCAAAGAAAAGGACAATTGGGTGAAGGAATGTCTTTTTCTTCTATAGAAGAGGTTGAACAAGCTCTCGAAGCAAAAGTAGTTCATATGCACTCAAAAATTGTAGCTCGAGTTGAGCAAATTGACGAAGAAGGGGTCAGCTATTTCAAAAGATTTGATACCACTCCTGGTAGGTTGAGGCTTGGGGCACTGTTACCCAAGAATCACAGAACTCCTTTTGAGATTGTTAACAGACTTCTGAGAAAAAAAGAAGTTGGGGAAGTTATAGACTTGGTCTATCGACATTGTGGCCAAAAAGAGTCAGTAATTTTTTGTGATCAGATAATGCAGTTGGGATTCCATGAAGCATTCAAGGCAGGAATATCCTTTGGGAAGGATGATATGGTGATTCCAGATAAAAAATGGAGCTTTGTCAACGACACTAGAGAACAAGTAAAAGAATTTGAAAGGCAGTATATGGACGGCCTGATTACTCAAGGGGAAAAATATAATAAGGTTGTTGATGCTTGGTCAAAATGTTCAGATTTAGTCGCAGATGCAATGATGGCTGATATATCCTCGCTTAAAACCGACGAGGAAGGCGGTGAACTCGAGCCAAACTCAGTATATATGATGGCCCACTCAGGAGCCAGAGGCTCTTCTGCCCAAATGAAACAACTTGGGGGAATGCGCGGATTAATGGCAAAGCCCTCCGGTGCAATTATTGAGACACCAATCATAGCAAACTTCAAAGAAGGTTTGTCTGTATTAGAGTATTTTAATTCTACCCATGGTGCTAGAAAAGGTCTAGCGGATACCGCTCTCAAGACGGCTAATTCGGGTTATTTGACAAGGCGATTAGTAGATGTCGCCCAAGACTGCATCGTAAGGTCTGATGATTGTGGCACTGATAGGTCTATAAGTTGTGCTGCAGCTGTAAATGATGGAGAGGTTGTTGCTTCTATCTCAGAAAGAATACTTGGGAGAGTTGCTGCTGAAGATATAAAGCACCCAACTGATGAAAAAATAATTTGTAAAAAGGGAACTATTATCGACGAAAGAGTCGCGGACACTATACAAGAGCTGGAAATTTCTTCCATTCAAATTAGATCCCCGCTTACTTGTGAAGCAGAGGACGGGATATGTGCAAAATGTTACGGTAGAGATTTAGCAAGAGGTACTCAAGTAAATCTAGGTGAGGCTGTGGGTATCATAGCTGCACAGTCGATAGGAGAGCCTGGTACTCAGTTGACAATGCGGACGTTTCACATTGGTGGAATTGCTCAAGGTGGCCAACAATCTTTTGTTCAGGCAAACAATAATGGAAAAGTGAAATTTAAAAATGCAAATATTCTTGAGAATAGCCAGGGTGAGCAAATAGTCATGAGCAGAAGTATGGAGCTTTTGTTGGAAAATGAGAAAGGCTTGATGTTTGCGTCTCACAAGCTTTCCTATGGTACAAAGCTGCATGTTAAAGAAAAGCAAAAAATTAAGTCGGGAGAAAAATTATTTGAGTGGGATCCATATACCCTGCCAATTATAGCTGAAAAAGGAGGCTTAGTGAAGTTTGTGGATTTGATTCCTGGAGTTTCAGTTAGGGAGGATACAGATGATGCTACAGGTATTTCACAAAGAATTGTGTCAGATTGGAGGTCGTCTTCTAAGGGTAGCTCCCTTCAGCCAGAGATAATCATTGTAGATAAAGATAGTGGTGACCCTGTGAGGCTTGATAATGGAAATCCAGCGGTACACCAAATGTCTGTTGATGCCATAATGTCAGTCGAAGATGGGTCGGAGATCAAACCAGGAGATGTATTAGCACGAATACCAAGAGAAGGAGCGAAAACCAAAGACATTACGGGGGGTCTGCCGAGGGTAGCGGAGCTATTTGAAGCAAGAAGACCTAAAGATCATGCTATTATTGCTGAATTAGATGGATATGTTAAATTTGGTAAAGACTACAAAAACAAGAGAATAATTTGCATAGAGCCTATGGATAAGGATATGGAGCCAATTGAATACACTGTTCCGAAAGGTAAGCATATTCCCGTGCAGGAAGGTGATTATGTAAAGAAGGGTGAGTATATTATGGACGGAAACCCCGCGCCCCATGATATCCTAGCAGTAATGGGGGTAGAGGCTCTAGCTGAATATATGATCAACGAGGTCCAAGACGTTTACAGACTTCAGGGAGTAAAGATTAATGATAAGCACATTGAGGTAATAGTTAGACAAATGCTGCAGAAATGGGAAATAAGCGATAGCGGTGGAACAATACTACTCAAAGGTGAGCAGGTAGATAGGCAAGAATTTTTAGAGGTCAATGAGAAAGCAGTGAAGAATGGATTAGAACCTGCAAAAGGAGGACCTGTACTTCTTGGAATTACCAAGGCAAGTTTGCAAACAAGAAGTTTTATATCGGCAGCTTCATTCCAGGAAACGACGCGTGTGCTTACAGAAGCTTCCACTCAGGGCAAAAAAGATAAATTAATTGGTTTGAAAGAAAACGTTATTGTCGGAAGGCTTATTCCAGCCGGATCAGGTGGGGCTGCCAGAGATATTAAGAAAGTAGCATCAGCCAGAGACCTAAAAATATTAGAGGAACGGGCAGCACTAGAAAGTGCCGTTGAAAATATAGAAGATGCTAGTCCAGAAGAGCCAAATAATTAGGATTTTGTGTCTTTATTGATAACAAATTAAAATAATATGTATTTGTTGTTGACAGTACGCAATTATATTTATAAGTTCGCGCAAATTTAGCAGTTTAGCTGAATAGAAAAATACATAAATTAAAAGCCAAGATTTTCAGAATCCTCTGGTAAAAGACTTTTTCAGGTATTTGCCTGATCTTGTTAAAAAAGGGATAGTAATAAGAATGCCAACTATACAACAGCTTATTAGGAAGCCTAGAAAGCCAAGGACTTACAGACAAAAGTCAATGCACTTGCAAGCTTGTCCTCAAAAGAGAGGTGTTTGCACGAGAGTCTACACTACTACGCCAAAAAAGCCTAATTCTGCGATGCGAAAAGTGGCAAAAGTGCGATTAACAAATGGGTATGAGGTAATATCCTACATACCAGGAGAAGCTCATAATCTCCAAGAGCATTCAGTGGTTTTGATCAGGGGAGGTAGAGTGAAGGATTTACCCGGTGTTCGTTACCATGTCCTCAGAGGCGTTCTGGACACTCAGGGTGTTAAAGATAGAAGACAGCGTCGTTCAAAATATGGCGCAAAGAGGCCAAAGTGAGGAAATAATGTAATGTCAAGACGGAGAAGAGCAGAAAAAAGGGAGATCTTGCCCGACCCGAAATTTAAGGATTTGGTACTTTCTAAATTTATGAATAATCTTATGCTAGATGGTAAAAAGTCAGTATCGGAAAATATCGTATATGGTGCCTTTGATGAAATTGAAACTAAAATTAAAAGACCTCCATTAGAAGTTTTTCATGAGGCTTTGGAAAATATAAAGCCCTCGGTTGAAGTCAGATCAAGAAGGGTTGGCGGCGCAACATATCAGGTCCCAGTTGAGGTTCGGCCTCAGAGAAGAGAGGCGCTAGCAATCCGATGGTTAATAAAAGCCTCTAGAGATAGAAACGAGAAAACGATGAAAGATAGGTTGGCATCAGAAGTGATAGACGCTGTTAACACGCGTGGATCTGCGGTCAAAAAGAAAGAAGATACTCACAAAATGGCTGAGGCAAATAAAGCTTTCAGTCACTATCGTTGGTAAAATAGAGAGTAAAATGGCAAGAGAATATACTTTAGACTTCTATAGAAATTTTGGAATAATGGCGCACATTGATGCGGGTAAGACTACTTGTACTGAAAGAATTCTCTATTACACAGGCAAATCGCACAAAATTGGAGAAGTTCATGATGGGGCGGCAACAATGGACTGGATGGAGCAGGAACAAGAAAGAGGTATAACAATTACCTCCGCTGCTACAACGACATTTTGGGAAAGAACAGAGGACGGAGTTGCAGCTCTATCTCCCAAGCATAGATTTAATATAATAGATACCCCAGGCCATGTTGACTTTACTATTGAGGTAGAAAGATCGTTGGCTGTGTTAGACGGAGCGGTTTGCGTGCTAGATGCAAATGCTGGCGTTGAACCTCAAACTGAAACAGTATGGAGACAAGCAGATAGGTATAAAGTGCCTAGAATAGTCTTCGTCAACAAAATGGATAAGATAGGGGCTGACTTTTTTCAGTGCGTTAAAATGATAAAAGAGCGCACGGGGGCAAATCCTTGTCCTATTCAAATTCCCATCGGTTCTGAAACAAATCTTGAGGGAATTGTAGACCTCGTTACCATGAAAGAATGGACCTGGGCCGGGGAAGATTTAGGAGCAAGTTGGACCTGTCAGGAGATTAGAGACAGCCTTTTGGACGAAGCTCAGAGACTTAGGTCTGAGATGGTTGAGATGGCTGTTGAAATGGATGACGCAGTAATGGAAAAATATCTCGAGGGTGAAGAGCCGGAGATGGATGAATTACGAAGATTATTGCGTGAAGGGACGCTATCTATGAGCTTTATTCCAGTTCTCTGTGGGTCAGCTTTCAAAAATAAGGGTGTTCAGCCATTGCTAAACGCTGTTATCGATTATCTTCCAAGCCCACTTGATGTTCCATCTTATAAAGGTTTCAAACCTGGTGATGATACTGAAACCAGAAATATAGAGAGGTCCGCTGATGACAGTCAGCCGTTCTCAGGGCTTGCATTCAAAATTATGAATGATCCTTTTGTAGGCTCCTTGACGTTTACTCGGATATACTCCGGCGTAGTTAAGAAAGGGGATACTTTTCTGAACTCCACAAAAGGCAAAAAAGAGCGAATTGGTAGGATGATGATGATGCATTCCATTAATAGAGAAGAGATTGATGAGGCTTTTGCCGGCGATATTATAGCCCTTGCAGGTCTTAAAGACACAACAACAGGTGATACGATATGTGATATGAATAAGCCAGTTGTTTTAGAAACAATGACTTTCCCAGACCCAGTAATAGAGATTGCAGTTGAGCCAAAAACTAAAAATGATCAGGAAAAAATGTCGGCGGGTTTGCAGAGGTTAGCAGCAGAAGACCCATCCTTTAGAGTTGAGACTGATTTGGAGTCTGGTCAGACAATAATGAAAGGAATGGGTGAGCTGCATTTAGATATTTTAGTTGATAGGTTAAAACGAGAGTTTAAGGTTGAAGCTAACATAGGAGCTCCTCAAGTTGCTTACAGAGAAACGGTTAGTATGGAAGCAGAAATTGACTACACACATAAAAAACAATCTGGTGGTGCCGGCCAATTCGCCCGAGTCAAGCTGATCATATCCCCAACCCAGCCTGGAGAAGGATACTCCTTTGAAAGTAAGATTGTTGGTGGGGCGGTGCCGAAGGAATACATTCCAGGTGTAGAAAAAGGTATTCAGTCGGTGATGGATAGTGGGCCTTTGGCAGGTTTTCCTGTTATTGATTTTAAGGTCGCTCTTATAGATGGAGCGCAACACGACGTGGACTCAAGTGTCTTAGCATTTGAAATAGCGTCCCGTTCAGCTATGAGAGACGGTCTAAAGAAAGCAGGAGCAAAACTCTTGGAGCCAATAATGAAAGTTGAGGTAGTTACTCCTGAGGAATACACGGGGAATATTATAGGTGATTTAACCTCAAGGAGAGGTATGGTTACCGGCCAAGAAACCAGAGGTAATGCTATAGTTGTAAATTCATTAGTGCCTCTTGCTAACATGTTTGGCTACATAAATAATTTAAGATCAATGTCTTCAGGAAGAGCTCAATTCACAATGATGTTTGAGAAATATGAAGCTGTTCCATCTAATATTTCGGAAGAAATACAAGCTAAATACGCGTAATGAAATTAAATTCAATCTGCTCTATTCGATAGGAGAAAAAAATGGCAAAAGAAAAATTTGAACGAAATAAACCTCATGTAAACGTTGGAACAATAGGTCACGTTGATCACGGTAAAACGACACTTACTGCCGCCATTACGAAACAGTTTGGCGATTTTAAAGCTTATGATCAGATAGATAATGCCCCTGAAGAGAAGGCTAGGGGAATAACAATATCAACAGCACACGTTGAGTATGAAACTGACGCTAGGCATTATGCGCACGTTGACTGCCCAGGACATGCTGACTACGTAAAAAACATGATTACCGGAGCCGCGCAAATGGATGGAGCTATATTGGTGGTAAATGCAGCCGATGGTCCAATGCCACAGACTCGAGAGCACATTCTTTTAGCTAGGCAGGTAGGAGTTCCTGCTCTTGTCGTATTTCTTAATAAGGTAGATCAAGTAGATGACCCTGAACTTTTAGAATTGGTAGAGATGGAAGTAAGGGAACTTTTATCATCTTATGAGTTTCCTGGTGACGATATTCCGATAATTTCAGGTTCAGCTTTAGCAGCTTTGGAAGATAGGGATGAGGATATTGGATCAAAGAAAATAGCTGAACTGATGAAAGCAGTTGATGATTCAATACCGACGCCTGATCGACCGATAGACCAACCATTTTTAATGCCCATAGAAGACGTATTTTCCATATCTGGAAGAGGTACTGTTGTTACTGGGCGTGTTGAGAGAGGTGTTATCAATAACGGAGATGAAATAGAAATTGTTGGAATAAGAGAAACATCTAAAACGGTTTGTACAGGTGTTGAGATGTTTAGAAAATTGCTTGATCGTGGAGAGGCTGGGGATAACATCGGAGCCTTGCTTAGAGGTACTGAAAGAGATGGTGTTGAGAGAGGTCAGTGTCTAGTCAAGCCTGGGTCGGTTACGCCTCATACCAAATTTGAGGCAGAGGCTTATATTCTCACAAAAGATGAGGGTGGACGACATACTCCTTTCTTTGGAAATTATCGTCCGCAGTTCTATTTCAGAACAACCGACGTCACTGGAACTGTCCAGTTGCCATCAGGTACGGAGATGGTGATGCCCGGAGACAATTTAAAATTTGAGGTTGACTTGATTGCACCCATCGCTATGGAGGAAAAACTAAGGTTTGCGATACGCGAGGGTGGAAGAACTGTTGGAGCCGGTGTGGTTTCAAAGATTATCAAATAGGGGATAGTTAGTTAGATGCAAAACCAAAGTATACGTATTAGGCTTAAAGCTTTCGATTATAGGGTGCTAGACGCCAGTACTCAGGAGATTGTATCTACAGCAAAAAGAACAGGCGCGCAGGTAAGAGGTCCAATTCCTCTTCCTAACAAGATCGAGAAATACACTGTTCTTAGAAGTCCACATGTTGATAAAAAGAGTAGGGAGCAATTTGAAACTAGGACGCATAAAAGACTCTTAGACATTATTGACCCTACACCCCAAACAGTTGACGCGTTAATGAAGCTTGATTTAGCAGCAGGTGTCGACGTCGAAATTAAACTTTGATATATAGCAAGGAGCAATAGATCGATATGCGTACCGGTGTGATTGCAAAAAAATTGGGAATGTCCAGAATTTTTAGAGATGATGGACGCCAAGTGCCTGTGACAGTACTGCAGTTGGATGCTTTAAAAGTTGTTGCGAAAAGAACAATGGAAAAAGATGGGTATACTGCTGTGCAGCTCGGAGCAGGTTTTTCAAAACCAAAAAATGTAAATAGGCCCTTAAGAAGTTATTATTCTAAATCGAATGTAGAGACAAAAAGACTACTCCGTGAGTTTCGGGTTACAAGCGAGAATCTGATTGATGTCGGTGCCGAAATTACTGCAAATCACTACGTAGAAGGACAGTATGTAGATGTTTCTGGGGTATCTATAGGTAAGGGTTTTGCAGGAGCCATGAAAAGGCATAATTTTAGAGGGTTGAGGGCTAGTCACGGTGTCTCTATTTCTCACAGATCTCACGGTTCGACAGGGCAATGCCAAGATCCTGGGAGAGTATTCAAAGGAAAGAAAATGGCTGGTCATATGGGAGCCAAAAAAGTAACTACTCAAAACTTAGAGGTGGTAAGTGCAGATGAGGAGACTGGGTTGATTTTAGTGAAGGGTGCTGTCCCGGGAGCTCGTGGAGGTTGGGTGACTATTAACGACGCAACCAAGAAACCGTTTGAAGAAAAGAGTCCACTTCCTGGGGCAATAAAATCAGATAAGAAGGCCCAAGAAGCTCCTCCAAATGATAGTGATAAAGTTGACGACTCTAAAGATAATGAAGATAAACCATTAGATGCATCTAGTGATCAAGGAAGTGTAGATGAAAACTAAAATATTGAATATAGATACGGGTAAGTCGAAGGAACTCAGTGTTTTAGATAGTATTTTTGCAGTTTCACCGAGAAAAGATGTATTGAGCCGAGTTGTTAGATGGCAGATGGCAAAGAAACAACAAGGAACTCACTCAGTAAAGACTAGGTCTGAAGGTAATTTTTCTAAGTCTAAAATTTATAAGCAAAAAGGAACTGGGGGTGCCAGACATGGCGACAGGAATGCGCCAATTTTTAGGAAAGGCGGAGTGTACAAGGGCCCTGTCCCTCGAAGTCATGCTCACAAATTAAATAAAAAGTTTAGAGAGTTGGGTATAAAGCATGCCTTGTCTAGCAAAGCAAGCGCTGGAAAACTTTTATTCATAGAAGAATTTGCTGTTAAATCAGGAAAAACAAAGGACTTTGTCTCTAAGTTTCAGAAGTTTGGTTGGAAAAGTTTGTTGATTATAGATGGAGATAAGGGAGCAAAAGATCTTTCAAGATATACAAGTAGACTTTGTGACAAAGATGTTCTAAGTGTTCAGGGCGTAAATGTGTACGATATATTAAAGCGTGACCAGCTTGTTATTACATTAAGCGCACTGAAGTCATTGGAAGAAAGATTAAAATGAGAACAGATTATGATATCATTAGACGCCCGATAATTACAGAGAAGGCTACATTGGCTTCGGAGAACGGCGGGGTAGTGTTTGAAGTGTCAATGGGAGCGAATAAAGTTGAAATAAAAAAAGCGGTAGAAAATTTGTTTAAGGTAAAGGTAAAAGCCGTAAATACAAGTATCACAAAAGGTAAACGCAAGCGTTTTAGGGGTAGAATGGGTAAACTAAGAAATATAAAGAGAGCGTATGTAATGTTGGAAGAGGGTAACACGATTGATGTTACTACCGGGCTTTAAGATGCTTGCTGAGGAAAAAAAATGGCATTAAAGAATTTCAAACCTACTACACCTGGGCAACGCGGTCTTGTATTGGTTGACAAATCTGGTCTCTGGAAAGGTAAGCCAGAAAAGTCGTTAACCGTAGGGTTGAAAAAAAAAGGTGGCAGAAATAATCTAGGTAGAATAACCGTAAGGCATCAGGGTGGAGGTGCAAAAAGATTATACAGAAAAATTGATTTTAAAAGGCAGAAGATTGATTCTATAGGAATCGTTGAGCGTATTGAGTATGATCCAAATAGATCTGCTTTTATCGCTTTGATAGTCTATGAAGATGGAGAGAAGGCCTACATACTTGCTCCCCAGAGGTTGCAGGTTGGTGACCAAGTTGTTTCAGCTGATAAGGCTGATATAAAACCAGGTAACACAATGCCTTTTTCAGGTATGCCCGTAGGAACTATAGTACATAACATCGAGATGAAAGTAGGTAAGGGTGGGCAAATAGCAAGATCAGCAGGGACATATGCACAGTTTATTGGTAGAGATGGGGGTTACGCGCAGCTTAGGTTGTCATCTGGAGAGGTGAGGGTGGTCCGGCAAGAGTGCTTAGCAACAGTAGGGGCTGTGTCCAACCCAGACAACTCTAATCAAAACTTAGGAAAAGCGGGTAGGTCAAGGTACCTGGGTCGTAGACCGACAGTCAGAGGTGTAGTAATGAATCCAATCGATCATCCTCATGGGGGTGGAGAGGGCAGAACATCGGGTGGCCGGCATCCTGTTACTCCTTGGGGAAAGCCTACAAAAGGAGCAAAAACGCGTTCAAATAAGTCAACTGATAAATATATTATTCGTTCAAGACACGTTAGAAAGAAAGGTAGAGGGTAAATGGCGAGATCTGCTTGGAAAGGTCCTTTTGTAGACTCTCATCTACTTAAGAAAGCTGAGATAGTCAGAGAAAAGGGAAGCAAAGAAGTTATTAAAACATGGTCACGAAGATCGACCATATTACCACAATTTGTAGGGTTGACCTTCGGCGTATATAATGGAAGGAAGCATATTCCTGTTATGATATCTGAAGAGATGATTGGCCAAAAATTGGGCGAGTATAGTCCGACTAGAACATATTATGGTCACGCCGCTGATAAGAAAGCAAAAAGGAAATAAGAGGCTATGGGTAAAGAAAAAAATCCCCGCAGAGTGTCTGAAAATGAGGCTATGGCAAAGTTAAGAATGATTAAGAGCAGCCCTCAAAAGCTGAACCTTGTAGCTCAGTTAATTAGAAATAAACCTGTGTCGAAAGCATTGTCTGACTTAAAGTTTTCAAAAAAAAGAGTGGCGAATCAGGTAAGTAGTTGTTTACAAAGTGCAATTGCCAATGCTGAGAACAATCATAGTCTAGATGTTGACGAGTTAGTGGTACAAAGCGCTTATGTAGGAAAAAATATGGTTTTAAAAAGAGGACGACCTAGAGCAAGAGGTAGATATGGTAGAATATTAAAGCCATTCAGTCAGATAACTATAGTGGTTAGGCAAAATAGGGAAGAGGATTAGTATATGGGACAAAAGATAAATCCTATTGGCTTAAGGCTTCAAGTAAATAGAACTTGGGAAAGTGTATGGTTTGCAGGGAGAAGGGAATTTGGACAACTGCTACACCAAGACTTAGAAATTAGAAAATACGTAAAGAAAAATTGTTCCCAAGCTGGGATTAGCAGAGTTGTTATTGAGAGACCTCATAAGAAATGCAGGGTAACTATACACGCTGCTAGACCTGGGGTAATAATTGGAAAAAAGGGAGCAGACATCGAAACTCTGCGTAGTGCTTTGGCCAGGCTAACAGACAGTGACCTGTTGCTTAACGTCCTTGAGGTTCGAAAGCCTGAGACAGACGCAACTTTAGTTGCAGAAAGCATAGCTCAGCAGCTTGAGAGAAGAGTTTCCTTTAGAAGAGCAATGAAAAGAGCGGTACAAAATGCAATGCGTATGGGAGCACTAGGAATAAGAGTAGACATAGCAGGTCGTCTGGGTGGAGCAGAAATAGCCAGAACTGAATGGTATTCAGAAGGTAGGGTTCCTCGCCATACTCTAAGGGCGGACATAGATTACTCATTAGCTAAAGCGGCAACAGCCTATGGAATTATAGGTGTGAAGGTATGGATCTTTAAGGGCGATATTATGGAACATGATCCAGCTGCTAGAGATAAGAAATTGGCTGAATTAAAAGATAACCCATCTAATAGAATGCAGAAAACCACCAGTTATGCTCAGGAAAGAACAATATAATGCTTCAACCTAAGAAGACAAAGTTTAGAAAACAACATAAAGGCAGAATTCATGGCCTCGCAAAGGGAGGTTATGATGTTAATTTTGGCAATTACGCGCTAAAAGCTACTGAACCAGAAAGAGTAACTGCAAGGCAAATTGAAGCAGCAAGAAGAGCTTTAACTAGACATATGAAAAGGCAAGGTAGGGTCTGGATAAGAATTTTTCCAGATGTGCCTGTAACAGCTAAGCCGATAGAGGTTAGAATGGGTAAAGGAAAAGGGTCAGTTGACAGATGGGTGGCAAAAGTTAAACCAGGTAGAATTATGTTTGAAGTTGATGGCGTTTCAGAGGAAATCGCAAAAGAAGGCTTAAGGTTGGCCGCTATGAAGCTTCCTATTAAGTGCAGATTTATAAGCAGACAAGACTGGTAGCGTTCAGTTAGGGAATTAAGGAAATGAAACAAAGTGAATTAAAAGATAAGAATGTTGATCAGTTGAGAGAGGATCTAAGTTCCCTCAAGAAGGAGGCGTTCAATCTACGTTTTCAAAAAGCGAGCGGTCAACTTGAAAATACAGCGAGAGTAAGGGTTGTGAGAAGAAGTATAGCAAGAGTTCTAACGATCTTAAGTTCAAAAGAAGAGAATGTTTAAAAAGGAATTTTGATGCCGAAGAGAATTTTACAGGGAAGGGTAGTCAGCGACTTGAATTCGAAAACAGTAACAGTTTCTGTTGAGAGAAGATTTAAGCATCCAGTTTTGAAAAAAACTGTTAGAAAGTCAAAAAAATATAGAGCTCATGACGGAGCGGATAAACATAAAGTTGGTGACATAGTCAAAATAAGAGAGACTTTACCCATATCGCGTACCAAACGGTGGGAAGTGATAGAGTAGAAAGATAGAATATTTAGTCGAAACCAGAGTCAGTCTGGCTCAAAGGTCGGGAGAAAAAGATGATACAAATGCAGAGCAACCTAGAGGTTGCGGACAATTCTGGAGCAAAAAAAGTTCAGTGCATTAAAGTTTTGGGTGGTGCCAAGAGGAAGTATGCTTCGGTTGGAGACGTTATCGTCGTATCAGTTAAGGAAGCTATTCCTAGAGGAAGAGTAAAGAAGGGTGAGGTTAGACGGGCTGTAATAGTAAGAACTTCGAAGCAAGTGCAAAGATTAGATGGTAGCTCCATTAAATTTGATACAAACGCAGCCGTTTTACTAAGCAATTCAGGAGAGCCAATTGGAACAAGAATATTTGGTCCTGTAGTCAGAGAACTCCGACTTAAAAAGTTCATGAAAATTGTTTCTTTGGCTCCGGAGGTGCTGTGATGGCTGCTAAGATTAGAAAAGGTGATAACGTAATTGTTCTAGTAGGGAAAGATAAGGGTAAAAAGGGTGAAGTTAAGCAAGTGTTTCCAAAAGACAATAAAGTATTAGTTGAAGGTGTGAATACAGTGATTTCGCATCAAAAGCAGACAAAAGATAGTGCTGGTGGCCGAATATCGAAAAGCGCGCCAATAAATATATCTAATATAGCAATCATAGATCCAAAATCAGATAAACCGACAAGGGTAAGGTTTGAAACCAGAGACGGTAAGAAGGTTAGGGTTGCTGCTAGGTCAGGGGAGCTAATAGATGGATAATTATAAACCCAGGCTAGAAATTCTTTACAAAAGTAAATTTCGTGAGGAACTAAAATCGCAGTTTAACTATAAAAATGAGATGATGGTCCCTAAACTACAAAAGATTGTTTTAAATATGGGTATTGGAGAGGCCGTTGCAGACACCAAAAAGGTTAAATCGGCTCATAGAGATCTAATGGCTATAGCTGGTCAGTTGGCTGTTTTAACCAAGGCAAAAAAATCCATAGCTGGTTTTAAGGTCAGAGAAGGTATGCCGTTGGGAGCTAAGGTAACTTTGCGGCGAGCAAAAATGTATGAATTCTTAGATAGGTTGATAAATGTTGCGATGCCCAGAATTCGAGATTTTAGAGGTGTTTCGAAGAAGAGTTTTGATGGTAGAGGCAACTATGCTCTAGGTATTAAAGAACACATTGTATTTCCTGAAATTGACTTTGACAAAGTTGATGAGATTTGGGGGCTGGATATCGTAATTTGTACAACAGCAAGAACAAATGAAGAGGCAAAATACATGTTGGGGTTATTTAATTTGCCCTTCAGAGAATAAAATGGAGTGAAAATGGCTAAAGCATCTATGATTAACAGACAAAAAAAACGAGAAAAGTTGGTAGAAAAGTATAGGGAGAGGAGGCAAACCTTAAAAGACAAGGCGAATGATAGTTCCTTGAGTAACGAAGAAAGGTTTAAGGCTAGGCTCGCGTTGGCCAAGCTACCTAGAAACTCTTCTCCAACACGATTGCATAGTAGATGTATGATAACTGGGAGGCCAAAGGGTTATTATAGGAAGCTTAAAATGTCTCGAATAGCCTTAAGGGAGTATGCTTCGTCTGGAGAAATCCCAGGAATGATAAAGTCTAGTTGGTAGGGAGATTGTAATAATGTCGATGACTGATCCTTTAGGAGATATGTTAACAAGAATTCGGAACGCACAGCTTAGAAAAAAGGAGCATGTAATAACGCCAAATTCAAAGTTGAGAGCATGGGTATTGGACGTGCTGAAAAGTGAAGGTTACATCAGAAGCTATGAGATAGAAAAAGGGGAAGGAGGAACTTCCTCGATAAAAGTTGAATTAAAATATTTTGATGGAGAACCGGTAATCAAAGAATTAAGAAGAATATCAACCCCAGGACGTAGGGTATATTTGGGGGTCGAGGAGTTACCTAAAGTAAGACAAGGGCTTGGCATTGCAATTGTATCAACTTCTAAAGGCATAATGTCTGATAATAATGCTCGGCAATCTAGAGTAGGCGGTGAAGTTTTATGTACTGTTTTTTAAGGAAATAAAATGTCTAGAATTGGTAAGAAATTAATTGAATTGCCTGAGGCCGTCAATGCGGTAATAGATAATAATACTATTCAGGTAAGTGGCCCAAAAGGGTCAAGAGAGTTTAAATTTTCTGATAAATTAGAAGTATTGATCGCGGATAAAAATATTTCTGTCACTCCGAGAAATTCAGAAAAGAAGACCAGACAGTTGTGGGGTATGTCCAGGACGCAGATAGCTAATCTCGTCAAAGGTGTCGAAAAGGGGTTCTCTAAAGAATTAGAGATAAATGGAGTTGGATATAGAGCAGCAGTTCAGGGAAATATTCTTAAGCTGTCATTGGGTTACTCTCATGATGTTGACTTTGAAATTCCTTCAGATGTAAAAATTACTTGTTCGAAACCAACTGAGATTAAAATAGAAGGGATTGACCAGCAAATTGTGGGAGAGGTGTCAGCAAAAATTAGGAAATGGAGATCACCTGAACCTTACAAGGGAAAGGGCATTAGGTATAAAGGAGAATACATTTTTGCCAAAGAAGGTAAGAAAAAATAGGATTAAAATCATGACAACTTTAAAAGAAAAACTTTTTAAGAAAAGACAGTTAAGAGTTAGAAATAAGCTTAAAAAGACAGCATATGGAAAAATGCGTTTATCTGTTCATAGGTCCTCCAAAAATTTGTATGCTCAAATTATTGATGATAGAGAAGGAAAGACAATCGCTGCAGTATCAACTTTAGAAAAAAAGTTGGGAGTTATTGGAAAAAATAATATTGAGGTGGCTGCGAAGTTGGGAAAGGAAATTGCTAATAGAGCAAAAAAAGAGGGAATAACTGAAGTCGTTTTTGACAGAGGGGGTTTTTTGTTTCATGGCAAGATAAAAGCTCTAGCAAGTGCTGCGAGAGAAAATGGATTAAAACTATAGAAGGTAAAAATGGCTTTTGAAGATAAAAGAAAAATTGATAAAGAAGACAGCGAGTTTTCTGATAGGTTGGTTGCTATAAACCGTGTTTCTAAAACTGTAAAAGGTGGAAAAAGGTTTGGTTTTGCGGCTCTTGTTGTAGTAGGAGACCAAAAAGGTAGAGTAGGCTATGGAAAAGGAAAAGCTAAAGAGGTCCCGGAGGCAATAAGAAAGGCAACTGAGCAAGCTAAACGCAAAACGGTCAAAGTTCCCTTAAGGGAAGGAAGGACACTTCACCACGATATGTATGGTAGGCATGGTGCGGGACGTGTAATTATGAGAACAGCTAAGCCAGGTACAGGTATTATCGCTGGAGGTCCTATGAGAGCTGTTTTTGAGATGTTAGGTATTCAAGATATTGTTGCAAAGTCCTTAGGATCACAAAATCCATAC
>CACFNV010000010.1 GCA_902567635.1 uncultured Alphaproteobacteria bacterium
CACAAGCCACTCATTCCTTCTATGAATTTTTTGCCAGAATTATCATAAACATATATACCATCACCCCTACTTATTACGTGAGGACCATTCTCCTTCAATACCTTTGGGTTGGTATAAGGGTGAAAATGATTGTGTAAATCCTTCGCTTCCAGCGAATTAACTAATTTATTCATTTTATTTGCCCTTCATTTTAAGGTAAAGTATGCCTTAAAAGGTCAAAACAAACAATATTATTCGGGACTTATTCCTCTAAGCCGTTCAGAACGCCTCCTTAAGAGCTCAACAATAGTTAATAATATAATTGATAGAATTACTAAAATAGTGGCTACTGCTAATATTGTTGGGCTAATTTGCTCTCGTATTCCAGAAAACATTTGCCTAGGAATAGTTCTCTGCCTAACATCTGCCAACTGCAGAACAACAACAACTTCATCAAAGGAAGTGATAAAAGCAAATAATGCTCCTGATATAACCCCCGGAAGTATAAGAGGTGTTTGAATTCTAAAAAATGTTCTCACAGGACCAGCACCTAAACTTGCTGATGCCCTAGTTAGACTTTGATCAAAACCAACAAGAGTAGCTGTCACTGTTATTATGACAAAAGGAGTTCCCAAAACAGCATGCGCCAATATCAATCCTAGATAGTTTTTTGCCAATCCAACTTGTGAAAATGAGTAAAAGAGACCAGATGCAGTAATCACCAATGGAATTATCATAGGTGATATAAGAAGAGACATAATTATTCTTTTATATGGCATATGGCTGCTACTGAGACCTATCGCTGCGACAGTTCCAAGCACAGTAGCTAATATCGTCGCAAAAATACCAACTATAAAACTGTTTTTTATAGAACGTATCCACTGCGCATTATTCCACATATCAGCCCACCATCCGTTACTTGCATCAGGGTCAGCCATTCCATTCTTTAATATGTCCCAGTACCAACGATAAGAATAAGCATCAGGATCCAAAGACAACATTCCGGATGTAAAGCTGAAGTAAGGCTCCTGATTGAAGCTTAGAGGAATGATAATTATAATCGGGAAAATCAGAAATAAAAAAACAAGCGCACAGATAAACCGGAAGGTATAAAACCAGGCAACATCTCCTCTAGAGGCATATATAGGTATAGCTCTCTTCTTCATATTTTTTAACCTAACTTCATATTGTCTATGCCAACAAAACGATCGTACAGCCAGAAGAAAAATAAGATGAATATCAATAATACCAGACCGAGAGCGGCAGCCAAATTCCAGTTTAATGAACTGCGCATATGGAAGTCTATAATATTAGAAATCATTTGACCGTCTTGCCCCCCCACAAGCGCTGGTGTTATATAATAGCCGATAGCCAAAATAAAAACTAATATTGCCCCCGCTCCTACTCCTGGGATGGTCATAGGGAAATAAACTCGCCAAAATGCGGTCCAGTTTGTTGCTCCCATTGATTTTGCTGCCATAACAAAAGAAGGTGATATAGTTTTCATAACAGAGTAAATGGGTAAAATCATAAACGGGAGTAATATATGGGTCATAGCTATAAGTGTTCCAGTTTTATTATAAATTAAAGAAAACCTCGCATCATCTGCTGTAACACCAAGAAAAACCAGAAGATCATTTACAACGCCCGAACTTTGCAACATGGCTATCCAAGCTGTGGTTCGAACTAGAAGCGATGTCCAGAACGGAAGAAGAACTAAAATAAGCAATAAGTTTGATGTCCTCAACGGAAGTGAGGCCATCAAAAAGGCTACAGGATATCCAAGTAAAAGAGTAGCAAGAGTTACTATAACAGAAATCTCGATTGTTCTCAAAAAAAGAGTTACGTGAATTCTTCGATTTTCGTCCTGCTGTATTATTTCGCCTTCAGCAGTATATTTTCTGTCGACCGCAGCAAGTAAGTATGAAGGTGTTACCGCCATAGAAGAAATTTTTATCGCTTGCCAGGTCTTCAAATTTTCCCACTTCTTATCTTTTTTTATTAAAGCTTCCATGTAGGGAGCTTCCATTTTATTTGCCGCCCGCGCTGTTTTGGTAAATAAAGATCTTGTACCGGATAATTCTCTGTTTACCCTTGTTGCCACTTTACCAATTGTCTTATTTTTCTTTGCTTGAATTAAATCAATTACCATTGCTTTAGCAATTTCTTCAGTTGGAAAGCTTTTACCATCCCAATCTTTGAGTGCCTGAGTAGAGCCCGGCATCAAAGTAGCATATCTGAAATCTAAAAAAGATTGGCTTAATAGGTTTATTATTGGAATAACAAAAAATATAGCAAGGAAAGCTAGTAAGGGCAGAACAAGAAAAAATGCTCGCATTTTACTCTTGAACAGGGAGCGCCTAAGTTTCTTCTTTAGGGAGACACCATCAGAAGAGAAGTTTTCTTCTGTAAAATTATTCATTTTTTAAGGTTCTTTAGCACAAAGGGCAGTAAAACTGCCCCTTGCTTTTTAAACAATTACTATTTTGCTAACCAGGAATTAAATCTTTCAGTTAATTCGTCGCCATTGTCCGCCCAAAACTCAAAGTCGTTAGCGATCGCTGTCTTAAAGTTTTCCGGTGCAGTCGGCATATGAGGGCCCATCTTCAGCGAAGGCTTGTTATGATAAGAGGCCACAAGAGGAGCACTAGATTTTCTAGCAGGTCCATATGAAATCCATGAAGCTTGTCCGGCTAATTGCTCAGTAGCTGTGGAAAATTTCAAAAAATCCATAGCAAGATCTTTATTAGGAGCACCTTTTGGTATTACCCACAAGTCCATGTCGAACACTTGAGCATCCCATACGATTTCAAACGGCTTGCCTTCTCCCGCAAATGCGTTGAAAATTCTTCCGTTGTATGCGGTTGTCATTGCAACCTCTCCATCGGCAAGTAGTTGTGGGGGTTGAGCGCCTGCTTCCCACCATACAACGCTATCCTTGATCGTATCTAACTTTTTGAAAGCTCTATCAACACCTGCTGCTGTTCCAAGAACCTTGTAAACATCACCTGCTGCCACACCATCGGCGGCTAAAGCCATTTCCAGATTGGCTTTTGGAGATTTTCTTAAACCCCTTTTTCCAGGAAATTTACTTGTATCAAAGAAATCCTTTATAGTCTTAGGGCCATTTGACATTTTTGACTTGTCATAGGCAAAAATTGTGGACCAAACAATGTTAGCAACAGCACATTCTGTCAAAGCACCATCGATAAAATCCGATGTTGCTACGCTTCCGTCAGCTCCCTTTGGTAAACTACCGTGATCTATAGTTTCTAGAAGCCCTTCATCACAACCTTTGACAGCGTCTGATTTCTCAACATCAACTAGATCCCAAGTCACATTTCCTGCGTCAACTTGTGCTTTAACTTCAGCCAAACCACCATTATAATCTTCGGAAACAACCTGGTGACCAGTTTTTGTCATCCAAGGCTTGTGATAGGCTTCGACTTGAGACTTCGTATAAGCTCCACCCCAAGACACCACCGTAATTGAACCAGCAGTCACTGAGGTTGCAAGGCCAGCACCTACAAAAGCCCCTATCAATATATTTTTTAGTTTCATATTTTTCTCCATTTTAAGTTCCCCCTCGTTCCTAGTGCAGGAGCGAAATAGTCTCTCAACATATAAGAATTAAATTAATTTGCAAGATCTAATGCTCTGCAATCCTCAACACGCCAGCTTACCTGAGTTTTTTGCCCTACTCTCAATGATGTCGTTTGAGATGAGTTCGGTATCTTTAATATAAAATCCTCATTATCAGCGACTTTCATTCTACATCTAACATGATCGCCAAGATAAATAAGCTCCAAGACCTGGGCTTCTATAGATTCGCTATTTTTTTTATCAAGAAACACTCTTTCAGGTCGAATAGAAAAAAGGGCATCAGTACCTTCTTTGCCAGAATTGACTCTAATTCCTTTTATCTGCTTGCTGTTTCGCAGTTTTGCTTGCACCACCCCTTTACTTTCCTTAATAATTGTGCCTACCAACTTATTGTTTTCTCCAATAAATTGAGCCACAAAAGAGTTAAGAGGTTTTTCGTATATGTTCACTGGTGTGTCCAGCTGTTGAACAACGCCTTCGTTAAAAACGGCAACTCTGTCGGACATTGTCAGAGCCTCTGATTGGTCATGTGTAACATATACGACTGTGACACCAAGCTGCTCATGAATATGTTTTATTTCATACTGCATGTGCTCACGCAGTTGCTTATCTAATGCACCCAAAGGTTCATCCATTAGTACTAGTTCTGGTTCAAAAACTAGGCTTCTTGCTAAAGCTATCCTCTGCTGCTGACCACCTGATAATTGGGCGGGACGTCTATTTATAAAGTCAGTCATTTTGACTATTTCTAACACTCTTTTAATTTTTTCTTCTCGGAAAGATTTTCCTATTTTCCTCACTTCTAATGGAAAAGCCAAATTTTCTCCTACGGACATGTGGGGGAAAAGAGCATAGTTTTGAAAAACCATCCCAATTCCCCTTTTATGAGGTGGAATGTTTCCTATTGGCTTACTACCTAACCTAATTTCTCCATGAGTAGAGCTCTCAAAGCCAGCCAACATCATTAAACACGTTGTTTTACCGGATCCTGAAGGACCTAACATTGTAAGAAACTCACCTTTAAAAATTTCCAAGTTAAGATTTTTTACTACTAGCTCGTTACCATCGTATGTCTTTTGAACATTTTCAAAAACTACAAAGCCTTCTCTTTTTTCTTTCATTATTTTGTTGCTCGTATTAAAAAATGGATTTAGAGAAGATATCGTGTAACATCTTCGAAAAGCTAATGCAACGTTATCATCAAAATAAAAATTAATTATACTTCACCACAAATGTTTAAAATAACAAAATATCTAGCCTTTATCACATTTATATTGACTTCGTTCTTTAGCACCTCTTTTGCACACGACAAAAACAAAAAAGTTTTGGCAAAAAAAATATTTGGGAACTTCAATACTCCGGCAAGGACCAAAGTGGAAAGTATAGGCAAGTACAATAAAGGATGCCTTAATGGTGGAGTAGAACTGCCAGTCAGAGGAGAAACGTGGCAAATAATTAATTCAAAGCGCGGCAGAAACTGGGGGCACCCAGAACTTATTGCATTTACTAAGTCTTTATCAGTTGAGGCAAAGAAAATTGGTTGGGAAGGACTATATATCGGGGATCTTGGGAATCCTCGTGGAGGTCCTACTCCTTATGGTCATGTATCGCATCAAGTTGGCCTCGAGGTTGATATTAAAATGAAACCTCCAGGCCCACTCCAACTTTCTTTAGCAGAAAGCAATAATGATCATAGATACGGAAAGCCCCTTTTTAAAGAACTTGATGTGGTAAAAAGAGATAGAAAAAATGTTAATAAAAATTGGACTAAAGAACACATGGCAATAATTAAAGCCGCTGCAAAGAATAAGAAAGTTAACAAAATATTTGTTAATCCTGCGATTAAAGTTTGGTTGTGTGAGAACGAGGGACCTTTGGACCGTAAATGGCTTATGAAGGTTCGTCCAGAAAAAGGACACAGAGAACACTTCCATGTACGGCTAAAATGTCCTGCCGACTCCCCCAATTGCGTTAACACGCCGCTCTGGAATAAATATAAAAATATTGATGGTTGCGACAAACAATTAATGTGGTGGGTTACGGATCGGCTGAAACCAAAACCTAAAAAAAAGAAAACCAAGAAAAAAGTAACAATAAAGAAAAAATATAAGTGTGGACATGCTAGTTGTTATCTTCCCGAGGACTTACCGCAACAATGCATAAGAACCATACATCTCCAATAAAACTTGTTATTGTTTATTAAAACATATGCGCTTCAATATTTTTTCCTTCATTAAAGTTATAGGAGAAAAACTTTTATATTTAGTCGATGTATACCAAAGGTCTATTCCTTCAACTAATTCACCAATCGTAAAATCTTTTTCCAAAAGGCAATTTAAAAAGGCATCTTCCTGCTTTTCATAAGCTTGGCCTTCTTGCAATTGAATTAATAATGAGTCCCAAACCCCAGTAATGTATGCGCCTTTTGTAGATAAACTTAAACTTCTCCAATTTCCATAGTTCTCTACTATTACTCTTGGGGATAAATTTATACAAACCATTAATAAAATAGTAATAAAAAAAGGCTTGATAATATTACTTAGCAATAACTTTATCAGCTATGCTGTAAACAGCTTTATCTACTTCATTTTGACTATCTTCAGAAACTCTTTTTGTTTGTTTAGCCATCCTAATAACTTTTCCATTGAATTTAGCACCTATTTCAATTGATATGACGCTATGTTCAATATCGCCCTTTACCACTGAACCTACATCTAACCTTACAGTTTCAGCGCTAATCAAACCAGTGAAGTTTCCCTGAATGGTCACTCCCTTTACAATAATCTTTCCATCTACTTTGGCGCTTGATCCGAGAGTTAGATTATCTCCAGAGATATCACCAGATACTTTCCCTTCTATTAGAAGTTCACCCTTAAAATCGATTTTACCCTTTATTATTGTATCTGCTGAAATAACAGAACTGGAATTTGTAAAACTGTTCAACTTCAACTTACTCCGTTAAATTGTTGGTTCAAACAATACACTATAAATCAATTTAATCAAGCCTTTAACTCTTTTTAGTGAAAAACTGAGTAAGAACATGATCAGTGTTTTTTGAGTCTGTTAGGAAAATCGGCATATGCCTGATGAACGAGCTTTGTCACTTCATTTATTTCCTGAATAGTTACCCTAATTACAGGGACGCCTAACCTTTGGGCTGCAAGCCTCCTAAAGGCTCCATAGCTATCAAATTGCTGAATTAGCTCTTCAAACTCATCCAATAAATCATTTGCTTTGGCATCCTTATTTACACTTTTATTTTGCTTTCTCAATTCCTCCATAGGTTTCCTGATTTTTTTTAACTCCGGTTTATCAGAAAGAATTTCCTGAATATGCGAAACGTATTTCTGCGCTCTAACAGCATTCCAAACCGCTCGCTCTGGATCTTCTGAATTTATTGCAGTGATTGCGGTCATAGCATAAATTTGAGCCCTTTGTGCATAACTCAAAATCTTCTTTTCATTCTCTCCAAAATTTTGATTTTCATTGCTCTTGAAGCCATAAACCAGGGAACCAAGATCTGAATTACTCTTTTTTCTGGACCACTCTTTGAAATTAGGAGATTCTGGGTTTTCTTTAATCGCACAGCAAAATTTTATTATGTCATATAAGTCCGCAGAACCATCTTCCAAAAGTTCATCTTTTGCAATCCTTTCCTTAGAAAAAATCAATTCCCTTCTCGAATTGTTATCTATATTGAAGTTAGCCATTCTCAATGCTTCCCAGTCTTAAATTTGATTCCCGTTTACAATTATAAAAATTTTTTGCAATCTGTATACCAGATCACACTTTTTTTTTATAATTTTTAGACAACTATGTTTCAGTGATAAATAATTCACTGATTATTGCAAAAAATATTGACTTTTTATTGGTGTATACTATTTATTTTAGAAAGGCTTACGTTAGGTAAAGAAAGTCAATTAAGTTACTAGGAAAATATAATGGGTAATAAGAAAAAATCCAAAATAAAATGCGGTATCGCTGACGCGTTATCGGTATTGGGAGATAAATGGACACTATTGATAGCAAGAGATATTTTGATGGGTAACACTAATTTTGAGGGGATTCAAAATAGCTTAAAAATTTCTCGAAATCTCTTGACAGAACGATTAAAATCAATGGTAGCAAACAAGATTTTGGAAAAGCATGTGCCCAAAGACAAAAAGAGAGCAAAATACTTACCTACTGATAGATGCTCTGATTTGATGAAAATTTTTCTGTCTCTAAGCCTTTGGTCAGAAAAATGGATGCCTGACACTAAACGACCAAAAATATCAGCAGTTGTTGATAGCCAGGCTATACCACTTGACTTAAAAATTATTTCTCTGAACAAAAATCTTGAGTTAGAGAAAAAAATAAAATTCTCCTTGAGTATAAGCAAATAGTCTGTACAAAAGTCCCTTACGAAGCTGATAACAGCAGGACCGGATACAATGAAGGAACAAGATAGAAGAGTACTCCTTTTAGCAATTGGGGTCTGTCTTTTTTTGGCTGCTGTTGACCAGACAATTATATCTACTGCACTACCGTCAATATTAGACCAAATGGGTACTATTAAAGATATTTCACTTATAATGAATTCATATTTAGTTGCATCTGTTACTTTTGGCCCAATCTATGGAAAGTTAAGTGATGTCTTTGGTCGAAAAAATATTCTTATTTTTGCAATATTTTTCTTTTTGTTAGGGACAATATTGGCACCCTTTGGAAATTCTCCAATAGAGCTAGCTGGCGCAAGATTTATCCAAGGTATAGGCGGGGGCGGTTTGTTTGTGTTGGCATTTACCATTGCTTCTGACTTAGCCGCTCCAAGAAATCGGGGAAAAATTCAAGGGCTTTTTGCCAGCGTGTTCGGCTTAGCTTCTATTTCTGGCCCATTAGTCGGTGGATTTATTTTAGAATATTTTGATTGGAGATGGATTTTCTTGTTCAAAATTCCTTTTTCGATATTCTCATTACTGATAGTTTTTATATTCCTGAAACAAGAAAACTCCAGAAAAATTGAGACATTTAATTATTTAAGTATAAGTTGCTTGGCTGTATTCTTGTCCTCTTTAGTTCTTCTTTTTAGCTTATCATCAGAATCATCGCTATTTACAATAAAAAATAATGCCCTCGCGTTTATAAATCTTTTTGCGATAGTAGTACTTTTTTTATCAGAAAAAACCTCAAGTAATCCACTATTTAATTTAAAAGTGAGAGACAATAATATTAAGTTTTACCTTATTAGCTCATTTTTTTCTGGCATTGTGTTGTTGAGTATCTCAGCATTTATTCAAATTTATCTGCAAGTTGCTTTAAATTACAAACCCCTTTACTCAGGTTGTTTTCTTATATCACTTACATTGGGCATCATTTGTTCAACAACAGTTACAGGAAAATTAATCGCTGTTTCTGGTAGGTACAAAATATTTCCTTTATTGGGAGGAGGCGGTTTATTTCTTGGATGTTTATTAGTTGTAATATTTATAAGAATTGAAAGCCCCCATTTTACTCTACTTATTTTCGCTCTATTTATATTGGGCCTTGGTTTAGGGCCTCAATTGTCGGTCGTTACAGCTGCAATTCAGAACTCAGCTCCTAAAGACAAAATTGGCCTAATTACAGGCACCTTAACAACTACTCGTCAATTGGGGGGGATAATGGGCCTTTGCGTTCTAAACTTGATATTTTCTCAAAGCCTAAAATATTTTTCTCAAGACCGGACCAATTTTTTAATAGCACAACAAGGAAGCAAATCAATTTCCCTCAATCCTTTATCAACTCCTAATATATTAGAACAAAGCAATTTAATTATTGAAAGTTACAAAATTGGTACTACTTGCGTATTTCTGTTCATGGCAACAATGGCAATTATTATTTGTATACTAAACTTTTGCGTTCAAGAGGTAGTTCTTAGAGAAAAATAAAAGCGAGATATTTATGGTAGAGCCGATACTCAAGTTAAAAAAAATAGAAAAATCATTCCCTGGAAAGTCAGGAGCATTCACGCTATTTTCAGATCTCGAATGTGATCTTTTGCATGGAAAGTCCTACGCTATGACTGGGGAAAGCGGGGCTGGCAAATCGACACTTCTTCACATAGCATCTGGACTAGAGAAACCAACGAAAGGCTCAATATCAATAATGGGCAGTGATTTTTGGTCTCTTAGCAAAGAACAAAAATACAATTTGAGAGTAAATGAGACTGCAATAATATTCCAGCAAATGAACCTTATCCCCTGTATTACAGCTAGAGAAAATATAGAGTTTCAAGCTCGGTTAAACCAAAAATTTGATTCAAAATTAATAGATAATCTTATCGGTGATTTAGGCATAAAAGATATATTGAAAGAATTTCCAGAAAATCTTTCAGGAGGAGAGCAGCAACGAGTGTCAATCGCCCGAGCATTGGCTGCTAGACCGACAATTCTTTTTGCTGATGAACCAACAGGGAGCCTTGATGAAAGCAACTCTGACATCGTGATTGAAATGTTAAGCAATTTGTGCAAGGAATATAAAACGACACTTTTGTTAATAACCCATTCACTGAAAATAGCCTCACACTTGGACTTTCTATTAGAACTTAGTCATGGAAAATTAAACAAAAAATGAAACAGTTTTTTCTCATTTTTTATGTTCTAATTTCGAATTGGAGGAAAGCAAAAGGTCAATTATTCTTCACGTTGATGGGAATTGCCATAGCTTGCTCTTTGTGGTCAAGTGTCGATGTAATAAACAACCAAACCATAAGAGCACAAGACGAAGCTCTAACTTTATTCACTAACTCTAGCAAACCAATTATCTTAAAGAAAAACTCGTCTTTGATTGATGAAGCCACTTACGTGGAATTGAGACTCAGTGGATGGAAAGTTTCACCAGTCATAAGAAAGAAATTTTCGAAAATAGATCTTGAAATCATAGGTCTTGATTTTTTGTCCAGACATAAGGAATTACTCAAAAATCAGGGCATAAAAATAGAGTTAAACTATTTTTCTAGATTAACAGACAGTAAGCCAACATTCTTTGCTTCACAAGAAACGAAAGAAACAATTCAAAAGCTAGGTCTTTCTATGAATATTATTCTTAACGAAGAAATACCCTTTGGGAAAGCACTGGGAGATATATCTTCAGCTCAACGGCTACTCAATCTCAACAAAAAGTTTTCTTATCTAATTTTGACAGACTCTATGCCAAGAAATAAGACCAAGCTACCATCAAATAATCTTATCATGATTGATGATACATCAGCAAAGGAGTTTCAATCCATCTCCGATAGTTTTAATTTCAACTTACGAGCGTTTGGGTTTCTATCATTTTGTGTAGGTATGTTTATCGTATTTACCTCGGTAAAAATGGCTTTTAGTCAGAGAATTGACTGTATTAAAAGCTTAAAACTTATAGGTATTAATAACAGTAAGTTAGGAGCTTGTTTAATAGTTGAATTACTTATTATAGCTATAATTGCAGGGTCATTTGGAACATTAACTGGCCTCTTGCTTGCTCAAAATCTATTACCGGGAGTTAACACGACACTTGATATACTCTATGAAAGTCCAACGATAGAAACATTAAAGTTTTCATCAGATTGGTTTTTACTGAGCATATTAATTGCAGTTATCGGAACCCTGGTTGCAAGCTTTTTTTCTTTGTCAGATCTAGCAAAAATTTCCCCATTAGACACTGGAAAAATAGCCCAGCAAAAAGAACCAAAAATAACTTTCAATGCGTTCGTTGGACCTTTGATAATAGCCACAAGTTCTCTATATTTTTTTTCCATAACAACGAGTGATTTAACTCTGAGCTTTATTACGTTAGCTCTGATTATTATAATAGGGTGTATTTTACTTCCATATTTTTTACTTTTAATTTCTGTTTTTATGCAAAAACTGGTTCCTCAAAAAAACCCCCTATTCAACTGGATTATTAAAGATACGACTAAATACGCCAAATTAATCTTTATAGGATATTTAGCCTTCTTTATGGCTTTATCAATAAATATAGGCGTTCATGGCATGGTAATGAGCTTCAAAACTACTTTTATTCAATGGTTAGAAAAGAGAGTTTTTGCCGATATTTATATACAAATTACAGATGAAAAAAATCTTGCTGCGGTTATGGATATAATAAAAAGGCACGGCGCCGAGAGCTATCCCATCATTTACGGAGAGGGGAGAATGAAAAATGAACAACTAGAGATATATGGGTTTATGCCAACTGAAATTTATGAACAAAATTGGCCGATGTCTGAAATGAACAAACATACATGGTATGAGATTAATAAAGAAGGTTTTGTTTTTGTTAATGAGCAATTTTCCAACGAAAAAAAATTGCGCCTTGGTGATAGTTTTCAATTTCAGGCAAACAACAAGAAAATTGAAAAAAAAATATCTGGTGTCTATCCAGACTATGGAAATTCTAAAAACCAGATTATGATGTCTATGAATGCTTTTTCCAACATTTTTCCAGAAAAAATACCAAATAATTTAGCTATAAAAATCGATGAAAGTTTATTTTCTCCCTTGATGAATGCTCTTTTGGAAAGCGGTAACATTAACTATGGCACAATAATCAACGAGAAGAAGGTCAAAGAAGTATCTTTAAAGATATTTGATAATACTTTCAAGATTAGTTTTCAGTTAGCTCTGGTCACTTTAATGGTCGCCGGCTTTACACTTTACACAAACCTTGTAACTGTAAAAAAGTTAAGAATGAAGGATATCCTACCTATAAATGCTATAGGGATACCGATGATTACTTTATTGAAATTAGATTTTATGAAAAATATTTCTCTAACCTTTATAGTTTCAATTTTTTCAATACTGATGGGCATAGTTATTTCTTTTATTCTCTCAGATCTTATAAACCCCAATGCCTTTGGCTGGGAATTTCCTTTGCTTCTGTTCCCTAAATACTGGTTGCAAATAGTTTCTCTTGCTTTGCTTATCTCATTGATCACCAGTTTTCTCTCTTTAAGGTTTGATTTTTTCAAGAGAAATAGGGGTATTTAAAAATGTTATTAGTATCGAAACTCATAAGTAATCTACTGCTAACTATAACTGTTTTGATTTTCACACCTATAAATCCCATTGAAGCTGATACTCAATCGGAATACTTCAAGAGAGCAGTTAGTGATTACCAGCTTAAATTTCCTAAAGATCATGGAGAACATAAGAATTTTAAAGTGGAATGGTGGTATGTAACAGCTAACTTATCATCAGAGAGTTTAGGGCAATTGGGGATACAATGGACATTATTTAAAAATGAATTAGCTGCAATAAATAAAGAAACTCCCTGGGATCTAAGTTCTTTTTGGATGGCTCACAGCGCAATAACGACAGAAGAACAACATTTTTTTGAAGAACGTTTTGCAAGAAGAAATATGGGATTAGCAGGAGTAACCTTGTCTCCATTTAAAGCTTGGATTGATAATTGGAGTGCCTCTGGTGATAACGAATTAGCAAAATTAAAAATTAAGAGTAACGGAAAAAACTTTTCTTATAAACTGGAATTTGAGACCCAATTTTCTCCTATTCTACAAGGAAAAAATGGTTTCAGCGTAAAGTCAGCCGCTGGCAATGCGTCTCATTATTATAGTCAACCTTTTTATAGTGTTAAAGGTTGGGTGGAAATTAATGGTATAAAAGAGAAGGTGAAGGGACAAGGTTGGCTAGACCGTGAATGGTCCAGCGATTTATTAAATGAAAACCAGATAGGTTGGGATTGGTTCTCAATACATCTTGAAAGTGGAAACAAAATTATGTTATTTCAAGTACGAGAGAGAGATGGAAATAACTTTGTTTCTGGGAGTTGGATTAATAAAGACGGGGCTAAAGAAGTACTTTCTGAACAAACAGTTAGGATTAAGAAATTAAAATCGAAATCATATGTATGGGGGGAAATACCTATTAAATGGCAGATCTCTATACCTGAAAAAGCTATTTTCCTTATAATAACCCCCTTAAATGAAAACTCTTTCATGGATACCTTAATTCCTTATTGGGAGGGTCCAGTGAAAGTGGCGGGCAGTGATAAAGGGGTAGGCTATCTGGAAATGACGGGCTATAAAAATTATGGAAGCTAAGCCGCCTTCCCTTCTAGCACCTTATCAACTTTTTCTTGAGCCTTTTTCTCTTCTACCCCATCCACTGCAGCGATCTCTCTCGTAAGCCTTTCTAAAGCGGCCTCGTAGAGTTGCCTTTCAGAATATGACTGCTCTCTTTGTTCGTCATTTCTATGCAGATCTCTTACAACTTCAGCAATTTGCATTAATTCCCCAGAGTTAATTTTTTGTTCATAATCTTGAGCACGACGAGACCACATTGCTCTTTTAACTTTTGCTTTACCGCCGATAACTTCTAAAGCCTTTCCTATAGTGCTTGGGCTAGACAACTTTCTCATGCCAGTGGAATTTACTTTGTTAAAAGGAACTTTCAGTGTCATCTTATCTTTTCTGAAAATAATGACGAACATACTTAAGTCCACTCCAGCTACGCTCTGGTTCTCTTGATCTACAATCTGCCCTACACCATGAGAAGGATAAACTACATAATCATTAATTTGAAATTTCTCGCTTGATTCATTTATATCCATAAAAACACCTTAGAAGTAAAAGCGCTTTCCTAGCATACATTTAAATAAAGATCTATACATAAAGTAATTAATCTCCTTCTCCTGGCTCTGGAGAAAAGTATTTATCTAGTTTATTTTCTTCTAATTCTTTCTCCTCCGCTCCTGGTAGAGGATCTCGTCTAACCGTAATTACTGGCCAGACTTCTGAATATTTTCTGTTGAATTCAACCCACTCAGCCGCGCCAGGTTCCGTATCTGGCTTTATAGCATCTACTGGGCACTCTGGCTCACAGACACCGCAGTCTATACACTCGTCAGGATGAATTACCAACATGTTTTCTCCTTCATAAAAGCAGTCAACAGGGCAAACATCTACACAATCGGTGTACTTACAAGCAATACATTTATCATTAACAATGTAGGTCACAAAAAATTACTCCTCGACAACATATACCTTACATATTTTTTCAACTATTTAAAATATAATTTGAACTGTTTTTCATGGAAATTAAATCCCTTCTTTCCTGTTTGGTTGGGCGTTTCCTCCGCAATCGTTGATCAAAATACTCTTTTACTTCCGACTTCTCTTCCTCCAAAATAGAATATAGTGTTCTAGCCTTTTCATACGACTCTCTTTTAGAAGAAACCTTTTTAACAATAATTTTCTGCTTTAAATAATCATTTTTTATAAAAATTATATTATCTGGGACAACCGTTGAAGAAGGCTTAATAGAGACTTTACCCACAATTGAAATGTATCCCTTTTTTATCGATTCTGAAGCTATTCTTCTTGTTTTGTAAAAACGAGCTGCCCAAAGCCACTTGTCTAAACGGCAATTTAGTGTGCAATCTTCCTCATTCTTTTTCAATTTTTCAATAACATTTTTAAAGAGGCGAAAGGGCCGTCTGGATCTATACTTTTTCTATTGATAATTGATTTATTTTTATCAATTACACCAATTCCCTTTTTTTTCTTATAAGGAAAAGTCTTTTTACTCTTTTCCTTTTCATTTCTTAATCTTCTTTCTTTCCTAATAAAAACTCTCAGTTTTTCTCCTTCCTCCTCATATGTTAGAGAGACCTCTTTTTTTGCAGGATCATCATTCGGCTTTATTTTTTCTTCATGACTATCTACAAAAATCTTTTCGGTTTTTGAAATGAACCCAAGTCTTTTCATTAAATCAGAAAAATCTTTTAAGCCTAGTCCCGTGATAGATAGCATCGATGCATTTGGTTCAAACCAATTGTTCTGATCAAACTTTTTTAACATAAAGAATAGTCTTTCAAGCATATCAACTCGAATAATTTTATCTCCAGCAACAAAAAAACCGGCAACCATATATTGAGCTTTCGATATATTTTTATTGAATGGAATAGTTATTAATCCCGGTGGTGGAATGAACCTCTCTAACTCATCCCTATGAAAAGCGTTAAATAGAGCTAAACGTAATTTAGTGGCCTCGGGTTTCAGAACTAAACCATCGTATATAACCTTGTAACCAAATCTTACTCCAAACTCCTTAAATTTCAACTTCGATGCACTATCAATTTCTTTAAATTCTTCCAAAACTTGAGCTTTAGGAATTACACCCAAACTCTCTAAATATTTGTGAATAAAACCCCGTGCCAGCCCTTCAAAGCCATTTGATGATTTTAATCTCAATAAGTTTACGATTAATGTCTCTGTTTTTTTCTGAAGAAAAATAGTCAGTTTTTTTTCTATTTTTTTCTGTTGATCAATATCAAGCTCTTCAAAGTTTGTTACTTTTACCCCAGGTGAATAAACATTAGCACCCTTAGCTAAAACTCCTACTCTAGCACCATTCCAAGAGAAATCTCCATCTACAGAAAGATCAATCTCTGTATCAGGAGCGGAATAGAACTTTTCGACAACTGTTTTCAAATGCTGCTGAAGGAAAGGACGAAACCCCTGCATTAGTTTTTTCTTATCTGCGAAGGTTTCATTACCTGATAAAGTAAAGTTAAATCCCTCTACAACTCCAAATAAATGGTCCTCAATATATATAGAACCATCATTTTTTACTACAAAATTTGCATAGTTTTCTTTTTGCGTCATCCCTCGTTTTACCAATACTGACCTCCTTAGGTCAACAAATCGTTGAGTTAATTTAACATGCAGTGACTCAGATAACTTGTCCTCTATGTCCCTAGCAGCATTTCTCCAACTCATTGAGTTTTCCATCCAATCACCTCGGTTCGCTACAAAACACCATGTTCTTATGAAGGATAGCCTTTTTGACAATGTATCTATATCACCCTGATCATCATCAAGACGCCTAATCTCTTTAGCAAACCAACTCTCTGGGATAGTTGCAGTATTTCTGATAAAGCTAAATAACTTTAAAATTATATCTGCATGATCTTGAGTCGAAACTTTTCTAAAATCTGGTATCTGGCAGATCTTCCAAAGAAGTTGCACGTCATAGTCAGAAAATTTTTGAAAATCAGAAACATAACTTTTATATAAAAACTTTAAAGTTGCGACATCTGTGACGTCTTTTACTTTTTCTAAATGGCTGGAATTAATATTCTTATCTAGTGATTGAATGAGTGAGGCTACAGACGAATAATCTAGACAAGAATTACGCCATTTTAGTTTTTCTTGAATTGGAAAAATATTGTTTTCTATATTATAAACTATTTTCTCATCAATTTCCTTTAGATTTCCTGTTTCACCAAAAAAACCATCTTGAAGATGGCGACCTGCACGACCAGCTATTTGAGCCAACTCAAGTACATTTAAATCTCTTATTTTGTGCCCATCAAATTTTCTCTTTGAAGCAAAAAAGACATTATTAATATTAAGATTTAGCCCCATTCCAATGGCATCTGTGGCAACCAAATAATCAACATCTCCACTCTGATATAGTTCTACTTGAGCATTTCTAGTTTTAGGTGACAAAGCCCCTAAGACGACTGCAGCACCTCCTTTAGTAAAGCGCAATTGTTCAGCAAGTTGATACACTCTCTCTACGCTGAAATCTACTACAGCTGATCTAGGACCAATTTTTGAAATATTTTTCTTTCCAATATAGGAAAGGGAAGAAAACCTTTCTTTGTTTAAAAACTGAACTTCAGGTATTATTTTTCTTATAATTCTCTTCATAACTAAAGAACCAAGAAACACAGTCTCGAAAGTACCTCTAGCTTTTAAAAGCCTTTCGGTAAAGATATGCCCTCTTTCTTCATCTGCGCATAATTGAATTTCATCTACCGCTAAGAACTCATAACTTTTATCCAGTACCATTGCTTCAGTAGTACAAACCCAATACCTAGCTTTTTCTCCAATTATTTTCTCTTCTCCAGTATTGAGAGCACAGAGATCTACTCCTCTAATTTCGACTATTTTATCATATATCTCTCTAGCTAACAGTCTGAGCGGAACGCCAATAATACCGGACTTATATGACAACATACGCTCTACTGCATAGAATGTTTTTCCCGTATTGGTAGGACCTAAAATTGCTTTGCAATTTAAATTCTTTGAATCACTCAATTTGAAGTTCCTGGATAACTATTTTATTTTATTCTAAAGGTATATAAAATTTGAAGGTTGATTTAAAAACTGGAAAAGTATTATTTACTGTTATACTCAAGTTTGTTACCTCTTAAAACTGAAATATTAAAAAAAATGGAGAATTGTATGAGTGAAGTTTTAGAAAAGGCAACCGCCACAATAAATGAAAAAATGGAAGGGACCACTTTTAATTCCAGTGTTAAATTTAGTATTGAGGATGAGGGTTCAATTGTTGTTGATAGTGACGGGGTTAGAATATCTGAAGAAGAAACTGATTGCACTTTAATTGCATCACTGGAAACATTCACTAGTATTCTGAATGGGGAAATGAACGCAACAGAAGCATACATGACTGGCTCTCTAAAGGTTGAGGGATCTATGAGCGCTGCTATGGAATTGAGCAGTATTCTCTCTTAGATCTGCATGGAAGTAACCCTCAAGAAATATGGGCTTGAGAACGATAAAATTTTGTTCAAATCTGTAGAAGATGGGAGGAAAATAAGGTTATCTTGTTTGAGGGCAAGAACAAAAGAAAAGTCAGGAACAATCTTTTTTTTGAGTGGACATAGAGAGTTCATAGAAAAATATTCTGAAAGTTTTGATTATTTTTCTTTGCAGGGTTTTAATGTTCTCACTCTGGATTGGAGAGGTTGGGGACTTTCCGACCGGCCCTTTCCAAAAAAACCCAAAATTCAACATATCGATCATGCGAATGAGTATCAATATGATCTGAATATGGTTTTACAATGGGCAAAGAAGGAAAAACTGTCACGCCCTTGGCATATGCTTGCCCACTCAATGGGGTGCCTTATTGGTCTGAGGAAATTAAGTAGATCGCCAGATACTTTCGACAACTATGTATTCTTATCACCCCTTTGGGGCAACGTGGGCTTTATTCCTAAAATAATCCAAACCTTTCTTATAAAGTGCAAACCAGTTTTAAAATCGTTGCGACTAACAAAAATAACTTCGAGCAACTCTAAAAATTATAAACCATACGCATTAAATGTTAGTTTTGAAGAAAATACATTAACATCAGATCTTAGACAATTCAAAAGACTTAAGATGCTTTTACATGAAAACCCCGAAATACATAGTGGTATTCCTACTTTAGGTTATTTGATTGCCATTTTGGAAGAAATAAGAACTTTGAAAAACATACTTCTTCCTAAAAAGCCCATTACTGTTCTTATCGCAGAGAATGAACAAATTACTAATAATGACGCAGTAAAAGAATTTGTCGTAAATAATCCTTTTATAAGTCTGATTGAAATTGAAAATTCAAAGCATGAGATGTTAATCGAAAAAGACAACATACGAAAAAAAGTTCTGCAAGAGATAGTATACGCCTTCGGCAAATAGTCATTAAACTAATTACTTTTGCTAAACATCTTTAAGAGCTGTTGGTGAACTCTCTCATCTCCAGAGGCAACAACATCGCCTCCTGATAAAGGGTATGACCCGTCCAAATTAGTAATTATTCCACCAGCTGATAATATTAAAGCCTCTGGCGCTCGAATATCATATTCTTCCAAACCAAACTCCACTACTGCGTCTAATTGCCCATGCGCTAATAAAGCGTATGCATAGCAATCCAAACCATACCTATCTAATCTTGAGTTTTCCAACACTGTTTCTAAGTTTTTTTGTCGATTTTTCACAGGACTTTTTGGGTAGGACGTCGCAACTATAGCTTTTTCTAAGCTCTCACATTTTCTAACTTTTATGGGTTTATTGACATTTACACTGAAAGAAGATGTAAGAAAGGCATCCCCAAAACCACCTACAAAAATTTCTCCAGAGAATGGTTGATAAATTACTCCTAATATTGATTGTTCGTTTGAAACAATAGAAAGCAATACACCCCAAGTTGGCATTCCAGAAATAAATGCTTTTGTACCATCTATCGGATCAATAACCCATGTTAGATCTGAATTACCTTCCTTTCTTCCATATTCTTCGCCCAAAATATTGTCGTCAGGGTAGTTTTGTTCAATCAGTGACCTTATCCTCAATTCGATATTTTTATCCGCTTCAGTTACTGGATCAAATTTACCAACTTCTTTATTCTCAATAGTAAAATCTTTACGAAAATATTCCATTGCAATTGCCCCTCCCTCTTTCGCAAAAGAGATTGCATCTTTAATCAACTTATTCTTTCTATCTTCAGGCCATACTTTCATTGTCGTCAGTTTAAAAGGGCAATTGACAACATACAAAGTATTTTTTTACGAATTTACTACATGAAACCCACTAATTTCCTCAAAAAATCAATTGAATACTTGAAAATTTATCCTATTTAGAGGATATTAAAGCTAAAATAATATAACCAAAATTTCGGGGGTTAAAAATATGGCAGAATATCAAACTGCGAAAAATTACGTAGACTCATCACAATCGATAGATATTGGGTTGAGAACTCATATGAATAAAGTCTACGGCTTAATGGCTGTAGCAATGATAATTACGGGAGCTGTAGCTTTTGCTGTAGGGACCACTCCCGCGCTCATCAAGGCGATATTTGGAACGTGGCTACAGTGGGTTGTAATGCTTGCTCCATTAGGAGTGGTGTTTATGTTTAGTGCAAGGATACACTCCATGAGTGTAGCAACTGCGCAATTGGTGTTTTGGGTTTTTGCAGCCTTAATAGGACTGTCAATCTCTTACATTTTCGTGGTCTACACAGGAATATCTATTGCTCAAACTTTCTTTACCACGGCAATCGCTTTTGCAGCGTTGAGCCTTTACGGATATACAACAAAGAGAGATCTTACGGCGATGGGAAGCTTTCTGTTTATCGGACTAGTAGGTATAATAGTAGCTTCTATTGCTAACTGGTTTTTACAGAGCCCTGTAATGCACCTTGCTATATCGGCCATAGGGGTTTTGATTTTTGCAGGACTAACCGCTTATGACACTCAAAATATTAAAAATACTTATTTGCAATTTAGAACTGCTTATGGAGAGGAATATGCAGAGAAGATGGGAGTGATGGGTGCTCTATCTCTATACTTAAACTTCTTGAACATGTTCATGTTTCTTCTTCAGTTTATGGGAAACAGAGACTAAAACTTAAATTAACAGAACTGTCGGTCGGAAAAATCGGCAGTTCTACTTTATCTTTCCTTCTTTATACTCAACGTGCTTCCTAGCAACTGGATCATATTTTTTAACAACCATTTTTTCGGTCATAGTTCTAGAGTTCTTTTTAGTCACATAAAAATGACCTGTATCAGCCGTTGAATTTAATCTAATCTTAATTGTTGAAGGTTTTGCCATTTTTCTACCTATATGTCGTTACGCATTTGATTAATACATTCGTGAGCTAACTGTCAAGCTTCTAATTAGTTTATTTTATAAAAATAAAATCCGAAGATGCTCCATGTTTGAAAAAGGGGACTCCTTTTTTATTTCTGCCATATTTTATTATTTCTCGAACTTCGTTAAGAACAACTTCAGTTATAAATGGCAAATTCAAGCTATTTACTTCCTCTATATCTATCCACTGCAAATGATTGAGCTCAGTAGATGCAGCCGAGAAATCATCAAGATTGCCGTGAACTGTTTCTGCTTTGCATAGAAAAAATCTAGCATCGAACCGCCTTGGCCTACCTGGTGGAGTTATGGCTCTGAAAACAAATTGTAAATTACTTGCGTCGGGTAAGTAATTCCCAAAGCAAAATTCATCCCATCCTTCAGGAGCCTTTTCAATTTTTGACACTTTTTTACATAATCGAAGACCTGCCTCTTCCCAGAGTTCTCTTATCGCCGCAACACTTAAAGCTTTTGAGATATCATTTTTTGAATTTGATTGGAGTAGAGTGGAAACGTTCTTTTCCAATTGACCAGCTAATTCTATATCACTATCTTGTGGGTCTACTGCTCCACCCGGAAATACGTATTTACTCGGCATAAATACTGCATTCTTACCTCTTTGCCCCATTAAGACATAATTATTGTTATCTTTTTTCCTTATTAATATAACTGTGGATGCGTCTCTAATAGGGACGTCATTTTCTGAACTTGATACCATTTGAACTCACAATTTTTTTTTGCCTCAATTTATAAAACTATTGTATTGCATTTTTTTCCCATTCACATACAAAAAACGAAACTTTTTTAAATAATTCTGAAAACTATGACACCTGAAACTGAAAACCAAATTTCCAATTTGAAATTGGACCCAAATAAACCTCTCATAATTTTTGATGCTGACGAAGTATTGGTTCATTTTGCTGAACCATTTTCTTATTTTCTTGAAAGGCATAAACGTAAATTAAAATTAACAGGATATAGGCTAGACAATGCTATACGAGATGGAACAACAGATGAAGTTGTGCATAAGGATGAATCAAGAGATTTAGTCTGGAAATTCATTAATGAAGAAACTATCAGCCAGCCTGCTTCCAAGGGATCATCAAAATCCTTAAAAACTCTCAATCGAAAAGCCCAGATCATTATTCTCAGTAACGTACCCTTCTCTGCATACGAAGATAGAGTAAAGAACCTTAGGGATAACGATATGGACTTTCCTCTCATAAGTAATGAGGGGCAAAAAGGTCCTGCCGTAAAGGAAATATTAAAAAACCACAAATCTATTTCTTTTTTCGTAGATGATAATCCTTACCAAATAGAGAGCGTTTACAATGACAATAACAAAACTATTTGCGTCCATTTCTCAGTTTGTGATTTGGTGAAACCTTATATGCCAAAAGCGGTAGGAGCGTCTATTGAACCTTCTTCATGGGAAGATTTGGTTCAACAAATCGATAAACATATAGAAAGCTAAGTTAGAAGTGAAGATAAAAGCCATAATCTTTGATAAGGATGGAACATTATTTGATATTCAAAGATCATGGTCACAATGGTGCAATATCTTCATAGGTAAATTTTGTAAAGTACATGCACTTAGACCTGAATTACTTGCCCAAGCATTAAACTTTGATTTGGAATCAGGTTTGTTTAGAAAAGATAGTATTTTTGTGCACGGATCAATAGACGAAGTCATAGATAAGGTTCATTCCGTGTTTCCAAAAATAAAAAGAAATGCAATACATAACGCACTTTTTGAAGACATTGCCGACACAAAACAGGTTCCATTGACAGATTTGCAAAAACTGTTTTCTCAATTATATGACTTTAAGATTGGACTAATAACTAACGACAGTGAAGATAATGCACTCGCACATTTAGACCAACATAGTTTAATTAAATACTTTGAAAGGATATTTGGTTATGACAGTGGATATGGAGCAAAGCCAGATTCTGGTCAATTAATCGCTTTTTGTGATCAAATGGCATTAGAGCCTAATGAAGTTTTGATGGTTGGGGACAGTCAGTATGATTTGATCGCAGCGAAGAACATTAGCATGCACTGCCTAGGTGTTCTGTCAGGGACAGCCTCCGAGGACGAGTTACGAGAACATACACCGCATATAATTAATAGTATAGATGTTCTATATCCCTGGTTGGTAAGCATTCATAAAAAAGAGTGAGATAATTTTTATATTAATATAATATTGATTGTAATTATTTAGCCCAAGGATTTTCGATGCGCAGAAAAACAAACTCTACCGCTAGAAACCGTAGAAGCCGCAGAGTATCATTGGATCAACTAGATTGGAAGATACCCTACAACTCCGATAATTTCGTGGAACCTCTTACCGAAGAGGGTATCGAGGCGATTCATGAAACTGCAATGCGTATTTTAGAGGAGATTGGAATTATTTTCTTAAATGAAGACGCGTGTGCTTTTTTAGAAAAGGCAGACTGTAAAGTTGATAAGGAAACCATGAATGTAAAAATGGATAGAAATTGGGTTATGGAGATGATAAAGAGTGCTCCTTCTGAATTTTCAATTATTCCAAGAAACACAAAAAGAAAGATTCAAATAGGAGGCAGAAACATAGTTTTTGGGAACGTATCGTCGCCTCCAAATGCCTTAGACCTAGATAGAGGGAAAAGACCTGGAGATTTCAGTAGCTTCAAAGATTTCATGAAACTGACACAATTTTTTAACTGTATTCATTTCGCTGGTGGGTATCCTGTTGAACCGATTGATATCCATCCCTCGGTAAGGCACCTGGATTGCTTATACGAAAAGCTAACTCTTACCGATAAAGTGATCCACGCTTATTCCCTTGGTCCTGAAAGAGTGGAAGACGCACTTACTATGGCTAGAATTGCTTCAGGTTTGCCAGATCATGAATTTTTTTCCAAAGCTAGGATTTTCACCAACATAAATTCTACATCCCCTCTTAAGCATGATTGGCCAATGTTAGATGGATCCATGAGATTTGCGAAAAAAGGGCAACCTGTAATTGTTACCCCGTTTACTCTTGCTGGAGCAATGTCGCCTGTAACCATGACTGGCTCTGTAGCCCAATCCATAGCTGAAGGGTTGGCTGCAATTGCTCTATTTCAGTTTATTAATCCAGGATGTCCCTGTATGTTAGGGACCTTCACCTCAAATGTAGATATGAAGAGCGGAGCGCCTGCTTTTGGAACACCAGAATATATGCGCGCAACTCAGATGACAGGTCAAATGGCTAGATTTTATAAAATTCCATTAAGAGCGTCCAATGCCTGTGCATCAAATGCACCGGATGCGCAGGCCACTTGGGAAAGTATGAATAGTCTATGGTCAGCTATTTCTGGCGGGGTTAATCTTGTGTACCATGGAGCAGGTTGGCTAGAGGGCGGCCTTATAGCTAGTTATGAAAAATTTGTAATTGATTGTGAAATGCTCCAACATATAGAGAGATACTTAGAGCCCATTATCTACAATACCGACGAAGACTCTTTAGCATTTTCTGCTGTCGAGGAAGTTGGTCATAATGGACATTTTTTTGGGGCTAAACACACTCAGGAACGCTATCAAAACGCATTTTATGCGCCCTTTTTATCCGATTGGCGCAATTATGAAGCATGGAGTGAAGATGGAAGTATCAGCACAGAGGTCAGAGCAAATAAAATATGGAAAAATATTATCGCTGAGTTCGAGCCCCCAATCACAAGCCCAAGTATAACAGAAGAACTAAAAGACTTTGTTACTAAAAGAAAAAAAGAAGGAGGGGCCCCAACTAATTACTAGAACTTATGAACTGATTTTAGTCAGAAGTTCATCAACTGATTTCTTTGCATCTCCATATAGCATTCGACTATTTTCTTTATAAAAAAGAGGATTTTCTATGCCAGAGTAACCAGTACCTTTACCCCTCTTTGAAATTATAACGTCTTTCGCTTTCCAGACTTCTAAAACGGGCATCCCAGCTATGGGACTATTTGGGTCATCTTGTGCAGCTGGATTAACTATATCATTGGACCCTACAACAATGACTACATCTGTTTTGGGAAAATCTTCATTAATTTCATCCATTTCAAGTACTATGTCGTACGGCACTTTCGCCTCAGCCAATAGAACATTCATATGACCAGGCAACCGTCCTGCCACCGGATGAATAGCAAATCTAACGTTTTTACCTTTATTTCGAAGACGCTTGGTAAGCTCTGATATAGATGATTGGGCTTGAGCAACGGCCATTCCGTAGCCTGGAACAATTATAATCTCTTTTGCGTTTTCGAGCATACTAGCAACAGAATCATTATCAGTGGCGACCATTTCTCCTTCTATATCGGCTAATGGCTCACCACCGCCTCCCCATCCTCCTAATATGACAGAAACAAAATTTCTATTCATTGCTTTACACATAATGTAGGAGAGAATGGCTCCAGAAGAACCAACGAGAGCTCCAGTTACAATTAGCAGGTCATTACCGAGCATAAAACCAGTAGCTGCAGCGGCCCATCCTGAATAGCTATTTAACATCGATACTACAACCGGCATATCAGCGCCACCAATGGCCAAAACTAGATGAGCTCCTATGACAAACGCAATTAAAGTCATAGCTAACAATGTCCAGATGCTTGTTTGATCGAGGTATGTCCAGCCCAAGTCATTCAGGTACATCCAACCAAGAACTAAACAGACTACTACCATTAGTATGTTTAGAAAATGTCGCCCTGGCAAAATAACAGCTTTCCCAGTAATACTTCCGGCAAGCTTTCCATATGCGATTACAGATCCCGTAAAAGTAATAGCTCCAATAAAAACACCAATAAATACTTCCGTATCATGGATCACCTTATCAGCTCCAAAATAAGATTTCATAGGATTGATTTCCTGGTTTAAACCGATGAACACAGCTGCTAAGCCAACGAAAGAATGTAATGCTGCGACTAATTCAGGCATGCCTGTCATTTGCACCCTCTGGGCAACAATTAACCCAATAATAGAGCCCACAATAAGACTAGGGATTAAATACTGAGATAAGCTCATTTCTGGTCCCAAGACAGTTGCCAAAATAGCTATGGCCATTCCTACGATACCGAACCATACACCTCTCTTGGCCTTTTCTTGATTACTTAACCCACCTAAAGAAAGAATAAATAGTACGCTTGAACCGATATACGCCGCAGTTACTAACTCTGTACTTAACATAGAAGGACCCCTTAACTTTTTTGAAACATTGCAAGCATTCTCTTGGTAACAAGAAAACCTCCCACAATATTTATCGTTGCAATCAAAACTGAAATACTAGCAAGTACCTCCACTACAAGATTGGACGATCCGACTTGCAACAGTGCTCCTACAACAATAATTCCAGATATCGCATTGGTAACCGCCATCAGTGGTGTATGCAGTGCGTGACTTACATTCCAAATCACCTGAAAACCGATAAAGCAAGATAACACAAAAACTATAAAATGTTGCATGAACGCCGGGGGGGCATATTGGCCCAAAAGGCCTATAATCAGACCTCCTAGGATTAACATCCCAACTTGGAAGGTGCCAGCCTTTCTAACAGCAGCTGATTCTTCCATTTTTAGTTGCTCTGGTGTTTTTTCTAACACCTCTGATTTTTTTGTGGTTGGTACGGCTTTTACCTTAGGAGCTGGAGGAGGATACATTACTTTTCCGCCGTGCGTCACAAGAGCCCCTCTTATAACGTCGTCCTCTAAATTGATAGCTACTTTTCCATTTTTTTCTGGGGTCAGGTCATCAAAAAGGTGTCTAATATTATTGGCATAAAGAGATGATGATTGTTTTGCCATTCTACTCGGAAAGTCGGTATAACCGATCACCGTCACTCCATTTTTTGTTACGATTTTTTGATCTGGCTTTGTTAGATCACAATTTCCGCCCTTTTCAGCCGCAAGATCGACGATTACCGAACCCGGCTTCATCTTAGACACCATATCTTTCAACCATAACTTTGGAGCGGGTCTTCCGGGAATCAGAGCAGTGGTTATTAGTATATCTATATCAGGAGCTTGCTCACGGAAACATTCTAATTGTTTTTTTCTAAATTCAGGACTTGAGGGTGCTGCATAACCTCCTTCAGTTGAATTGCTTTCATCAAAATCAAGAAATAAAAACTCGCCCCCCATGGACTCAATTTGTTCTGCGACTTCTGGCCTTACGTCAAATGCTCTTACCACCGCGCCTAAGCCTTGAGCTGCTCCAATAGCAGCGAGTCCAGCAACCCCTGCTCCTATAACGAGTACCTTAGCGGGTGGCACTTTACCAGCAGCTGTTATTTGCCCCGTAAAAAATCGACCAAAATTATTAGCGGATTCTATAACCGCCCTGTATCCCGCGATATTTGCCATAGATGAAAGGGCATCCATTTTTTGAGCTCTGCTTATTCTTGGGATCATGTCCATAGAAAGAGCAGTCACCTTTTTCTTGTTCAGTTCCTTCAAAAGCTGCGGATTTTGTGCTGGCCAAATGAATGTTATTAAAATCTGTCCAGCCTTGAATTTTTTTATTTCAGCAGAAGTAGGTTGATTAACTTTTATCAAAGCTCCACTGCTCTTGATAACATCGCTTGAAGACGCCAAAACTTTTACACCGGCTGCCTTATATTCATCATCAGCAAAACCCGACCCAGCGCCCGCACCCTTTTCAATTAAGCACTTGTGTCCTAGCTTAGCCAAAAGTTCAGCGCTTTCTGGCGTAAGGGCTATACGGTTTTCATCTTTTTTATTTTCTTTTAACGCTCCAATAATCATAATCTTCTCGTGAGTTTTTTAAGTTTATTTTTCATATATCTCATTATATTTCGGAGATAGGTTCTTTTAGACAAAAAACAATAAGAAAGTCAAATGCTAAAAGTCAGCGTTTATGACATAGCGAAAGAACCGATCGGTTTGCCAAGGCGGGCGATGGTATTCGCGCATACTAGATTTAACTTTGAATAAACTTTCGAGTAATGGAGCGGGCGATGAGATTCGAACTCACGACATTTACCTTGGCAAGGTAACGCTCTACCCCTGAGCTACGCCCGCAATCGATAATTAATTTATACTAACAAATATATCAAAAACAACCAAAATCCTTTGTTACAAAAACTTTTGAAGATTAATCAATTCTTTTTCAAGTTTTGTTTGATTTGAGAAATTAAGGTTGGTATTAGCTAAACTATGGAGAATATTGATTTTCTAGAAAATCTCAACGAAGAGCAAGTTAAAGCAGTTAAGACAGTGCAAGGACCTGTTCTCGTATTAGCTGGCGCTGGAACAGGAAAAACCAGGACATTGACAGCACGTGTAGCTTACTTGATTAATTATGGAAAGGTCAACACTCAAAATATTTTAGCCGTTACCTTTACAAATAAAGCTGCCAATGAGATGAAAGAAAGAATATCCGAGCATATTGGAGGTCTTTCCGATGGGTTAAAATGGATAGGCACGTTCCACTCAATTTGCGTGAAAATTCTTAGAAGACATGCAGAAAAAGTGGGTTTGAAGGCAGACTTCACAATAATAGATTCAGATGATCAAATAAGATTAATAAAGCAAATCTTAAGACTAGAAAAAATCGATGAAAAGAAATGGCCCCCCCGCTTACTTGCCTATGTAATTGATCAGTGGAAAAATAAAGCGATAACTCCTCAAAAAGTATCTGAAGATGATATTCAATTCGACGGTAACGCTAAAAAATTATATTCAATATACCAGCAAAGATTAACTACTCTTAATGCGGTTGATTTTGGGGATTTAATACTTCATGTTGTAGAATTATTAAGGAGCGATAATCATTTGCTCGCTAACTATCAGAATCTCTTTAAGTATATTTTGGTCGACGAATATCAAGATACCAATGTCGCACAATATCTACTTTTGAGACTGCTAGCAAATAGCCATAAAAATATATGTTGTGTAGGAGATGACGACCAATCAATTTATGGTTGGAGAGGCGCAGAAGTTGGAAATATCTTAAAATTTGAGAAAGATTTCCCAGGTTCTACTGTCATACGACTGGAACAGAATTACCGTTCAACCTCTCACATTTTAGGAGCTGCCAGTGGATTAATAAAAGCTAATCAAGGCAGACTCGGTAAAACTCTCTGGACAGAAGAATCAAATAAGGGAAATCCTATAAAGCTGATAAGGCATGTCGATGGAAAAGACGAGGTTATATGGATTTGCGAGGATATAAATAACTCCGTTCAGAACGAGGATATCAACTTTAAAGATATTGCGATTTTATTTCGAGCTACATGGCAGTTCAGAGACTTCGAAGACATGCTTTTAAAAAAGGACATCCCTCATGTCATAATTGGTGGAACTAGGTTTTTTGAACGAATGGAAATAAAGGATGCGATAGCATATCTGAGAATTATCAACTCCAACTTAGACGGACTCGCTCTTGAGAGAATTATTAATGTTCCAAAACGAGGAATTGGGGAAAAAACCATTCAGAAAATAAATTCTATAGCAAGAGATAGTAACATTACTTTTTTTGAAGCGATACAGTTAGCTATTAAAGACGACCTGCTAACGAGCCGTGTTATTGATGAACTCATTAAATTTATAAACCTTATAGAGGTTTGGAAGAATGATTATAGCTCGGAGAAAACCTCCCACATTGAGTTAGCTGAAAGAGTACTCGATGAGTCGGGATATACAGACATGCTCCAAAACGAAGGAACTCCAGAATCTGAAGGAAGACTAGAGAACCTTAAAGAGTTAGTATCTAGTCTTAACGATTTTCATGATCTACAAGGCTTTTTAGATCATGTATCTTTGGTTATGGAGAATCAGGCGGATAGAAGCTCTGATAAAGTTTCCCTTATGACACTGCACGGCTCAAAAGGGTTGGAATTTAATAAAGTGTATTTACCTGGTTGGGAAGACGATACTTTCCCCAACAAAAGATCAATGGATGAAACAGGACAGAAAGGATTAGAGGAAGAGAGACGCCTAGCGTATGTAGGCTTGACTAGGGCAAAAAACTCCTGTGTTATCAGTTATGCAGAAAATCGATTTAAGTTTGGTGAATTTTCTTTTAATTTTGAGAGTAGGTTTATAAACGATCTCCCAAAAGAAAATATTGAAGACCTTACTCCATCTGGACTATTTACACACAATTTTGATCAAACCGCTGGTGGTGGAAAGCTTTTTGAAGAATCTTCTTTTTATAGATCACCTGGTTGGAGTAGATTAAAAAAAAATTCAGAGGATAAACCTTCAATTTTCATAAACAAGAATAGAACTCCATTAAAAACCTTCTCCGTTGGAGAAAGAGTGTTTCATGAAAAATTTGGATACGGCAGTATCTTAAGTCTTGAAGCAGATAAGGCTATTGTAGACTTTGAAAAGTCAGATCAAAAAAACATAAAAACAGGATTTCTCACTCATGAGAAAGACGTGTAATGATCCATAACTAAAAATTCTGTTTAGGCTACGACCCTTGAAAGAGCGCATTGGCTCCAAAGTTGGTTCATTGCATCAACAAGAAAATCAATATCTTCAAAGGAATGGACAGGTGATGGCGTTAATCTGAGCCTTTCTGTTCCTTTTGGAACAGTAGGATAATTTATAGGCTGCACATAAATTCCATATTTGTCCATCAGTATATCACTGATCATTTTGCATTTCACAGGATCCTTTATCATAACTGGAACAATATGACTTGGGTTATCAATGTGAGGAATTCCACTTTTGTTGAGCTGATCTCTTAAATATTTCACCTTTCTCTTTTGATCTGCCCTCTCAAGCTCAGATGCTTTAAGGTGCTTTATTGATGTCAGGGCTCCTGCAGCGACAGCTGGAGGTAACGCAGTGGTAAAAATAAATCCACTCGCAAAAGATCTTACAAAATCACACATCTCTTTTGACCCACTAATATAACCTCCCAAAACGCCAAATGCCTTTCCTAATGTACCTTCAATTATTGTAACGCGCTCGGCCACACCGTCTCTTTCAGAAACGCCTCCTCCTCTAGTGCCATACAATCCAACTGCATGTACCTCGTCTAAATATGTCATTGCACCAAACTCCTCGGCAACGTCACAGATATCTGAGATAGGCGCAATGTCACCATCCATTGAATACACGGACTCGAAAGCTATTAGCTTTGGTACAGATGGATCTAGGTCTTGTAAATGCTTCTTCAAATCTGCCACATCATTATGTTTCCAGATAATTTTTTTAGCCCTTGAGTGTCTTACTCCTTCTATCATAGAAGCGTGATTAAGAGCATCAGATAGGATCACGCAGTTTTCAAGGTTTGCCCCTAAGACAGACAAAGAAGCCCAATTAGATACATAGCCTGAGGTGAAAAGTAAAGCAGCCTCTTTTCCATGAAGTTCGGCCAGCTCTTTTTCCAGCAAAACATGGTAGTGATTTGTTCCTGAAATATTTCTGGTACCACCTGCTCCTGCTCCACATTTGTCGATTGCCTCTTTCATTGAGTTTATCACAGCTTCATTTTGACCCATGCCTAAATAATCATTTGAACACCAGACAGTTACATCTCTTTCTGTATTTCCACTATAATTCCTAGCACGAGGGAAAGAACCTTGATATCTCTCTAGATCAGCGAATATTCTATAATTGCCCTCTTGTTTTAAATTCTCAATTTTTTTCCTAAAAATTGCATTATAGTCCATTTTCATTCTCCCTGTGAAAACTAGGCTTTGTCTCTAAAACTTCTATTCTTTTTGGTTGGCCTTCAAATTTCGGCAACAACCAATTCCATAATTTTGCATCTTGAAAGGGGATAGCCATAAAGAGATGTTCGATAACTGCAAGTACCACGAGTGTGCTCAACATTAAATAACCTAATTGTATAGTTGGCGTGTTCCCCGACAAAAAAACTGTTACTACCAAAAAACTAAATAAACCGGACAGGAGCAAGCAAGAACCAAAGAAAAAGGAGCCAACAGGAGCCACTTTGCAAAAGGCTTCCAGATGTCTTAGACGATAAGTTAAAAACTGAAGATTTATATAAGGCACGCCAAAAAATAAGTTCAATTTGGCTGATACTCTTGCAATATAAAGAATCAAGAAAGCAAAAAAACCGATATTATTAACTTTTCCTAGAGCCAATAAAGCCATTCCAACCAAGCAAAAAAGCAAAAGAATTTCATTGAAAATTATAGACTTAAGACCATTTATGAACCTTTCCTTTTGACTTACATGTTTAACTAGGTGTTTTCCCGTTAAGCCCGATATAAATCCTGTAAGAAACGTAAGCTCACACCACCCCCAAATTATGAGACTCGATAAGAAGCCAGACATTACGTTTGTAAGGGTAGCAGACTCTAGTGTAGCAATGTATAAAAACCAAGCTCCTATAAATATAGGTAAGGAACAAATGCCTGAGATTAAATGATATTTCCCCCCTACAAAATCCCCCTTTTTAGCTACGTACAATATTAGCCCCGTGAGTGACCACCATAGAAAGAAAACAAAAATAATACTTATTGCGCTATTCATTTAATTCAGATCTACCTTCCTAATAACTTGGCTGAAGCCTACTTGTAGTTGGAACTTTATTTTTCTTCGCAGGAATTAAATAGAGCCTGACAAAAGATATACCAAGCCTACTAGCTCCATAGATTCTCTTCAAAAAAGCTATGAAACCTTTAGTCTGCTTTGCTTTGGCATAAAATAGCATATCTCTTTTTACTCTCTTTAATCCTATTAACCATTTAGGGTTGTCATGATCTATTTCAATAGGAAAAACTTGCCTTGAGATCTCTGTTGTCATCCTAAGGACCTTATCATCATACCAATCAATATCTACCCCTATTGCCTTATGAAACTCAGGCCGTGCGTGATCTCTTACATACATTGTTGCGTAAACAGCAACCAAGAAAAATTTTATCCAATACACGTTGATACCAGACGTTAACTTGGGGTCTGTTCTCATAAGCAAGGCAAAAGCTTCTCCATGCCTGAACTCATCATTACACCACTTTTCAAACCATTTAAATATTGGATGAAACCTTGAGTCTGGGTTTTTTTCTAAATGTCTGTAGATTGTAATATATCTGGCATAACCAATTTTCTCAGACAAATATGTAGCGTAATAAATAAACTTTGGTGAAAAATATGTATACTTCTTTTTTCTTGTTAAAAAACCAAGGTTTACCGCGATATTTGCTTCTCTAAGAGCGTCATTAATAAAACCAGCATGTCTAGCTTCATCTCTCGCCATCAAAGAAAACAATTCACAAACATCCTCATTAGTTCCCTGACGCTTCATCTCTTTATAAAGAACACATCCTGAAAACTCTGAGGTCAGAGAGCTAACAAGAAAATCAATAAATTCTTTCCTTAACCCCGGTTCCAAGTTCTCAAAGTCAAAGTCATCCCAATCTGAAGTTTTTTTGAAATGAGTTTTGTTCGGATCAGACCTCATCTCTTCAACCAAAGGATCCCATTCTGAACGAACTCGAGAAACATCGATCTTATCAAGCTCCTTGTAATTAGTAGTATAAAATCTAGGGCTTATTAGAGTCTCCTCCATCGCCATATCAGTGGTATTGTCATCAATTAAATCTTTCAAAGCGATACCTCCTCTGTAAATGAAAACTCACAAATCTCCATGAATTCCAATTTCCCTATTATTTTTGTCCAAACCCTCTCCAGCGCAGTAGCCCTTAAAATAGTGGCTTCTCTGTCTTCTTTTACTATTTTCCCGTACGGAGCCTTTATAGGTCTACCGTGGACCAAAACCTCATCGCCGGGATATATTATCGCCCCATTATTAAACCTCACGTGAGCATGCAAAGATTCAAAAGTGTTTGAGATCTCAACAGTACAAGGTGCTATTTCTTTCTTTTTTATTAAAATCCTCATTTTCCCCCCTTACTTTTCTTAAACATAGGTAAAAATATACCTGCGTTCATTTTACCAAAACTAGTTATATTCAAACTCCATTCGGTATCAATGTCTAGCACAGATATTCTACCAGATTTATGTTTGTATAGCTCTAAAGAATATTGTGTTTCTAGCTTAATGTTATTTTTTTTTCTATCCCTTTCTAAAGCTTTTAAAATTACTTCAATAAAACCACTATAGCCATCCATAGAATTTAGAATCTCTTTGTTATTTTCGTCAAAAATAGAAATAGATCCGTCCTCCAATTTTCTAAAGCTAATTGGTACTGCCTCTTCAATTTCTGACGGAATTGGAACCCCGACACGTGGCCTATCAGTGAAAACTGAAAAAAATACAAAGAATAAGCTACCAATTACCAAAAAACCCATAGTGTATAAGAACCACCTTGGAATAACATCTTGTTTTTTTTCTAGTAGTTTATCCATTTAGATTTCCTGTTCGATCTGCGAATGAAAATCTTTAGCTTTCGATATTTCAGATGAACTATCACCAAAATTAATAGAGTTTTTAATTATGTTTCCCACTGCCTCTACATCGGCAATGCATGCAAACGCTGGTTGAGGCGCTTTGATAAACCAAGGCCTGACGCTGGGCCAACAAGATATATAAGGAACGCGTTTTTCGCTAGATAACTCAAATGCTATTGTGCCTATGCCTGCTAATCTTTTCTGCAAATTTACACCGACAATTTTTTTAAAAGGCACACTAATCATGAAAGCCAAAGCTGCACCATTTTTTATAATTATTCTTTTTTCAGTAACTACGTACACACAGTGGTATACTTGAATGGCTGAAAGTATTAATAAAAAAAACGCTGATAGAAAGCCACTTACAAAAAATGGAAAAAAATCATATTTAAACGCTGTACCAAAATCGGTTACCCCCAACCTTGCTATCAGAGCCATAAGCAAAATAATTACATAAAAAACTATCCACTTTATAGCGAAGACATGCCAAGAAAGCCCCCAAAAAGAGGGCCTTCCTTGCCATAGCATACGCTCATCATCAGGAATCGCGCTTGCGACGTCTTTAGGAGGTTCAAATTTCGTCTTATATTCCATCAAGTTTCCTCAAAAAGCAGATACCATTCTGTCATAGGATGCATATAGTTTTCCACCACTGTAATAAGCAGAAATCTTTTCTTCTTCCAGCATTGTTATCTTCGTTTGAGCTTTAGTTCTAGGAACTTTAGGAAAATGTTTGCCGAAAAGAGAATCAACATGTACCCCGTCTTCTTTAATCAAAGCCAACGGCATTGGTAAGAGGCATGAAGATTTATCCTTAAGCTCCACTTCGAGGTACCTAACTAGCTGCTCTGGAGCATCGACCCAAAGATCAGAAATGGTTCCGACTACCTTTTTATCAGCAGAAACGACATTCATCCCTCTGGGATCCCTTCCAGCAGAAACTTCAAACTTTTTTAAAGTTCTCATAGGCACTATTTTTGGTTTACCGTGTCCGTCAAGCTCTGGTGTATCTCTTCTTTCTGCCCATGCTGCTGCCCCAACTCCATCAGTCATAGGATTGCCAGTTGGAGAAAAGGGAGCCCCTCCAGCCATATTGTCACGCTTTAGGGCAAGCTTCCTACTATCTTTTCTGTCAGGGACAGTTATATTTCCTTGTCCATGAGGTAATTTAAAGGTTTTCGCTGTAGTTGGTTCCCCATAAGGACCCTGATTAGCGCTTAATGCGCCTTCTTCATCCTCTAAGGGATATCCTTCTCTCATGTTCTCACGCTGAAGGTATATTACTAAGCAAGCAAAAAATGCCCAAAATAAATACAAAGAAATTTGAGCCAAATCAACATTACCAAAAAATACTACATTATAAGGTTCCATTATATATTCTCCTAATTTTCATGGTTATATTGGCATCTCTGAGAAACCGAACCTATCAGCACTCTTACCTTCTATTTTTAAGGAAGATAAATATTGTGACAGTGGTCCCAAAAGCACCAAAGTAAAAAATAGAAGTAAGATTTCTAAATGATATACCACCAAATAGGAAAAAGCTGGGTTTTGTGTTGCTAAAGTCACATCTCCACCACCTACCACAGCTCTAGTTATATCATTTAAAATCCCTCCTAAACCGATGCCCAAGCCTGCCGCCGTTGCTTGAGCTGCCCCCCCATGAACCGAGAACCAGACCTCGTCCAGCTCTCTTTGATATAGGTATAGTCATTGCGATTATAAGAGTAGAAACTGCAAATAATCCTGTACCTAAACCAATTAAAGTGGATCCTATGAAATACAATAACACTATACTCATAGGATCAGACATTATTACGCAACAAAAACCAATAATAGCTACAAATAAAGCTATGACGATTGATTTTATTGGTCCTCTTTTCCTTTCTTTAAGTAACTTAGACGCAATAACCAAACCAATTAAAGCACCAAACACCCAAAGAGCAGTTAAATTTGTTGTTGCCGAAACACTAAGATTTAGTACCTCTCCTCCATAAGGCTCCAATAATATGTCCTGCATGGATAAAGCGAGGGTACCAAAAAATACTACCAACAATAAGCTACCTCCTCCAGTCTTTATAAAACTGTTTAAAACTGGAAGAAAAGGCTCTTCCTTTTTATTAAAATCCTTTTCTAAGGTAGGAACAAGTTTTTCCTGCTTCCAAAGAGCCACTATATTTAGTAATAGAGTCACTACCGCTGCTCCCTGAACCACTTGAATTAATTTAAGTTTAGTAAAATCATATAGTAAAAAGCCAAAAGTCAATGCAGCCAAACCCATACCTACAAGAAACATAACGTATAAAAGAGCAACAACTTGTGGCCTTGTCTTATCTGAAGCTCTGTCTGCCGCCAATGCTAACCCTGCAGTTTGAGTTAAATGAGCCCCAAAACCAGTAGCTAGGAAAGCAATCGCTACTAACACATGTCCTGCCCACCAAGGACCGACAGCCTGGTCGCCAGACAAAACGATAATTGACATGGGCATTACAGCAATTCCACCAAACTGCCACATGGCTCCGTACCAAATGTATGGTATCCGTTTCCACCCTATATGTGATTTGTGGTTGTCGGATCTGAAGCCAAGAAAAGCTCTAAATGGTGCTAATAATATTGGAATAGCTACCATTGTCGCCACTAATGACGACATAACTCCGAGCTCTACAATCATTACTCTATTTAATGTTCCTACTAGAAGGACTGTAGCAATACCCACTGATACCTGAAACAAAGACAACCTGAGCAAACCAATTAAGGGAAGCTCTTTTGAAACAGCCTCTGAAAACGGCAAGAAATTCTTACCCAACTCCTTGATGTTTTGCTTGGTTATTATCATCTGGGTTTCAACTCCCATGCCTCAGAGGTATAAAATGGACTTTTAACTCTTGATAATTTTCTTACTTGATTTCGCCCCGCCGATTTACATAAATTAATCAAATTTCTTTCTGAAACGGGCTCTACTACTGGTGATCTGTCCGATCTAGGAAAGGCTTTGCCAACCTGCAATTTTAGATTCAATAATGGCGTCTTAGGTACTACCGTGAATATAATTGAGCGATTTACTCTGGACGAAAACTTAGACAATGATTTAACCATGTCCACAGCGTTATAATGAATTAGACTATCCATTGCTATGATATAGTCAAAATATCCGAAACTGGGTTCATTCATGTCGCCTGCAAAAAATCTCAAATTCTTGTTTTCAGAATTTCTTGATTTAGCAATTTCAATTAATCCCTCTGATATATCTACACCAACAACTTCTGCCCCTCTGTCTCCAAGCAATCTTGACAAATTTCCGGTACCACAGCCAGCATCAAAAATTCTTAACCCATTAAGATCCTTGGGGAGATTTTGCAATATATTTTCCTGCATTTTCTCACGACCTTTTCTCACCAAATTTCTTATAAATGATACAGGTTCATTTGAGGTTAATTGGCGCCAGGCATCGCGGGAAGCCCGGTCGAAGTAATTTTCAAGTCTATCTCTTGTTACTAAATAAGTGTCCTGCATTAATCAAACCCTAATAGCTCAAAGATATCTCTATCTTCCATTGTAGCAGGAGCAAGCCCCTCCGTCCCATTCCAAAGAAGCTCTGCTAAACGAATGTATTCTTTCTGGACCGCAACAATATCTTCTTCGTCACCCATTTCAAACAAAGTCTTTTTCTTTAAACGCGATCGTCTTATAGCATCCAGATCAGGCAAGTGAGCTACTCTGCTAAAACCAACCTCTTTGCAGTATCTATCTACCTCATTTGTTTCCTTGGATCTATTCGCTACACAACCCGCTAATCTCACATTATAGTTCTTTGATTTAGCATGAACTGCGGCAATTATCCTATTCATCGCATATATTGAATCAAAATCATTCGCAGTAACAATCAGAGCTCTATCAGCATGTTGGAGAGGTGCCGCAAACCCCCCGCAAACAACATCACCCAGAACATCAAATATTACTACATCGGTGTTATCAAGCATATGGTGTTGCTTTAAGAGCTTAACCGTTTGACCCACTACATAACCTCCACACCCTGTTCCTGCAGGTGGTCCTCCAGCCTCAACGCATTTTACTCCATTGTAACCTTCATAAACAAAATCTTCGGGACGAAGTTCCTCAGCATGGAAGTCAACCTCCTTTAGAGTGTCAATAACCGTTGGCACTAACCGCCCTGTTAATGTAAAAGTACTGTCATGCTTTGGATCACATCCTATCTGAAGGACTTTCTTGCCTAGCTTAGAAAAAGCTGCTGAAAGGTTTGAAGACGTTGTTGATTTACCAATCCCCCCTTTTCCATAGACTGCAAATACTTTTGCGGTGTCAATCTTCATATCCGGATCCAATTTTACTTGTACTGATCCCTCGCCGTCCTCACCCTTAAGGTTTGGCACTTCTTTTCGATTGTCTAATGGACTCATAATTTATACTCCCTTTATTATTCTGCCGCTAAACCGACACCTTCCACTTTATCTTCCAACTCATCAGCACCTTTTCTCAAAGCGTCCAACGTATTTTCATCTGGATTCCAATATGAACGCTCATGGGCCTCTAGTAATCTGTTAGCAACCCTTAAGCTTGCTTTTGGGTTTAAATCCGATAGTTTTCTTCTCATTTCTTCATCAAGTACGAATGTTTCTGAAAGCTGATCGTAAAGACCTGGATCAACTTGCCCTGTTGTGGCAGACCACCCCAAGGTATTTGTTATTTGAGCTTCTATTTGCCTAACACCCTCATGCCCATGTTTTAGTAAAGGTTCAAACCACTTGGGATTAAGTGATCTAGTTCTGGTTTCCAAATTTATTTGCTCTGAAAGAGTTCTAACTGCGGCATCTCCCCTTGTTTGATCTCCAATATAAACTGGGATTGTGCTCCCTCCTTTAGCCTTCTTTACAGCTCTACTAATCCCCCCCAAAGTATCAAAGTAATGATCTATGGTCGTTACACCCAGTTCCACACTTTCGAGGTTTTGATATGCAAAATCAACATTTTGGAGGGCAGATTCTAATAGCTCTGATTGCTTTGAGCTTTTTCCATCAATACCGTATGCAAATCCTTTTCGGCTATTAAAAGTATCTGCAAGCTCTTCTTCGTCATCCCATGACGATGTATCAATCAAGTGACTAACATTGGAGCCATATGCGCCCTCAGCATTAGAAAAAACTCTTAAAGAGGCAGATTTTATATCAATATTCATTTCTCGTGAGTGCTTCTCGGTATTAGCTTTTATGAAATTCATTTCTAAAGGTTCATCAGCCAACGACGCCATATATGAAGCTTTCGCAAGCATTTTCACTTGCAGTGGCAATAGATCTCTGAAAATGCCAGATAAGGTCAAAAGAACATCTATTCTTGGCCTATTGAGCTTATCAAGCGGAATTAAATCTGCTCCACTTAATCGACCATAATCATCAAATTTAGGCTTTGCTCCCATCAGCGCCATTGCTTGCGCTATAGATAGACCATCTGACTTTATATTGTCCGAGCCCCAGAGAACCATCGCGACTGATTTAGGCAGTTGATCATGCTTTGAGAGAAGTAAATTCGCCTGAAGTTCCCCTTCCTTCATAGCAAACTTTGAAGGCAATCGGAAAGGATCAAATGCGTGAATATTTCTGCCAGTTGGCAATATTTCTGGAGAGCGTATAAGATCTCCACCTGGAACTGGCTTAATGTATTTGGCATCAAGGGCAGATATTATCGCTTCAATTTCTGAGTCCTTTTGAAGATCTCGCATTAAGAGCGAAATTTCGCTTTCACTTCTGTTTTCTCCCAAATAACTCTTATACTCATCTAAAGCACTTTTACTTAAATCACTTCCCACTACATGCAATCCGTCTGGAATAAGAGCATTTTCACTTTCTAGAATTTTAAACCATAATTCATCTATACCTTCAAAGTCCTTAAAATTAACTAGTTTAGCCTGATCTTTAATTAATAATTCTAATTTTTGTCTCTTATTGTCACCTAATGGCAAGTTTCTATATTGGGATACGCTGTCCTTTAGATCTATTAGTCCCTTATATAGTCCTGCTTTTGCAAGAGGAGGTGTAAGATGCGAAATAGTAATTGCGTTTGACCTTCTCTTTGCCAAAGAAGCTTCTGAAGGATTGTTTGCAGCATACAAATAAATGTTTGGTATATTTCCTATCAATCTATCTGGCCAACATTCGCTGCTCACGCCCACTTTCTTCCCAGGCATAAATTCAAGAGCCCCATGCATTCCGAAATGCAAAAAGGCGTCAACTTCAAAATCGTTTTTTAGCCAACGATAAAAAGTAGAAAATGCATGTGTTGGAGCAAACCCTTTTTCAAAGAGTAGTCTCATTGGATCTCCCTCATACCCAAATGTGGGTTGAATGCCTATAACAATGTTTCCCAACTGCTTTCCAAGAATAAAAACACCCGAACCATCAGCCTGATGTTTTCCAGGCGCAGGTCCCCATACTTCCTCTATCTCTCTAAGGTAAGGTTCCTTTTCTACAATATCATTTGCATCTACTCTTTTTATGACATTTGCATCCTGCCCATATTTTTTTGCATTTCCCTCCAGAACCAGTGAGCGGAGTCCGTCGACATCATCTGGCAATTCTACTTTATAGCCTCGACGCTTCATTGCCCTTAAGGTATTGAATAAACTATGGAAAACACTTAAGTAGGCTGCTGTTCCAATCGCTCCAGCATTTGGAGGGAACCCATACAATATTATCCCGACTTTCTTATCTGCTACTTCTCTTTTTCTGAGTTTTACTAGGTTATAAGTCTTTTCTGACAAGCTATTTACTCTTTCAAAACAAGGAACCATGTCGTAACTTTTTTCTTTTCCATTTCTTTTTTCTGAACAGCAGCTACATCCCCCTTCTTCCCCTAAACGACCTCCGAATACAGTGGGGTTTGTAGCTCCGTCTAGTTCTGGTAGAGCAACCAAAATAGTTGTTTCAACAGGGCTTAAGCCCCCGTCACTCTTTGCCCATTGGCTCAAATTCTGAAACTCTATTGCATGAGCCGCTAGATAAGGGACTCCTAACAAATTAAGAGCATTCTCTGCGTCCTTACTGCTATTATAGGCTGGGCCACCAACTAAGCTAAACCCTGTTAGGGACAAAAGTGTATCAATTTTTGTTACTTCCCTATTTTTAAAAAATTTGTCTATTGCTGGTCTAGCATCTAAGCCAGCTGCAAAAGCTGGGATTACTTCTAACCCTCTCTTTTCCAAAGATTGAATAACTTGATCATAATGTGCTGTATCTCCTGAAAGTACGTATGATCGCATTAAAAGAAGG
>CACFNV010000011.1 GCA_902567635.1 uncultured Alphaproteobacteria bacterium
AAGTTTAGGGCCAGAGCTTTTTGTCCCGTAGTGAAGAACATTAGGAGGTTGATGAAAATCACTACCTATTCCATGACCGCAAAAATCCTTTACAACAGACATTTTATTTTTTTCCACAAACGTTTGAATGGCTGCACCTATATCCCCAAAAGTATTCCCTGGTAGAGCTTTTTCTATACCAATAAGAAGTGAATCATGTGTTATTTCAATTAATCTTTTCGCTTTTAAGCTGATATCACCAACGACAAACATTCTGCTTGTATCACCATACCAGCCATCCAATATACAAGTAACATCTACATTCAATATGTCACCATTTTTAAGTTTTTTATCTCCTGGTATTCCGTGGCAAACAACATGATTAAGAGAAATGCAACAGGACTTAGGGTAACCTCTATATCCAAGAGTAGCAGGAGTGGCATTTCTTGACAAAATAAAGTCATGACATTCTTTATCAAGTGAAAGAGTGGTAATTCCAGGCTCAATTAAATTATCAATCATATCTAGAGTTTCAGAAGCAATATCACAGGCTCTCTTTATTCCTTCTAAATCGCTATTATCGTAAATATGAATTCCGTCTTTGTTTTTCAAATTCTAGCCCTGATGAAAAAATTCTGTTGATTATACATTTATTAGTCAAATATATTTCAGTAAAGTAAAAACCTGGAAAAATAATTCAAAATTAAAAAAAAAGAGTAAAATTCGTGAAAATCGCTTCAATAATAATTATAGGCAACGAAATTCTATCTGGAAGAACGCAAGATATAAATTCTAATTATTTAGCAAAAAAACTCAGTTCGATAGGAGTTTTTCTTAAAGAAATTAGAGTAATTCCAGACGAAAAATCCAAGATCATCGAAGTGGTCAGAACTGAGACAAAAAAAGCTGATTTTGTTTTTACCAGTGGAGGTATAGGACCTACGCACGATGATATTACAGCTGACTCTATAGCTGAGGCTTTTAACCTAAAAATTGATTTAAGACAAGATGCTATAAACGAACTAGCAAAAAACTATCCAAATGGGCTAAAGGATCTTAATTCTGCACGACTCAGGATGGCCCGTGTTCCGGAAGGATCAGAATTGATTAAGAACAGAGTTTCAGGTGCTCCTGGCTTCAGGGTAAACAATGTTTATGTTATGGCAGGCGTGCCTATTATTTTCAAATCAATGGTTGAGAGTATATTGGGGAATATAAAACATTCAGATCCGTTTGTATCAACTTCTATAAAGATTTTTAAGGCAGAGAGCTATATTTCAGAGAAATTAAGAAAAATCTCATTAAAATATGAGGACATCCAAATTGGCTCTTATCCCTTCAAAGAAAATGAAAAAATAGGTGTCGAGATTTTAGTTAGGCACACAGACAAAGAATATGTTCAAAAGGTTATAACAGAAATAGAAACAAATCTCAATGAGCCTTAGACCAGTTGAGACCATGATCTCCTTCAACTTTAAGGGGTACATCTAAACTTAAATATGGTAAATTTGCTTTTTCCATTATATCTGATGCACTTTTAAGCAGATTGTTCAAATGCTTCTCAGAAGTTTCAAAAATTAGCTCATCATGCACTTGAAGAAGAAGTCTCGACTCCATTTCAGATTTTTCCAAGAAATTATCTATTTTTATCATAGCCCTTTTTATTATGTCAGAAGCAGTTCCTTGTATAGGAGCATTTATTGCAGCTCTTTCTGAAAACGAACCTAGTGGGCCCTTAGCATTAATGTCTTTAATATGAATTTTCCTATTAAAGAGAGTTCTAACAAATCCAAATTCTTTAGCAAAGGCTACAGTTCTCTCCATATAGTTCTTGATTTCAGGAAACTTTTCAAAATAGTTATCTATAAATATTTTTGCTTCGCTGCGAGAAATTTTTAAATTGTTAGCTAGACCAAAAGCAGAAATGCCATATATAATCCCAAAATTAATAGCTTTTGCTTTCCTGCGAAGGGATGAATCAACTTTTTCTAGTGAAACGCCAAAAATCTGAGAAGCGGTGCTGGAGTGAATATCGATATTTTTTCTGAAAGCATCTTTAAGTTCTTTGACATCTGCCATATGAGCTAAAATTCTCAATTCTATCTGATTATAATCTAGGCTCAATAGAACTGATCCTTGCTTTGAAATGAAAGCCTCTCTAATTTTTCTTCCTTCCTCATCTCTAATTGGGATATTTTGAAGATTGGGGTCCGATGAAGACAATCTTCCAGTTGAAGTTCCAGCTAGGTTATATGAAGTATGAATCCTACCCGTATTAGGGTTTACATGCGACCTCAAAGAGTCTGCATATGTTGATTTCAATTTAGATAATTTTCGCCATTCTAGAACTAGAGTTGCTATTGCGTGCCCATTTACAGAAAGGTGTTCAAGAATATCAGCGCTTGTTTGAAAACCACCAGATTTATTTCGTTTCCCATCAGGTAATCCAAGAGTTTTAAATAGTATATCACCGAGTTGCTTTGGTGATCCAATATTGAATTCTTGAAGGCTTTCTTTAAAAATCTCTTTTTCTAATTCATTAATTTTCTTTTCAAAATATTTTGAAAGGCTTTCCAGTTGGGGCTGATCTACTTTAATTCCCTCCAACTCTGCTTTTAGTAATACCGATATCATCGGTTTGTCTAAATTGTGATAGACAGAATAAACAGAATGTTCTACTAGCTTAATTTTTAAATTTTCCCATATCCTCAATGTTATATCTGCGTCCTCACCTGCGTACCTTGTAGCTACGTGAATAGGGATTTTATCAAAAGTAATGGCATTTTTTCCTGAGCCTATTAGATCTTTTATTTTTATGGGATCATGTTTTAAAATAAAGGATGATAAAAAGTCTAAGCTATGCTTTTGAAGCCCTCCGTATATGCAGTTCGACATTAACATAGTATCGTCAAACGAAGAGAAAGATATCCCATATTTACTTAAGACCTTAATATCATATTTAATATTTTGTCCGATTTTTAGTATGTTCCCGTCACTGAATAAAGGAGAAAGATGCTGTAATACTGTTTCTAAATCTAATTGGCTATAAATGGAAATGTAATCAGATTTTTCTTCAGTAAGTGTGTCCTCCATAGAATGATCTATAGGTATATAGCATGCCTCACCTGGTTCTACACACATAGAAATACCTACTAAAACCGCTTTCATCTCATCAAGTGAGGTTGTTTCAGTATCTACAGAAAAGTATTTCTGTTTTCTTATTTTTTTACACCAACTTTGTAGTTGTTCTGAAGAAATTACTGTCTCGTAATCTTGAAATTTTATTATAGAACTTTCGGCGCCGTTACTTGTTTTTACCTCATTATCGATATTTAATTGATATTTGTTTTCTATTCTTTTTGAAAGTGTTCTGAGTTCCATGAAGTTCGTGAAGTTAATAAGCTTTTCCGGGCTTATTGGTTTAAGCATCAATTGATTAACCTCAACATCAGTTGGAACTTTCTTATTTAACGCAACAAGAGCTTTTGACACTCGAATATTGTCTATGTTTGCCAAAATTAAATCTCTTATTCGTTGTCTATCGATTTGATTACTATTCTCGATCAAATTTTCTACGGTATTAAAAATTGAAATCAGTTGGGAGGCTGTCTTTACACCAATTCCTTGTACGCCTGGTATATTATCAACAGTGTCACCAATTAGCGACTGAACCTCTATTACTTTATTTGGTGAAACTCCAAATTTCTCTTTTACCTTTTCGATATTAATATATGTGTTTTTTATCGGGTCGTACATTAAAGTTTTTTCAGAAACTAATTGCATAAGATCTTTATCAGATGAAAAAATTGTTACTTTAGCGCCAATATCATTTGCCTCTTTAGATAGTGTTGCGATTATATCATCTGCTTCAAACCCTTTTTTTTCTATTGATACTATACCAAAGGCTTTAGTTGCTTCACGAATAATGTCAAATTGAGGCACTAAGTCTTGAGGGGGTGGGGGACGATTTGCTTTATACTCTGGGTATATCTCAGATCTAAAGGTTTTGTCCTTTTGGTCAAATATTACTGCTAAATGAGATGCCTTAAATTTTTCCATTTCATTTAGAATTTTAAATAGCATATTGCAATATCCAGCTACTGCTCCTATTGGAGTTCCATCGGACTTTGTTAGTTGTGGTAATGCGTGATATGCTCGAAAAATAAAACTTGAGCCATCTATCAAAAGTAGGTGTTCAACCTCTTCAAGATTATTCCCCATACTTATAGTCTTTATTTTTGTGCTCTTTGGTTAAAAATCTAATTTCACAGTATGGACAATCAATGAAGGTTTCAGATTCCTTTATCTTTAGCCACACCTTTGGGTGACCGCCACCATTTTCATCAAGCCCATTGCATGAAACAACGTTTTTTTCTGTTATTATAATTTCCTTCGACATACATAATTAGATATCATAATTTAGCTTAAATTCTATCATAAAAGCTAAAATGACCGTTTTGAGGAGATAAAATGCCAGAGTATTCACTTCAGTTAGAAAACTTATCAAAGACATATGGTCATAAAGATGAGGAGAATTTTGTATGCGCTCTCAAAGATTTAAGTTTAAACGTTAATGAAGGTACCTTTTTTGGCTTATTAGGACCCAATGGTGCTGGAAAGTCTACTCTAATAAATATATTAGCTGGGCTTGTGATTAAATCAAAAGGAGTAGTTAAAGTACAAGGTTTCAACCAAGACAGGCAAATCAGAAGCTTTAAGCGAAGTATAGGGGTAGTCCCACAGGAAACAAATTTTGATCCCTTTCTCACTCCATATGAAAGTCTTGATATTCAGGCTGGACTTTATGGTGTTAAGAAAAAAGACCGCAGAATAAATCATATTTTAAAGAAACTTGGTCTCGAAACAAAAGCTAATGCATATATGAGATCACTATCAGGCGGAATGAGAAGGCGTCTCTTAATAGGAAAAGCGTTAGTTCATAATCCAAAAGTAATTATTTTGGATGAACCTACCGCAGGAGTAGATATTGAGTTGAGAGAAATGTTATGGAGCTATATGAAGGAGCTAAACGCCAACGGTACGACTATTATTCTGACTACTCATTACTTAGAAGAGGCAGAGAGTCTTTGTGATCAAATCGCTATTCTTGATGATGGGGAGCTGATTGCTTATAGCAATACGCGTGAGTTAATTGATAGAATTAATCTAAAAATTGTACACATAAAGTATAATGGAATTTTAAAGAAAAATTTTACCCTTCCAAAAAATATTTCAATAAAAGAACATGAAAACAAAAGAATTTCGATTTCTTACAATAAAAATGATTTGAAAACAGATGAGCTGATAAACTTTTTTCGATCAAAGAAATTAGAGATATTAGATCTTTCAACAGAAGAGCCAGACTTAGCTGATGTGTTCAAGCTTCTAGTAAAAAAAAGCAATTCTTAGCTTTCGAAAAAACCATCTAAATTAGTCTCAATACGAGGCCCATAAACCTTTAAAACCTCTCCTGCTATTTTATTTCCATAGATACTACATTCGTGAAGATCTTTATTTTTTATAATACCATATAGAAAACCTGCAGCAAAACTATCTCCTGCACCAGTAGAATCTATTACATAGGCTCTTTCTGTTGGTACATTTTTTTCCTGGGATTGGCTTATAACATAAACACCCTTTTCATCTGCTGTACACGCTGTTATAGGAACATCGTTCTTACATTTTGAAAAAGCTTTCCTTATTTCATTGACCTGATAAAGAGATTTAAGTTCATCTTTGTTACAAAATAATATGTCTGTAAAATCCTTAATTAAGTTAAGAAATTCGGACCTATGTCTGTCTACGCAAAAGCTATCTGATAACGAAAGAGCAATCTTTGTATTAGATTTTTTTGCAATATCTATCGCCTTGTAAAAGGCTTCCTTGCTCTCCTTGCCGTCAAATCTGTAACCTTCAAGGTAGAGCCATTCACTCTGTTCGATAGTTTCAGTATCTATATCTTCTCTATCTAATAGTTCTGTGGCTCCTAGATGCGTATTCATGGTTCTCTCTTTGTCAGAGGTAACCATCACTATGCACTTGCCAGTTGTTAATGAAGTTTCAGAAGATAAAGTCTTGGTTTTATAATTTACGTTTTGAGATTTTAAATCTTGGTGAAATAAATTACCTTCTTTATCGTTAGCAACTTTTCCGATATAACTGGTTCTCAATCCTAATTTTGATAAAGTATAAACAGTGTTTGCCGCTGAGCCCCCAGCTGTTTTTTTTATTGGATCAATTAGGTTCAGTAAATACATTGACCGTTCCTGTGAGATTAACTGCATATTTCCTTTTATAATATCTTCCTTTTTTAAAAAATCGTCTGAGACCTCACAAACCACATCCAGCATGGCATTTCCTATAGCAGAAACATGATATTTTTTTTCAAACATATACTATTCGCAGGAAAAGCAGATTGTACTCTTTTCGCCAAGGCATAAAAAATAAATATAATTGCATTAATTGAAATTAAAGTTACTTAATTGTTGTTAAACTTGACTTAACCATTTTCATAGATTGATCAAAATGAAGCCTATAATTTTCTTCTGTTAATTCTTTATCCAATAAAGCTCTAGCTTTCTCGAAACTCATATCAATAGCCGTTTCCTTTATTTCAGTTAAAATTTTTCTTTCAGAGGATTGGACTTGTTCCTCAGCAGATAAAATTCTAGCCTTAATTAAATCTTCAATATATTTTCTTGACTTATCTTCTTCTGCCTTAGCCTTAGTCTTTGCATTTTCAATCATTTGTTTGATTGAAAGACTATTTTTTTTGTGCTCTTCTTCTAAGGAAGATAACAGAGTTTTGGCGTCTTCTAATATTTTACTAGCGTCGTTAATTTCTGACCCAATATCTTCCGCCCTTTTATCTAAAAATTTAGCAATTATTCCAGGCACGCCAAAATAAATTAACACTCCCACAAATACAAAAAATGAAATCAAAACAACAAAATCTGTATTGTTTAGGCTAAACATGCCCGCAGAACTAGCTCCAAAGGAATAACCAGGAAAACAAAAAATAAAAAGTACCCAGAAGTAATTAAAAATTGATTTTATTATGTTAATTTTCATTTTTACTTATCCAAACATATTATTTAGTAGCAGTTACCTTGTTAATTATCTCTGAAACTAGTTCATCGGAAAGTTTTTTTATTGATTCATCAGATCCATCTCTTAGAACTTTTAATCTTTTTTCTGCCTCTTGTATTAGTTCTGCGGTAGCTTTTTTACTATCTTCTAAGGCCAAATTTATCTGGCTTTTCATAACATCATTTGACGTTTGCAAAATGTTATTACACTCTGCCTTGGCCTCGCTAAGTTCCTTTTCTATTTGTAGCTCTATTTCCTTTACTCTTTGCTTTATTTCTTCTGCTTTAGAGATACTTCCGTCTATTACTTTTCTCCTATTAGCGAAGATATCCTCCATTCTAGGGATAATGAATATCTTCACTATGATAAAAAGTACAACACAGAACACCACCATCCAAAATATTTGGTTGGGAAAGGTAGCGAAATCCAGCTGTGGCATCCCTTCCGCATGAGAACTATTATTTGAAGCCATAAAAGAACTCTTTTATGCGTACATTAGAAGTAGAGCAACTAAGAAGCTAAAAATACCTAATGCTTCAGCAAAAGCTATACCGATAAACATTGTAGCAGTTTGTCCTGGAGCTGCGCTTGGATTTCTTAGTGCGCCGGAAAGAAAATTTCCAACCACATGTCCAACTCCTACAGCTGCGCCTCCCATACCAGTACAGGCTAGTCCAGCTCCTATGAATTTTCCCATTTCTACTAAATCTCCTTCAACCATTATATTACTCCTTTTTAATTTAATTTATTCAATGACCCGGATGCAGTGCATCATTTAGGTAGACACATGTTAGAATGGTAAAGACATATGCCTGAATTACAACAACAAGCATTTCGAGACCATAAACTGCGGTTATTGCGAAAATTGGAGCAATTGCTCCAATTCCCATTGCGCCAGCAAATCCAGCGAAGACTTTAATTACAGCGTGACCCGCCATCATGTTTCCAGCTAATCTTATTGAGTGACTAATGGGTCTTACAAAATAAGATATTAATTCAATAATTAACAAAACAGGTCTCAAGGCTAGAGGAGCACTTCCTATCCAAAACAACTTTAGGAAGCCCAAGCCATTTTTTACAAATCCAATTATTGTAACCGCCAGAAAAACTGTAAGCGCCAAAAATCCCGTTATAGCGATGTGGCTTGTGTAAGTAAAACTGTATGGTAGAAGACCTAGAACATTGCCGAAAAGTATGAAAATAAATAAAGTGAAAATATATGGGAAATATCTTAAACCCTCTTGGCCTGCTATCTCCACAATCATATCCCTTATAAAAAAATAAACTAATTCAGCTACAGATTGAAATCTTCCTGGGATAAGCTGATGTTTTCTTGGACCTACAATAAACACGAGTGATATTGCGACTAAACTAATAAGCATCCAAAGTGTCTGATTTGTGAATGAGTACCATTGCAATTTGTCTCCCATAAGCAAAGGTTCTATTACAAACTGGTCCATGGGATGAATATTAAAGCTGGTTTTTTCTTCACTCATAAATTATTGCCCTCTATATTTTCTTGATTCATTGTTTTGGCAGTATTTAGCATTGTCTTAACCCCTGCTATAAAACCAAGTAAAGTAAATATAATCAAACACAAAGGTTTTGTATTCAACAAAATATCCAATCCCAATCCAATTCCAAAACCGATTAGCATGCCTACAACTAACTCTATTACCATTCTCCAACCATCGTTTTGCACCTTAAAAGATTGACCACTATTCTCTTTTTTACTCGACTTTAATTTGTCTATCTTTTTTTCAAGACTTTTGATATCCGTTTTGAAAGGTGTTCGTTCCATAAGTATTAATCAATTCTTTAAATATTGAATAGGTGAAAGGTATAAATACATACTTATCTAGTCAACCTTAATTTCAAAAGTGTCTACAATTTTTAAGCTGACTATCAAAGATTTTTTTGTTTCTAGATGTTTTTCGGGCCACAGCTAAAAGGCCTTTTTTGTTTTTATATGCACCTGTTTTAAATCCAGCATGACCCTGATGATAGGCTAAGTAATTAAGGTACGCATTGTTCTTTTTAATACCAAGTATATTTTTTGTTCTGTCGACATACCATCCTATAAAATTTGTAGAGTGATAGAAGTTTGATCTTCTATGATATTTATTGCCGGTACTTTTCTTATATTGTTTCCATGTTCCATCCAGGGCTTGCGAATAGCCGTAAGCAGACGAAATTCTGCCATTTGGAATAATACCGAGAAAATATTTTCTTGGTGTTCTAGCTGTAGCTCTAAAATTTGACTCCGTCTTAATAAAAGCCAGCTGCATTCCAGCCGTAACTCCCCATTTTTTTTCTGTTTTTTTTAGGGATTTTACCCAATTTCTATTTTGTTTAAGTATGAGGCAAGCATTATCCTGATGTTTTGGAATATTCACGCATCCTAATATCATAGAAGTTGTCAGAAACAGTAAGAATAGACCTACACTTTTTGTTGTTAGAAATATGTTGTTTTTGTGTTTCAATTTAAATTAGTATTATATACCTTTAGTTCTTGTATCTTTTTTAGATTCGATTATTTAAATGTCAAAGGTTTACTTTATTTGAGGACAACAATGTTAAATAGAAATGCAAAATTTTCCATTGGAGAGGTTGTTAAACATCGAATACATCCTTTCCGAGGAGTTATATTTGATGTTGATCCAACATTTGACAATACCGAAGACTGGTGGAATTCTATCCCAGAGGATCACAGACCAAAAAAAGATCAACCCTTTTATCATCTTTTGGCTGAAAACGAATCTAGCTATTATATAGCTTATGTTTCAGAGCAGAATTTGCTTTACGATGACAGTGGCGAACCGATAGGTCATCCTGAGGTAGAGCAATTGTTTGGTAAGCTGACGCAAGGAAAATACTTATTGTCAGATATAATGCACTAAGAGCATTTAAAAACCAAGAGCACAGCCGTCTTTCCGTGGATCAGATGCTCCAATCAGAAAACCAGAAGAATCATATTTAACAAGTTGCCCTCCACCTATTGGTTTTTTGGGCCTATCGATTTTATGACCTAATTTTGAAAGATTTGCTTCGACATCAGGTCCATAACCTTCTTCCAAACTAAGATGACCATTAAAGTAAAAACTTCTCTGAAAGTTTAAGGCTTGCTGCAAATCCATTTTATAGTCTAGAATATTACTGAGTATTCTGGCGTGGCCATTGGCTTGATATTGTCCTCCCATTACCCCAAAAGGCATTAGCGACCCATTTTTTTCTTTTAAAATAGCTGGAATAATAGTGTGGAAAGGCCTTTTATTCGGTTTTAACTCATTTGGGTGATCTTTTTCTAAAACAAAACCTGCGCCCCGATTATGAAAAATAAGTCCAAACCGTTCAGAGCAGAGACCGGAGCCAAATGGATCAAAAATTGAAAAAATAAGAGAAATAGAATTACCCTCTTTATCAGCAGCCGTTATTAAAACAGTGTCCTTGCTTTTTTCAATTAACTTGTTTGTAGTTTTTGGTTCAATTAATTTATCCATAGAAATTTCATTAGCAAGATTCTTAAGAAATACATCATTTAAAATCAGACGATGATTAATTTCAGAAAAATGTGGGTCTCCTATGTATTTATCCCTAGCGCTGTAAGCCAATTTAGCAATTTCTGCCTCTAAATGTACCCTTTCAAACGAAGCCTCAGGAAATTTATCTAAGTTGCAAATTTCCATTAATTTTCTCATCATTAAGGCTGTTATTCCTTGCCCGTTTGGGGGAAGTTCAAATAACTCACTTCCGTCCTTGAGAGTTAACGCAATAGGGTTTACGTATTCCACATCTACATTTTTGAAATCTTCTAAGTTATGAAGTCCACCAAGTTTTTTAAGAGAATTAACAAAATCCTCAGTTATCTCAGACTGGTAAAAACCTTTAGCACCCTCAGTAGAAATTTTCTTGAAAACGGCAGCTTGTCCAGGAGCTCTAAATATATCTCCAGGTTTGGGTACCTTGCCATTAATTAGGTAATATTCTTTTGTTTTAGAAGAAAAGTTTTCATAACTTAGATGCCAATCGAAAGAAACTCTTGGGCTCACTGCAACGCCTTCCTCAGCGTACCTGATTGGTTCAGTACATAGTTCACATAGGCCGAGTTTACCAAATTTAGAAGCTAATTCTTCAAATACAGCGACTGCTCCAGGCAAAGTAATGGAATGAACATTATTTATAGGCATTTTTGTGTGACCAGCATTAATCAACAAACTACTATCTATTCCACTTGGAGATTTTCCTGATCCATTTAGCCCATAAATTTTATCAGATTTTTCAGTTTTAAATATAGCGAATGCATCTCCATATAAACCAGTACTTTGAGGTTCACACAGTACCAGCATTAAGGCAGCGCTTATTGCCGCATCAATGGCGTTTCCTCCATTGGAAAGTGTATTAATACCAACCTTCGCCGCTAGAGGGTGAGAGGTTGCAATCATGCCATTTTGAGAATAAACTTCGGATCTCTCGGGTCTATGGAAATTACGCATTTTTCTGATTTAAACTTTAGACTAGATGAATTTTAAGTTGCTTGTGTTTTATTACTCTCAAGGCAACATTCAGATCATTAGAACATTTAATTATGCTACCGTCCATACCTATTACTGAGTATAACATACCAGTTTTCAAATGCTTTGGAGATTTTTTTATGCTAAACAAAGCCCAGTCAGAATTTTTTTTGTAAACTGAGAATACAGCAATCTCTTTAAGAAACGAAATACTGTAATCTTTCCAGATACCTTTTGAAACCATAAATCCATAAAGTTGTAAAATCTTATTTAACTCTATTTTCTGAAAGCTTGCTTTTTTCATAATTACCATGGTGGAGCCAAGGGGGATCGAACCCCTGACCTCTTGCATGCCATGCAAGCGCTCTCCCAGCTGAGCTATGGCCCCTAGCTATTTTATGAAATTGTACCAGTTATGAAGAAAAATTAAAATTAATTTTCTTCGCTATCATTGCTAGGGACATCAGTTATATCCTCTAAAGGGACGGTATCTGTATCATCCTCTTCTAACAATTCGTCTTCCAATTCTTCCGCTTGGGTCTCATCTTCTAAAATAAGATCATCATCATTAATGTCCAAAATTTCATCAGAAGATTCTACCTTTGGCGCCTTCGCCTTCTGCAAATCCTTATGCTGTTTCTTTGGGTTTTCTGTTAGGATTTCTTGGCTTATATCTTTTCCAGTATATGGACTGACTATTGGTACTTTATTCAAGTCATAAAATCTTTTCCCTGTATCTGGACAAGTTCTTTTCAAACCCCATTCTGCTTTAGCCATTATAAAATCTCCTAAAAAACGAATATTTAGCTCTTTCAAACTTAAATAAGTGCTTGTTTAAGTTTTTGCAAGATAAATAGAGATACTTTGTAGGATTAATAAGAAAAAAATATGGATTAAAAAATATAATTTGTTTCACATAATTTTATGCATGAATCGCTCCATCGCCACAGGCGAGGGCCGCTTCTCTAATGGCTTCTGAAAAAGTAGGGTGAGCATGACAAGTCCTGGCTAAATCTTCAGAACTTGCACCAAATTCCATGGCTACGCACACTTCGTGAATCAAATCACCAGCCGATGGACCTATTATATGAACTCCTAATATTCTGTCACTTTTTGCATCCACGATAATTTTCACAAATCCAGAGGAAGAAAAAACTGTTTTTGCACGGCCATTTCCCATAAATGAAAATTTACCAGACTTAAATTCAATTCCTTCTTCAGTCAGTTCTAATTCTGTTTTTCCTACAGAGGCAACTTCTGGATTGGTGTAGACAACACTAGGAATGACGTTAAAATTAACATGCCCAGCCTGACCCGCAATTATTTCTGCCACGGCAATTCCTTCATCTTCAGCTTTATGAGCTAACATAGGACCTGAGATCACATCTCCTATAGCAAAAACATTTGAGACGTTCGTTTGCCATTTAGAATTGGTTTGAATTTGACCTTTGGGGTTAGTTTCAATATTTAATTTTTGTAGGTTAAGTCCATCCGTAAAAGGTTTTCTGCCGGTAGCAACCAAAACTATATCCGCGCTTAATTCCATTTTTTCATTTGAGGTTTGATCAATGAATGTAACGATTCCTTTATTATCTCGAGAAACTATAGTTTCAACAGAGGACTTTAAATAAAATTTTAGACCTTGTTTTTGGAGTATAGATTTGAAGTTTTTGGAAATATCTTTATCCATTCCATTTAGGACGCTGTCAAAATACTCAATGACTTCTACCTTAGTTCCCAACCTGCTATAGATTGATCCCATTTCTAATCCAATAACACCTGCTCCAACAATAATCATACTTTTGGGTATTTTTTTTAATTCAAGAGCCCCAGTAGATGAAACTATTACCTTTTCATCCAATTCAATTTTATTAATTGTCGAACTTTCAGAGCCAGTAGCAATTACAAAATTTTTTGCCTTGTATTTATTTCCTTTAACAGAGATGGTTTCCTGATCCTCAAACTTTGCCCAACCCTCAATTAGAATGACTTTATTTTTCTTAAACAAAAACTCAATACCCTTTGTATTTTCATCAATCAGGCTATTTTTATAAGCAATCATTTGTTTCCAGTCGACATCTATTTTTTCGGTGTTTATTCCCATTTTAGAAAAATTGTGTATGCTTTCATGAAAATTATGAGATGCATTTAGTAGTGCTTTTGAAGGAATACAACCCACATTTAGACATGTTCCGCCAAGCTTTTTTCTACCTTCAACGCAACCCACTTTTAAACCAAGTTGAGCAAGCTTTATGGCACAGACATAACCTCCTGGTCCACTGCCAATAACAATAACATCAAATTTTTCCATAATTTCCCCTCACACAGCTTTAGAGATCAATCAATAACCTTCTCGGATCTTCTAAATTCTCTTTAACTCTAATCAGGAACGTCACGGCTCCTTTGCCGTCCACTATTCTATGATCATAACTCAATGCCAAATACATCATAGGTCGAACCTTTATCTCTCCATCTACAACAATAGGTCTCTCTTGTATTTTATGCATTCCTAATATTCCCGACTGGGGAGCATTTAAAATCGGAGATGACAAAAGAGATCCATAAATGCCTCCGTTTGAAATTGTAAACGTTCCTCCACTCATGTCTGCAATTGAAAGCTTTCCGTCTCTAGCGAGTGTGCCCAATCTGTTAATCTCTTTTTCGATCATAGAAAAACTTAGGTGGTCGGCATTTTTTAGAACTGGGACTACTAAACCATTGTCTGTTCCAACTGCTACCCCCATGTTGATGTATTTTTTATAAACAATATACTCATTATCAATTTCAGCATTTACCTCTGGTACTTCTTCCAGAGCTTTACAGCATGCTTTTACAAAGAAAGACATAAAGCCAAGCTTCACAGCGTGCTTATCAAAAAACTGATCTTTGAAGCTTTTACGAAGTTTAATTATTTCTGTTAAATCGGCCTCGTTAAATGTTGTAAGCATTGCCGCAGTATTTTGAGCCTCTTTAAGCCGAGAAGCTATGGTTTGCCTTAGACGAGTCATTTTTACTCTTTCTTCTACCACAGTATCTCCAGAGGTATCTTTTTCAGTTTTTAATACCGAAATACCTTGTACGTCTTCTTTCATTATTCGACCATCTTTGCCTGATCCTTTTATCAAGGATGCATCCAGCTTCTTTTCTTTTATAATCTTTTCAGCGGAAGGTGAATTTTTTGTATCAGTTACACTAGAAGTTTTATTTTCTTCTGAGCTGCTTACTGTTTTTTGAGTTGAGTTTTTAATCATGGTTTCCATTTCGGAAGGAGTCTTCTCTTCAATTACCGCTAACAAAGCATCGAGACCCACGGTTTCTCCTTCTTTAGCAACAATTTTAGAAATTATGCCACTAACAGAACTTGGAACCTCGATAGTAACCTTATCTGTCTCTAATTCACACAACATTTCATCTATTTCTACCGCTTCACCAGGTTTCTTAAACCACGTTGCTACTGTAGCTTCGGTGACACTTTCACCTAAAGTAGGTACCTTTAGTTCAATCATAAAATCCCCCTAATTTTCTAATGCCTCATTAACTAGATTTTCTTGTTGAGCCAAATGCTGCTTTGCTAATCCTGTAGCCGGTGAAGCTGATGATGTTCTCCCTGCATATACAGCTCGCTTAGTTTGGTGTTTAATTTGAGATAAGGTCCACTCTAATATTGGTTCTACAAATGTCCAACCTCCTTGATTTTTTGGTTCCTCTTGACACCAAATAATTTTTGCATTTTTGAAACGGTTCAATTCTTTCATCATTGATTTTGTTGGAAAAGGATAAAACTGTTCTAATCTTAAAATATAAGTGTCCTTTTGATTTTTCTCATTCCTTCTTTGATACAAGTCATAATAAACTTTCCCTGAACAAATAATAACCCGCTTGATTTTAATATCTTGATGAAGTTTTATTTCTTTGCTGGTTTCAGCATCATCAGACAAAATTCTGTGAAAGCTTGAACCATTCGTGAAGTCGGCAATTTTACTAACGGCCAATTTGTTTCTCAAAAGTGATTTGGGCGTCATAATAACTAAAGGCTTTCTAAAGTCTCTATGCATTTGTCTTCTTAAAATATGGAAATAGTTGGCAGGCGTACTACAGTTTGCGATTATCCAATTTTCTTCTGCACATGCTTGAAGAAATCTTTCCAGTCTTGCTGATGAGTGTTCTGGACCTTGTCCCTCATAACCATGAGGAAGCAACATAACCAGTCCAGACATTCTCAACCATTTTTTTTCTCCAGATGAAATGAACTGGTCGATCATTATTTGAGCTCCATTAACAAAATCTCCGAACTGAGCTTCCCAAAGAGTTAAACAATTTGGTTCAGCTAATGAATATCCATATTCATAACCGAGCACAGCATATTCAGATAGCATTGAGTCAATAACTTCAAAGGTTGTTTTATCATTTAATTTTCTTTTATTACCTATCTTACTTGTACCAAATTCGTGATTGTTTGGCGAAATATTATATAGAGGATAAAAACGCTCTTCGGTTTCTTGGTCAACAATAGCAGAATGTCTTTGAGAGAAAGTACCTCTTTTTGAGTCTTGACCTGATAGTCTAACTGAAAATCCCTCAGATATTAGAGAACCGAAAGCCAAGGCTTCGGCAGTTGCCCAGTCTATTCCTTCACCTTTTGATAGTGTTTCTTTTTTATTTTGGATCATTCTAAGCACTGTCTTATGGACATTCAAGTTATTGGGTACAGAGGTAATTATATTTCCCAAATTATGGAACTGAGTTGTTTCTATTGAAGTTTTGCCTCGCTGATAATTTTCTTTATCTATTTTCTTCAAACCAGACCATTTGCCGTCTAACCAGTCAGCTTTGTTGGGCTTATAGTTTTTTCCTGCTTCAAACTCTTCATTCAAGTGATTTTGAAAATCTTGCATCTGTTTTTTCACGTCCTCAGAAGATAAAAGTTTCTCCTCAATCAACTTGGCTGAGTAAGCCTCTAAAGTAGTTTTTTGCTTCTTTATCTTGGAATACATTTTTGGCTGAGTGAACATAGGTTCATCTCCTTCATTATGCCCAAACCTTCTGTAGCAAAACATATCTATAACTACATCCTTTTTAAACTTTTGCCTAAACTCGGTGGCAACTTTGGCAGCGTGTACCACCGCTTCTGGATCGTCGCCATTTACATGGAATATTGGAGCCTCTACCATTAAGGCAATATCTGTTGGGTAAGGTGAAGATCTTGATGAAAGTGGGGAAGTGGTAAACCCGATTTGATTATTTACTACTATATGTATTGTTCCACCCGTCTTATGACCTTTCAAGCCTGAAAGACCAAAGCATTCGGCAACTACTCCTTGCCCAGCAAAAGCAGCGTCACCATGCAATAATATAGGCATCACACTTCCCCGTTCCTCATCATTATACTGTTCTTGTTTCGCGCGAACTTTACCAAGAACAACAGGATTTACTGCTTCAAGATGAGATGGGTTTGCTGTTAAGGAAAGGTGGACTTTATTACCATCAAATTCTCTATCCGAAGAAGCTCCCAGATGATATTTAACATCCCCGGAACCATCTACATCCTCGGGCTTAAAGCTACCTCCTTGAAATTCATTAAATATTGCCTTGAAAGGCTTACTCATTACGTTTGCCAAAACCGACAAACGACCCCTATGAGGCATTCCAATTATTATTTCCTTAACTCCTAAGTTGCCTCCTCTTTTAATTATTTGTTCCATAGCAGGAATGAGTGCTTCTCCACCATCAAGACCAAATCTTTTTGTTCCCATATACTTGACATGAAGAAATTTTTCAAACCCCTCTGCTTCTATTAATTTTTGCAAAATTGCTTTACGCCCCTCTTTAGTAAATTGGATCTCTTTCCCCAAACCCTCGATTCTTTCTTTTAACCAACTTGATTGATCTGGGTTTGAAATATGCATGTACTGAAGAGCAAAAGTTCCGCAGTAGGTTCGTTTTAATAAATTTAAAATATCACCCATTGAAGCAGCTTCTAAGCCTAAAACGTTATCGATGTATATTTCTCTTTCCATATCATTTGGTGAGAAGCCATAATTGGCTGGATCTAGTTCAGGATGATAATTTTGAGAATTAATTTCCAGTGGGTCAAGGTCAGCTGCTAAGTGTCCTCTGATTCTAAAGGCTCTAATAATCATTAACGCTCTTATACTATCTAATACTCTACTTTTAAGATCTTTTGTATCAATTGGACCGGCATTTTTTGAATGCTCAATTATCTTTTCTGATAATTTTTGTGGTGAAATCGGCTCCCAAAAAGCCGTTTCCTCTAATTCAAACTCGTCACCACTTCTGAGTGGCCAATCCTTCCTGGCCCAAGTGGCATTAGCTGCTGAAGGACTGCTTTCTTTAGAAAAAAAAGATTTCCAAGAGCCATCAACAGAATTTGGGTTTTCTCTATAATTTTCTAAAAGATATTCAAGATATGCGGCGTTATTACCGCTTAAAAAGCTGTCTATACTGTTGGGTGATTTTCGATCGAACTTGTTCATATTTGTAAACTATTAAGTTAATTCAAATATACTACATTAACGAGAGAGATTTACCAGAGAGATTAAGATTTTTTTTCTATCGCTTCTTTTACAGCTTCACCTAAGGTGGCGGGGCTTTCAGAAACAATAATGCCAGCCTTATTCATGGCCTCAATTTTATCTTCAGCAGCACCCTTTCCGCCAGCTACAATAGCTCCAGCATGACCCATTGTTCTTCCCTTTGGAGCCGTTCTTCCAGCGATAAACCCTGCGATAGGTTTTGAACGCCCCTTTTTTCTCTCTCTTATTAGAAACTCACAAGTTTCCTCCTCTGCACTTCCACCTATCTCACCAATCATGATGATTGAATGTGTATAATTATCATCCAAAAACTTATCAATTACATCAATAAACTCTGTACCTTTTATTGGGTCGCCTCCTATACCGACGCATGTTGATTGACCTAGGCCAATCTTTGTTGTTTGATCCACAGCTTCATAGGTTAAGGTTCCAGACCGTGATACAACTCCGACTGAACCTTTTTTATGAATATGTCCTGGCATGATACCTATTTTGCATTCAGAGGGTGTTATTATTCCCGGGCAGTTTGGACCTATTAAAGTGGATCCTGATGATTTCAAAACAGTTTTTACTTTCATCATATCCAATATTGGTATGCCTTCTGTTATGCATACTATTAGCTCAATTTTAGCATCTATTGATTCTAGAATTGCGTCTGCTGCGAATGGTGGGGGGACATAAATGGCACTCGCATTCGCGTCTGTTGATAGTTTCGCTTCCGCTACTGAGTTAAATATAGGTAAATTTAAATGCCTTTCCCCGCCTTTGCCGGGAGTAACACCACCAACCATATTAGTCCCATAAGCTATCGCCTGTTCAGTATGAAATGTGCCCTGACTACCAGTTATACCCTGGCAAATGACTTTAGTATTTGAATTGATCAAGATTGACACTTTTTAATCTCTCTTTACTTCTGCGACTATTTTTGCTGCTGCCTCATTCAAGTTATCAGCTGAAATTACATTAAGTCCACTGGAATTGATAATTTCTTTACCTTTTTCTACATTGGTACCTTCTAGTCTAACAACCAAAGGCACCTCAAGATTAACCTCTTTTGCTGCTGAAACTACTCCTTCTGCAATTACATCACATCTCATTATTCCTCCAAAGATGTTAACAAGTATACCTTTAACATTTTTATCTGATGTGATGATTTTAAAAGCTTCATAAACCTTTTCTTTTGTTGCACCCCCCCCCAACATCCAGAAAATTAGCTGGTTCTGACCCATGCAATTTTATAATATCCATTGTAGCCATGGCCAGGCCGGCTCCATTAACCATGCAACCTATCTCACCATCAAGAGAAATATAATTTAAATCAAATTTAGAAGCTTGTAACTCCTTTGGGTCCTCTTCAGTTTCATCCCTTAAATTTTCAATTTCTTTGTTCTTAAACAGGGCATTCCCATCAAAGCTTATTTTACAATCAAGGCAGACAAGTGTATCCTCCTCTCCCAATATGAGAGGATTTATTTCTATCATTTGGCAGTTTTTATCTGTAAACATTTTATACAGATTTCTGGTCATATTTATACAAGACTTATAGGGTTTTCCACTCAACCCTAAAGAAAGAGCAACTTTTCTCCCGTGATGATCAGAGTAACCTTCTGCTGGATCTACAAATATGGTGTTTATATCTTCTGGGTTTTCCTCAGCTACCTTTTCAATGTCCATACCTCCTTTCTTTGAGCACACGAAGGCTATAGAACTATTTGACCGATCAATTAACAAAGAAAGATAAAACTCTTTAAGTATTTGACATCCAGCTTCGATATATACTTTATTTACTTCTTTTCCCTCTTTACCAGTTTGCTTTGTAACTAATTTTTTCCCAAGCATGCTTTTTGCTTCCTTGAGAGCATTCTCTAAGTTACTTGTAATCCTGACACCTCCTTTTTCACCCGCTTCTTTTTCTAAGAACTTACCTTTTCCTCTACCTCCTGCATGAATTTGCGCCTTAACAGCGTATACACTTTCTACATTCTGAAAGATTTTAAGTTTATCCTTTTCAGGCTTACCTTCTTTATAGATTACTATCCCTTCTTGGACAGGTACATTATACTCCTTAAGTAGTAGTTTGCCTTGAAATTCATGTATATTCATTCGATCTTCCTGATTTCATTTTAACAAATTTATTTTCCAATTAATGGATCTATTTTGATGCATGCATCTATTAAAGATTTTACAGAGTTAACAGATTCTTTAAAAGCAACGTCTTCTTCTTTAGAAAGATCTATTTCAATTATTTTCTCTACGCCCTCTTTTCCTATGATTACGGGGATCCCAACATATATCCCATCAAGACCATATTTTCCCTCAACAAAAGCAGCGCATGGTAACATTCTTTTAGCATCTTGCAGATATGACTCTGCCATCTCTATAGCAGAAGAAGCCGGTGCATAAAAAGCTGACCCGGTTTTTAAAAGTCCAACTATTTCAGCCCCACCGTCTCTTGTTCTTTGAACAATTTTATCTAATACATCTTGAGATATCCAACCCATCTTCACTATATCAGGAAGAGGTATCCCTCCAACATTTGAATATCGAACCAAGGGTACCATGGTATCCCCATGCCCTCCAAGAACAAAAGCTGATATATCCTGTACGGATACCCCGGTTTCTTCAGAAATAAAATATCTAAACCGAGAACTATCTAATACGCCTGCCATGCCTACAACATTATTGTGGGGTAGTTTAGAATACTCTCTAAACGCCCAAACCATAGCATCCAGTGGGTTTGTTATACAAATAACAAAGGCATTTGGAGCGTGAGTAGCTATACCATCAGCCACTGATTTCATTACTTTCAAATTTATACCGAGCAAATCGTCTCTACTCATACCTGGTTTTCTTGGTACGCCAGCTGTAATGATGCATACATCTGACCCAGCTATGTCACTATAGCTGTTTGTTCCTCTGAGCTTTATGTCAAAGCCCTCGGAAGGAGAACTTTCTGCCAGATCTAATGCTTTTCCATTTGGGGTTCCCTCGGCGATATCAAATAAAACTACATCACCTAGCTTTTTTAAGGCTATTAGGTGTGCTAATGTACCCCCAATTTGACCGGCTCCTATCAAAGATATTTTTGGTTTAGACATGTTACACAAACCTTTCTTTTTTCCTTAACCGCCATTAACTTCCTATAAAGAGATATTTTTGCATGGATAAAAATGACTTGAATCAAAAACTAAAATAAAATTAGCTGGATTCCAACTTATTTGTTGAAACAATAGCGATTAAAAAATATACGATTAATTCGAAAGGACACTTTGAGATGAATAAGAATTTCTATCCTCACAGATCGGCGCTTTATATGCCAGGCTCCAACGAACGAGCTTTGGAGAAGGCGAAAACACTTGCAGCAGATCTTTTTATTTTTGATTTTGAAGACGCAGTATCTCCTGAAAACAAAGAAAAAGCTAGAGATTTAGTTGCAAATGTTCTTACAGCCCAAAAGTCAGAGTATGGTCAAAAGAAAATACTCACTAGGGTAAATTCGATTGAGTCGGAATGGGGAATTTTAGACTTAGAAGCTATAAAAAGTTGTAAAACAGATGGTATAATATTTCCAAAAGTAAATGAATTAAAGGATGTTCAAAGAATAAAAAGAGAAATATCAAAAATGAATTTTTCACATGAAACAGAAATTTGGATTATGGTAGAAACACCAAAATGTGTGATTAACCTTCAATCTATATTGGAAGAGTTTAAAGGTCTTTCTGGCATTGTATTGGGTACCAATGATTTGGCCAAAGAGCTGGGTTTGCCTAAGCAGGAAAATAGGCTTGGATTAATACATTCCCTAACCTCCACTGTTTTAATAGCTAAGGCTTTTGGTGTTTTATGCTTGGATGGAGTCTTCAATAAAATAGGAGATGATGGTGGTTTATTTGAGGAATTAGAGGAAGGAAAGCAATTAGGATACGATGGAAAAACATTAATCCATCCAAGCCAAATTGAAAAAACTAATCAGATTTTTTCGCCATCTTTAGAAGAAATCCAATTAGCCAAAAAATATATAGATGCTTTTGCAAAAAAAGAAAATGAAGGAAAGGGAGTAATAACAGTTGATGGTGTTCTAGTAGAGGAACTTCATGTTCAGCAGGCTCAGGCAACTTTGGAGAAAATAAGGATTATTAATCAGTTTAATGAATAGAGGGGGAACAAATTGACAGGAAATATTGGACGATTTTTTGAAGATTATGAAATTGGAGAGGAAATATCTCATGCTACCCCACGAACATTAACAGAAGCAGATAACTCAATTTATATGTCGATATATCCCACAAGGTTTGCAGTCAACTCATCTAAAGAGTTTGCAATGGCCTGCGGTTTTAAAGATAGGCCATTAGATGAGCTTATTGTTTTCCATACGGTCTTTGGTAAAACGGTACCAGATATTTCATTAAATGCGATTGCGAATTTAGGATATGCAGAGGGAAAGTTTTTTCGACCAGTGTACCCTGGAGAAACAATTAGAGCGTATTCCACAGTTTTAGGTCTGAAGCAAAATTCCAGTGGAAATTCTGGTCTTGTGTACGTCAGGTCAAGGGGTGAAAATCAAAATGGAAAACTTGTATTGGAATACACTCGTTGGGTAATGGTCAAAAAGAGAAAACCATTAGATATTAACTTTAAAAACAAAATACCAGAATTATCTGAAAACGTTAATTCCTGTGATTTGCAAATACCGTATGATCTAAATTTCTTAGAATATGATAAGTCAATGGCGGGTTCAGATAAAGGTTTTGATGATTATATTGTTGGCGAATTTGTAGATCATGTTGACGGGTGTACAATCCACGAATCAGATCATCTTTTTGCTACTCGTTTATGGCAAAACAACTCGAAGGTACATTTTGACACAAATGCCAGAGTTGATAATAAGCGACTAATTTATGGGGGCCATATTATTTCTTTGGTGCGAGCCTTAAGCTTTAACGGTCTAGAAAATGCTCAGATTGTTTTTGCGATTAATGGAGGATCACACGTAAATCCTATTTTTGCAGAAGACACAATCTACGCATGGTCAGAGGTTTTAGAAAAATTTGATTTTGAATCAAGAAACATCGCAGCTTTAAGATTAAGGAGTGTGGGCTCAAAGGTTCAAGATAACAAAATGCAGTTGAAAGATAAAGAGGGCAAGTATCTTCCAAATATTATTTTAGATTTTGACTATTGGGTTTTAATCCCAAAGTTTCATAAAAGAAGTTAAAAATTTATCTTTACTTGAAGAAATTATTTTAAGTTGTATATTTTTAGTGATTAGGAACCCTAGAAATAATTAGAAAAAGGTTATTATGGATAATAGGCCATTGTCTCCACATCTTTCGATTTATAGGCCACAGATAACATCAGTTTTGTCCATTTTTCATAGGTTAACTGGAGCAGGGTTATTTTTTAGTACGATTTTAATTATAATATGGATAGCAGCCGTTGCAGCAGGAGCTGAATATTATAAATCTATAAAAGTTTTTTATTCCAGCCCACCGCTTATATTAGTATTAAGTGTATCTCTTTGGGCCTTGTGGTATCATTTTTTTACTGGCTTACGTCATCTTTATTGGGACCTTGGTTTGGGATTTAATCTTAGATCAGTATCTCTTAGCGGTTGGATAGCAATCACATGCTCATCACTGGCAACTTTATTAAACATTATTATAATCAATATTTTGTAGGTTTTGGATGGGAAATGTCTTCAGGGATTAAACATTGGCGTCAACAACGCATAACTTCTATTCTTTTGATCCCATTAACTGTGTGGTTTTTAATTTTTATGTCTATTAACGTTGGAGAAGATTATGTTGTCGTTAAATCCGCTTTAGAACAACCCCTTAACATTATTATGATGTCTTTATTTATAGTAGCGACACTTTTACACCTTCAACAAGGCTTGCAAGTTATAATAGAAGACTATTTCTACAAGAAGACTTTTTTGGTATTGAATAATGTTTTTTGTGGCTTTCTCATGATCGTAGGACTATTTAGTTTATTTAAATTAGCTGTTTTTGGATAAATTATGAAATCATATGAAATAATTGATCATACGTACGACGTCGTAATCGTAGGAGCAGGTGGCGCTGGCCTTAGAGCAACTTTAGGAATGGCAGAACAGGGACTAAAAACTGCCTGTGTTACTAAAGTTTTTCCAACAAGAAGTCACACTGTAGCAGCGCAAGGAGGAATAGCTGCATCTTTATCAAACATGGGTCCTGATCATTGGCATTGGCATATGTATGATACTGTAAAAGGCTCTGATTGGCTTGGAGACTCAGATGCAATGGAATATCTAGCAAAAGAGGCCCCTAAGGCGGTTTATGAGCTAGAACATTATGGTGTTCCCTTTTCAAGAACTGAAGAAGGCAAAATTTATCAAAGGCCATTTGGTGGACATACAACTGAATTTGGAGAGGGACCTCCGGTACAAAGAACATGTGCGGCCGCCGATAGGACAGGTCATGCAATACTCCACACTTTATATGGGCAGTCACTCAAAAATAACGCAGAATTTTTTATAGAGTATTTTGCTATCGACCTGATAATGACAGAAGATGGCGAATGTCAAGGCATTTTAGCGTGGAAGCTTGATGATGGAACATTGCACAGATTTAATGCAAAAATGGTAGTTTTAGCGACCGGTGGATATGGAAGAGCTTACTTTTCTGCAACTTCAGCGCACACTTGTACTGGAGATGGAAATGGCATGGTTGCAAGACAATCAATGCCTTTGCAAGACATGGAATTTGTTCAGTTTCATCCAACTGGAATTTATGGAGCAGGTTGCCTCATTACTGAAGGAGCAAGGGGTGAAGGGGGTTATTTAACTAACTCTGAAGGCGAGCGTTTCATGGAGAGGTATGCACCGACTTATAAAGACCTGGCAAGTCGGGATGTTGTGTCTCGTTGCATGACTATGGAAATCAGAGATGGAAGAGGGGTTGGAAACGATAAGGACCATATTTACCTTCACTTGAATCACCTTCCTCCAGAAACATTGGCTGAAAGGCTTCCAGGGATATCAGAGAGCGCGAGAATTTTCTCTGGAGTAGACGTAACTAAAGATCCAATTCCGGTTCTGCCTACAGTTCATTATAATATGGGAGGGATTCCCACGAATTATTGGGGTGAGGTTATAAACCCTGACGAACAAGATAAAAACAAAATACAACCGGGGCTCATGGCTGTTGGGGAAGCGGGGTGTGCATCTGTTCATGGTGCTAATCGGTTAGGTTCTAACAGCTTAATTGATCTCGTGGTCTTTGGAAGAGCAGCTGCTATTAGGGCTGCTGAGGTAGTTGATAGGAACTCCTCGAACAGACCGTTAAATAAATCATCGGTTGAAAAATCTTTGGATAGATTTGATGGGCTGAGGTTTTCTGATGGACAAACATCTACAGCTGAATTGAGATTAAAAATGCAAAAAACAATGCAAACGGATGCCGCTGTATTTCGTTCAGATAAAACTCTCTCTGAGGGTGTTAAAAAGATGGCAGATATAGCAGCTGGTGTTGATTACTTAAATGTAAAAGATAAATCTCTTATCTGGAACACAGACTTGATGGAAACCTTAGAGTTAACTAATTTGATGCCTAACGCCCTAGCGACGATCGTATCAGCAGAAGCAAGAAAAGAGAGCAGAGGTGCTCATGCACAGGAGGATTTTCCTGACAGAGATGACGAAAATTGGAGGAAGCATACGCTAGCAAAAATCTCTGATAATGGCTTCGTAAATTTATCATATAGAGATGTTATTAAAAAACCTCTGACTGACAACAAAGATGGTGGAATTGACATCAAAAAGATTAAACCTAAAGCAAGGGTGTATTAACAAATGGTTGAATTTAGGCTGCCACAAAACTCTCGAGTTTCTAAAGGGAAGGTTTGGGAAAAACCAGATAACGCAGAAAATCTAAAAGAAATAAAAATTTACCGCTATAACCCTGATGATAATGAAAATCCGAGAATCGATACATTTTTTATTGATTTAGATAAATGTGGTCCAATGATGTTGGATGCATTGATAAAAATAAAGAGTGAAATAGACCCAACTTTAACCTTTAGACGATCTTGCCGTGAAGGAATATGCGGTTCATGCTCAATGAATATTGGAGGTGTAAACACTCTAGCTTGCTTAAAGGGAATGAACGAATTTAAAGGAACAATCAATGTTTATCCTCTTCCTCATCTTCCCGTCATTAAAGACTTGGTTCCCGACTTAAATAATTTTTACAAACAGCACGCCAGTATAAAGCCATGGCTGGAGACAAATACAGAGGAGCCGGAAGGCGAATGGCTTCAATCTGTAGAAGAAAGGAAGTTTCTTGATGGGCTATATGAATGCGTTATGTGCGCTTGTTGTTCCACCTCCTGTCCGAGTTACTGGTGGAACGGTGATAAATATTTAGGACCTGCTGCTCTGTTGCACGCATATCGTTGGATAATTGACAGTAGAGACCAAGAAAGAGAGGGACGTCTAAAAGAATTGGATGACTCCTTCAAGCTATATCGCTGTCATACTATAATGAACTGTGCAAAAGCTTGCCCAAAGGGCCTCAACCCGGCAAAAGCGATTGCAGAGATAAAGAAACTCCAGTCACAAAATGTCTAGAAGTTAGCCTCCTTGACAATACCAGAAATATCCATAATTATTTTGTTCAAGTCAAAATCTTTTGGGGTATAAACCTTTTTAATGCCCATCTTATAAAGACTTTTAAAATCTTTTTCAGGAATTATTCCTCCAACAATAATAGGAACTTCACCCATTTTTTTTTGTCTCAATAAGGATGTAATGTCTGAAAGAATTTTCAAATGGCTTCCAGATAATATTGAAAGCCCGATTAGGTGTACCGATTCTTCTAAGGCAGAATTCACAATTTGCTCTGGTGTTAATCTTATTCCTTGATAAACAACATCTAAACCTGCTTCTTTGGCCCTCATGGCGATTTGCTCTGCACCATTTGAGTGACCATCTAAACCTGGTTTCCCAATAAGAATTTTTATTGTTCTATTTAGCTTTTTATTAACTTTTAATACTTCCTTCTTTATTTTTGATAATTCTTCATTTTCTGTAGTATTGCTTACAGTTATTCCTGTTGGAGCTCTGAACTCTCCATAAATAGATCGCATTGCGTCCGCCCACTCACCTGTAGTAACTCCTGCTTTAGCAGCATCAATTGAAGCTGGCATAATATTTTTCCCACTCTTAGCAGTTTCTTGAAGAATTCTTATAGCGTTTTTAACGTTTTCATCGTTCCGTGATTTTTTCCACTTTGTTAATGAATATATTTGAGAGTTCTCTAGTTCTGGGTCAACAATAAAAACGTCATCTCCTTTTTTTGAAAAGGGACTCTCCTCAGTAGATGTAAATGCATTAACTCCCACGATTATAGTCTCTCTTTTTTCAATTTTTTCCAGTCTTTTTGCATTGGAGGAAACTAGAGATGTTTTCATGAATTCTAATGCTGACTCAGTGCCGCCCAACTCTTCTATCTTTCTAAATTTAATATTTACCGATTCTTTTATTGATGAGACTTTTTTTTCAATTACTGGATTGTTATCAAATATATCTTCATACTCGAGTAAATCTGTTTCAAACGCTAAAATCTGCTGCATTCTTAAGGACCATTGCTGGTCCCAAGGCCTTGGTAATCCCATGGCCTCATTCCAGGCAGGAAGTTGAATTGCTCTGGCTCGCGCTTTTTTTGAAAGTGTTACAGCTAAGAGTTCAAGAAGTATTCTGTAAACATTATTTTCTGGCTGTTGTTCAGTCAGTCCTAAACTATTTACCTGCACACCGTAGCGAAATCTTCTTAACTTTTCATCTTTTACTCCGTACCTTTCTAGACAAATTTCATCCCAAAGCTCCACGAAAGCTCTCATTTTGCACAATTCACTAATAAACTTTATTCCAGCATTAACAAAAAATGACACTCTACCGACAATTTGCGGGAAATGTGCTTTTGACACTCGATCTCTGATAGTGTCTAAAACTGAAACAGCCGTTGCAATTGCAAAAGCCACTTCTTCTACTATTGTTCCCCCAGCTTCTTGAAGATGATAAGAGCATATATTAATCGGATTCCATTTAGGCACTTTATGAAAACAAAACTCAGATACATCTGCGATTAACTTTAAACTCTCATCTGGTGGAAATATATAGGTACCTCTGCTTAAGTATTCTTTGATTATATCGTTTTGAACAGTACCTTGAAGAGACCCAATTTTTATTGAATTCTCTTCAGCTAAAGATAGGTATAGTGCCAATATCCAAGGAGCCGTAGCATTAATCGTCATGGACGTATTCATTTTGTCTAATGGAATACCATCAAATAGAATTCTCATGTCTCCTATATGGTTGATTGGCACTCCAACTTTACCCACCTCTCCACTGGCAAGTGGGTGATCACTGTCGTATCCTGTTTGGGTTGGCAAGTCAAAGGCGATTGACAAACCAGTTTGTCCTTTTTTTAAGTTCTCTTTAAAAAGCTTATTACTAGCTCTTGCAGTGCTATGTCCTGCGTAAGTTCGAAATATCCAAGGCTTTGATTTCATAACCCTCTCTTTAATTTCAATAAAATTTTTTTACAAGGTGAATCTTATTTTATTATTATTATTCAAATTTTTTTTCAGATTATAAAATAATATTGATGAAATGATTTAAATAATTACGGACATTTGATATAGTCTCTGGAATCACAAAAGAAAATTAAAGATCTCTCAAAAATATGCTCAATAAAAAAGAAAAAAATCTTTATGAAGTTGGAGAAATACCTGAATTGGGTGTTGTTCCAGAGAAAATGTATGCGTGGACCATTAGAAGGGAAAGGCATGGAAATCCAGAAAAAAGTTTTCAGATTGAAGTAGTGGACACACCTAAAGTTGATAGTAATGAGGTTTTGGTTTTAGTGATGGCTGCTGGAGTCAATTATAACGGTATTTGGGCAGGATTGGGGACTCCAATTTCACCTTTTGATGTTCACAAGGCTGAATATCATATTGCTGGATCTGATGCATCTGGCATCGTTTGGGCCGTTGGAGAGAAAGTGAGAAGATGGAAAATTGGTGATGAGGTTGTAATTCATTGTAATCAGGATGATGGAGACGATGAGCAATGCAATGGAGGAGACCCTATGTATTCTTCAAGTCAAAGGATATGGGGATATGAAACGCCTGATGGTTCCTTTTCCCAATTTACAAATGTTCAATCTCAGCAGCTTATGCCTAGGCCTAAGCATTTAACTTGGGAAGAGAGCGCCTGCTATACTTTAACCTTAGCTACTGCATACAGAATGTTATTTGGTCATTCACCCCATGAATTAAGACCCGGGCAAAATGTTTTAGTTTGGGGGGCGTCTGGAGGACTGGGGTCGTTTGCCATACAGCTGGTAAATACTGCTGGAGCAAATGCCATAGGTGTAATATCTGACGAAGAAAAGAGAGACTTTGTTATGGATCTTGGTGCTAAAGGCGTCATAAACAGAAAGGATTTTAATTGTTGGGGTCAAATGCCTTTGGTGAATGGGCCAGAGTTTCGAGAGTGGATGAGTGAGGCAAGAAAGTTTGGTAAAGCTATTTGGGATATCTTAGGTAAAGGGGTAAATGTTGACATGGTTTTTGAACACCCTGGTGAAAGTACATTCCCAGTATCAGTTTTTGTAGCAAAAAAGGGTGGTATAGTAGTGATTTGTGCTGGAACTACTGGATACAATCTAACATTCGATGCCAGATATCTTTGGATGAATCAAAAAAGAGTTCAAGGAAGTCATTTTGCTAATTTGTTCCAAGCCAGTGCTGCAAATAAATTAATGATTGATAGGCGAATAGATCCTTGTATGTCAGAGGTTTTTCCTTGGCACAAAATACCTCATGCTCATACCAAAATGCTGGAAAATAAGCATAAACCAGGTAACATGGCTGTACTGGTTAACTCACCAACAACCGGTTTAAGGACTATTGAAGACGCTAGGGAAGAAGGCATCATTGTTTAATTTGTAATTATATTTTTAGCAGTCGAAATATTTGGGCTGCAGAAAATCCAAGGAATAAAGCTAACATGACAGAGAAGATTCCGTACAAGGTAGAGTTGTTAGCTGCATTAAACGAAAGAAACTTTTGAATTCCAGTTTTGGAGACTTTTACTATCTCACTTGAGGAGTTAATGACCTCATTGTTTTCGTCTAATGTAGAAATTATGACCTTATATTCGCCAGGGAATATCTTTTGGGGAAGCTCTATTGTAGAGAAAAATAATTTCTCTTGTAGTATTGATATCTTGGTTTCAAACAAACGAATGTTATTCTTCTCCTTATTTAATCTAATCAATTCACTAAAATATTCCTTTTTATCTACTTTTTTTTGAGAGGTCGTTTCAGCGTTTTTCAATTTAGAAAAAAAGTATTTTTCTAACTTTCTATTAGTAATTTCTTGGCGTTTATCAGAGATTAAATTAGTCGAATTTATTTGGTAAAAACTTGGAACTTTCTTAAACTTCGCGTAATCTTTTTTAACCCAAATGCCCCATACTTTTGATTTTTTTCTTATGGTCATGTCTTGCTTCGGCCCAACTAATTCAATTACCAAAGTAGGATCGTTATTAGTTTCAGTTAAAGCTCCAAAAACAAGTATTTTTGATCCATCAAAACGAGTTGTTAACTCAATTTCTCTTTTATCAATATTTGAAACAATACTACAGAAACCAATTCCAGAAGACATAATTAAGAAGCTGACCAAAACAAATAAACGTATCAATGGGAAGCTCCATAGGTAAGGGAAAAAATTTCATTAGGGACCAAGAATAGATCTAATGCGAGTTTAAGGCATACCAATAGTACTATAATCGCCAGTAAAATTCGAATTTCTTCTGCTTTAAGTCTTACGGTTACTCTTGCTCCTAGCTGAGCTCCTACTACTCCTCCTATAATCAAGATAAATGCAAGTAGCAAATCAACAGTTTTGTTTTGTGTCGCATGCATAAAACTGGTAAATGCAGTGATAAACATTATCTGGTAAAGCGAAGTCCCAATTACTACCTTAGTAGGCATTCCTAAAACGTAAATCATAGCAGGAATTAAAATGAACCCTCCTCCGACACCCATTATTGAAGCCAAAATACCAATTACAAATCCCAGAAACAAAGGGGGGAATGCGCTGATATAAAGCTGAGAAGTCTTAAACTTTATTTTAAATGGAAGCCCATGGATCCAATTATGTTTTTTCCTTGGCAAAGTATTAATTTGAGGGCTTCTGCTTCTTTTGATAGTTGATAAACTTTCAATGAACATGAGGATCCCTATGCTTCCAAGAAAAATAATATAACAACCTGAGACAAATAATTCTATTTGACCATAGCTTTTAATGATTCTAAAAATCTCCACTCCTAATGCAGAGCCGAACAAGCCACCAATTACTAAAATATTGCCCATTTTAAAATCGACTGCTCTTCGTTTCAAGTGTGCCAATACTCCCGAAAAAGATGATGCAGTGATCTGATTAGCTTCCGTAGCAACTGCTACAGCAGTTGGTATCCCCATCAGAATTAAAAGGGGAGTCATTAGAAAGCCTCCGCCTATACCAAATACTCCCGACAAAAAACCCACTCCCACGCCCAATACAAGTAAAACTATTAAATTAACTGGAACGTCAGCAATAGGTAAAAATATTTGCATCTAATCTTTCTTTATCTTCTGCGAAATATATTAATAATATTTTCTTATTTTTTGGGTGCCTAGATTGGTAATATTAAGGATAGCTAATACCTTCAAACTAAGTTTTCTGCAAATAATATTTTGTTTTTGCTCAAAACCTCGACAACAGATCTGAAAAAATATTACATTATGGTCAGCTTATGTTTTCAAAATATTTTAAATCAAAATTACCCATATTTTTCGTTTCAAAATATAACTTAGTAGTATAGTCTAAAATGATTATATTTATTGATATATGATAGTTCAGTTTTAAAAATTTATAGGGAGAATTAGATGCAAAAATTATTTAAGTTAATTACTGTAGCTCTACTTACCTTATCAGCTTCCATAGTTTCTGCAGAAATTAAACCTGCAGTTATTTTCGATATGGGTGGAAAGTTTGATAAGTCTTTTAACGAAAGCGTTTTCAATGGAGCTCAACGTTTTACAAAAGAGACAGGAATAAAGGTAATGGAGTTTGAGGTAACCAACGAGGCTCAAAGAGAACAAGGAATGCGTAAAATGGCTCAGAGAGGAGCCAATGTTATTGTTTGTGTTGGATTTGCTCAAGCAGACGCTTGTGATAAGGTTGCCAAAGAGTTCCCAAACACAAAGTTTTCAATAATTGATGTGGGTTGGTTAGATAATGCCAATATGAGGCAATATGTTTTTAACGAGCATGAAGGATCGTTTCTTGTAGGAGCATTAGCAGCCATGGCATCGAAAACTGGCAAGGTCGGTTTTGTTGGAGGTATGGATATACCTTTGATAAGAAAGTTTGCTTGTGGATATGTTCAAGGCGCGAAGACCGTAAACTCAAAAGTTGAAGTTTATCAGAACATGACAGGAACAACTCCTGCGGCTTGGAATGATCCTGCAAAAGGCTCAGAACTTGCAAAATCACAATTTGATAGAGGGGCTGATGTCGTTTATGCTGCTGCAGGTGGCACAGGTACAGGAGTTTACCAAGCTGCCGCTGATGCTGGAAAATTAGCCATAGGTGTTGATAGTAATCAAAATTATCTGCATCCAGGAACAATGCTTACTTCTATGCTAAAAAGAGTAGACTTGGCAACTTATGAAACATTTATGGATGTTAAATCAGGCAATTTTACTAGTGGTGTTAAAGTATTAGGTTTGAAAGAAGAAGGTGTTGGCTGGGCTTATGATAAGCACAATAAGTCGCTTATAACAGACGTTATGAAATCAACTATAAATGGTTTGTCAGATAAAGTTAAGAGTGGAGCAATAAAGGTTCACGATTACATGAGTGACAATAATTGTCCGGCTTAATAATTATTAAATGACGACAATTGAAATTAATGAAGGTAACGATACATCTGTTTCGTTACCTTCATTTTCGGGCTCTTCAATTGAGCTCAAAAAAATTACTAAAAGATTTGGACACGTAATAGCTAACGAGGAAGTCAGCTTAAAAGTTGAAGCCGGTACTATCCATGGCATAGTTGGAGAGAATGGCGCCGGTAAATCTACTCTAATGAATATCTTGTTTGGCTTATATAAGCCAGATGGGGGTTCAATTTATTTGGACGGAAATATCGTAGACGTTACATCGCCAGAGAAATCAATTTCTTTAGGTATAGGGATGGTACACCAGCATTTTATGCTAGTACCAACTTTTACAGTGCTGGAGAATGTAATGTTAGGTAATGAGGGCAGTTTTTCTTTAAAAAAAGGAGAAAAAACTATTTTACAAAGACTTCAAAAACTTTCCAGTACTTATGGTCTAAATGTGGATTTTCATTCTTTAATTTTGGACCTTCCTGTCGGAATGCAACAAAGAGTGGAAATACTTAAAGCCTTAAATAGAGGTGCTAAGATTCTTATATTAGATGAACCTACAGGTGTCTTAACACCTCAGGAAACTATAGGATTATTTGAGATCTTGAATTCTCTCAAAAATAAAGGTGTAACCATAATACTTATTACTCATAAACTAAAAGAAATAATGAACATTACAGAGGCGGTTTCGGTAATGCGAGGTGGTAAAGTAGTAGCAAATTTAAAAACAAACAATACTTCTCCAGCAGAGCTTGCTGAAAAAATGGTTGGAAGAAAAGTATTATTATCAATAGAAAAAAAAGAATCTAAGATAGGAAACAAAGTCCTTACTGTAAAGAATCTTAATCACTTATCAAAGGACGGAGTTGATGTCCTAAAAAATGTATCTTTTAGTATTTCGGAAGGTGAAATATTAGGTGTAGCAGGTGTCGCGGGGAACGGGCAGTCTGAACTTTTAGATATTCTTTCCGGTATTGAGCAACTTCAGAGAGGGGAGATTGAAATAAATCAAACCAGACTTTTGCCTGGTGAAAAATGGGATCCAAAGAAAGTAAGAGAAATGAGTATAGCGCATGTGCCAGAAGATAGGCAAAAAAGAGGCTTGATCCTTCCTTTCTACAATTATGAAAATAGTATTTTGGGATATCAAAGAAAGGAAAGATATTCGAGCGGTTTTCTACTAGACAAAAATAAAATATTAAACCTTTTTACGGAAACAGCAGAGCAATTTGATGTAAGACCTAGAAATCCAAATATTTCTTCTAATAAATTGTCTGGTGGCAATCAACAAAAATTAGTTTTGGCTAGAGAAATTGAAAGTCAGCCTAAAATACTTTTAATAGGTCAACCTACTAGAGGTGTAGATATAGGTGCAATAGAGAGAATATATGAAGATTTATTGAGACTGAAAGACTCTGGAACTGCTATTCTGTTGGTTTCAGTAGAACTGGATGAAATAATGTCTTTATCAGATAGAATAATTGTCATGAACCAAGGCAAAATTGTTGGTGAAACTATGGGTTCAAATGCCACAGAAATAGAGCTAGGTAAGATGATGTCAGGTTTAGATAGGACTAATTAGGTGTAAAAAAATGAATGAAAGTAATTTTCTTCCCAGATGGGTCTCAATTGGTCTTATTCCTTTTATAAATCTGCTACTGGCTTTTTTTGTTTCGGGAATTGTTATTTTCTTTATTGGAGAGAATCCTCTTCAAGCCATTTTAGTAATGATCAAGGGCGCATTTTATTACCCAGGATCAATAGGTTATACACTTTATTACACAACGAACTTTATTTTTGCAGGTTTAGCAGTTGCTTTGGCTTTTCATGCAAAATTATTTAACATCGGGGGAGAAGGGCAAGCCTACGTGGGTGGGCTTGGTGTAGGATTAGTTTGTTTGGCTTTGGACCAATCAATTAACAGTTTTTTAGTAACAATCTTAGCTGTTTGTGGTTCTGCGATCTTTGGAGCGTTTTGGGGTGTTATTCCTGGATATCTCCAAGCTAAGAGAGGAAGCCACATAGTAATAACTACGATAATGTTTAATTTTATAGCAGCTTCCTTAATGGTTTACTTATTAGTAAACGTCATTATTGAACCTGGTCAGATGTCTCCAGAAACAAGAGATTTTTCAGAAGGAGTAGGCTTGGTACAGATTCATAAGTTAGCAAATTACTTTGGAATAAGTATAGCAGTATCTCCGTTCAATATATCATTCTTTATAGCATTAATAGTTTCTTTTGGGTTTTGGATCTTGGTATGGAGAACTAAATTTGGCTATGAAGTAAGATCTTTGGGTCATTCTGAGACAGCGGCAAAATATGCAGGTATAGATGTATCACGTACAATAGTTTTAGTTATGGCGATTTCTGGTGGGTTGGCAGGACTTGTTGCTATTAACGAACTTCTCGGGGTCCACAATAAATTACTGCTTGGGTTCACTGCTGGTTATGGGTTTACTGGCATTGCTGTAGCGCTTATGGGAAGAAATCACCCTATAGGTATATTTTTGTCAAGCCTTTTATTTGGAGCATTATATCAAGGCGGTACGGAATTGGATTTTGAATTTTCTTCAATTACAAGGGAAATGGTACTTCTGATACAAGGTCTAATCATTCTTTTTTCAGGTGCTCTTGCATATATGATGAATCCATTTGTAGAAAAAATATATTATAACTATTTTAAAGAGCCAAAAAATGCTTGAGATGTTTCAAATATGTATCTCTTTGCTGGACTCGACGATTAGAATCGCAACACCTCTTATTTTCTGTGCAATGGCAGGTATTTTTTCTGAAAGAAGTGGTATAATTGATATCGGTCTGGAAGGTAAAATGCTTCTATCTGCTTTTGTTGCGGCATCAGTTACCTTTTTGACTGGATCTCCTTGGATAGGCCTTTTCTCGGCAGTGGTAGCGTCAGGTTTCGCGTCCGTAATTCATGGCTTTGCATGCATTACTAACAAAGGAGATCAGGTGATTAGTGGTCTTGCTATAAATATTTTGGCTTCAGGATTAACGATTACAGTCGGAATAGCTCTTTTTTCAAGGGGGGGTCAAACACCTTCACTAGGTTCTGATCAAAGATTTATGCCGATTGATTTTCCTTTTCAAAGTTTAATAAATAATATCCCTCTTTTTGGTGATTTATATTCAGACGTAATTTCAGGTCATAATATTTTGGTCTACCTTTCTTTATTGGCAGTATTTGTAACGTATTATATGGTTTTTAAAACTAGCTTTGGTTTGAGATTGAGGGCTGTGGGGGAGAAGCCTGAAGCCGTAGATACAGCTGGAATTTCAGTAATCAGAATGAGATATCAGGCTGTAATAATTGCAGGAATGTTGTGTGGTTTGGCGGGTGCTTATTTGTCAATTGCTCACGGAGCTGGGTTTGGGCGAGAGATGTCAGCAGGGAAAGGTTACATTGCACTAGCTGCAATGATATTTGGAAAATGGAATCCAATACCAACTTTATTCGCTTGTCTACTTTTTGGTTTTTTGGAAGCTCTAGGAAATAGATTGCAGGGTGTAGAACTATATATAATTGGAGAAGTGCCGGTACAGTTTATGCAGGCTCTTCCCTATATTCTCACAGTTATTTTGTTGGCAGGCTTTATTGGAAAGGCCAGAGCACCGGGCGCCATTGGAGTCCCATATAGTAAAGAAGGTTAACAAATTAGTGTTAATTCCATTAGAATTGCATCATCAAATGAATTGAATGAATTTTTATAATACTCTTTTCTTGCACCCAATCGCTTAAAGCCTGCATTGGTATACAATTTTAATGCTGCTTCATTAGTAACGTTTACCTCAAGAAAAATTTTTCTACTGCCTAATTCTTTAGAGCTTATTATTAAATGTTTAAGAATCTTTGTACCGTGTCCTAATCTTTTTTGATTATTCTTTACTCCCAAAAAGTATAATTCACATTCATCTTCTACATAGCTAGCTATTGCAATCCCATGGTGATAACAGAAGACTTTAATATTTTTATTTTTATAAAAGCTATAGAAGTCCTTTAGGCTGAATTTAACTTCTTTCTTTTGCACGCAGTCAAGATAAAGCTGGAAGGCCACATACTCTTTAGGCATTTTCTTATTCAAAAATCTTGGGCCTATCGTATTTCTTGAAGTTAGTATTTCCAATACTTATATAAAGAGGTTTAGGTAAACATTTTTCAGGATTTGAAACTTTGAGAGAGGCATTTAGCAGGTCAACTATGTCTGTATCATCTTTCTCTAGAAAATTTTCTAACTTTAAACTAGTAGCTATCTCCTCTGCTCTATGCCCCAATACGAAAACATTTTTTAAACTTTTTGGAATATTTATTTCATGTATTGAAGATAGCATTATTTTACTAATGGGCTTTTTATTATTTAAAATCAACGAATAAATTTGGTCATTACTTCCTTTTAGCGAAACCAAATTGACTTGATCTTCACATGCAAAAATCTCAAATTTGTTTAGTCCAATAAGCTCTATCTTCAAAGAGGCCTT